>NZ_JBYNTS010000004.1:0-314412 GCF_057784975.1 Novosphingobium sp. DS6-6 | reverse complement strand
CTCGTCAAACGGGTTCATGCTCATCTTCACATTCGCCAGCTCGACACCCGTACCGTCCGCCTTCACACGCGGCTTCACGTTGTAGTCGATCACTCGCTTCACGCACACAAGCGCTTTCATCTCGATCGTGCCTTTCATGTCGATTTGACCGTCGTGCTAATTCCCGCTTACGTAAACGTCAATGCACGTTTGAGCGGCCGGCGTCATTCCATCTCGAGGATCACCGCATCCACCGCCAGGCTTTCCCCGGCCTTGGCCTGCACGCGCTTGACCTTGCCGCTTTTTTCGGCGCGAAGAATGTTCTCCATCTTCATCGCTTCGACCACTGCCAGGGGCTGGCCGGCCTCCACGCTGTCACCTTCGCCGACATGGAGCGCGACGAGCAGGCCGGGCATAGGGCAAATCAGAAAGCGGGACAGATCGGGCGGTACCTTTTCGATCATGTGCGCGGTGTAGGGCGCCAGCCGTGCCGGCAACACTTGCACATTGTGGACCGCGCCATGGGTCGTGAGCTGGAACCCGCTGCGCGTCGGCCTGACCTTGATGCCCAGTGCCAGGCCGCTCGCTTCGGCTTCCACCAGGCTGTCACCGGGCGTATATTCCATCGCGAGATCGAGCGGCGTGCCATCGACAGTGACGTCGTCGCCATCGAGAACGACCGCGAAAACCTGACTCCCGAGCGTGACCGACCATTCGGACGGCGGGCGCAGGCGCTTGCCGAGCTGCCCATCCACACGCCGCGCGCGGTCGGCGCGGGCGGTTGCGAGAAACGCGGCCACGCCAGCCAGTGCGCGTTGCAGATCGGCCGAAGCGGGCGCGCCGTGAAACCCTTCCGGGTATTCCTCGGCAATGAAGCCGGTGGTCAGTTCGCCCGAGCGGAAGCGGGGGTGCTGCATGATCGCGCTGACGAAATCGATATTGTGGCCAAGGCCTTCGATCTCGAAACGGTCGAGCGCCGCCAGTTGCCGATCGGCTGCCTCGTCGCGGGTCTTGCCCCAAGTGACCAGCTTGGCGATCATCGGATCGTAGAACATCGAGACTTCGCCGCCTTCATAGACGCCGTCGTCGACCCGCACGCCGCCCACCCCGCGCCGCGCATTGCCCGCGCCGTCGTCGGTCCAGCCGGCCAGCGGCGGGCGATAGCGGATCAGGCGCCCGGTCGAAGGAAGAAAGCCGCGATAGGGATCTTCGGCATAGACGCGGTTTTCGATGGCCCAGCCATCGAGCCTTATGTCGTCCTGCGAAAAAGCCAGCTTCTCCCCGGCCGCCACGCGGATCATCTGTTCGACCAGGTCGATCCCGGTGATCGCCTCGGTGACGGGATGTTCCACCTGCAGGCGGGTGTTCATTTCCAGGAAGTAGAAGGACTTTCCGCTCTTGTCCGCGCCCGATACGATGAGTTCCACCGTGCCGGCCGAATAATAGCCAACCGCCCGGGCCAAGGCCACGCACTGTTCGCCCATGGCTTTGCGCATTTCCGGGCTGACGAAAGGCGAGGGCGCTTCTTCCACCACTTTCTGATGGCGGCGCTGGATCGAGCATTCGCGCTCGTTCAGGTAAAGGATATTGCCGTGCTGATCGCCCAGGATCTGAATTTCGATGTGGCGCGGGTTCTCGATGAACTTCTCGATGAAAACGCGATCGTCGCCAAACGAATTGAGGCCCTCGCGCTTCACGCTTTCGAAGCCCTCGCGCACGTCCTTTTCCGAAAAGGCCAGGCGCATGCCCTTGCCGCCGCCGCCGGCCGACGCTTTCATCATCACCGGATAGCCGATGTCGTTGGCGATCTGCACCGCATGTTCGGTATCGGCGATTTCGCCGACGAAGCCCGGTACGACGTTGACCCCGGCGGATCGGGCCAGTTTCTTGGACTCGATCTTGTCGCCCATCGCGGCAATGGCGCCCACCGGCGGGCCAATGAAAGCAATGTTTTCCGCCGCCAGCGCTTCGGCAAAGCTGGTTCGTTCCGACAGGAAGCCGTACCCGGGATGGACCGCTTCGGCCCCGGTCGCCTTGCACGCCGCGATGATCTTTTCGGGAACGAGATAGGATTGCGCGGCAGGTGCCGGGCCGATGTGCACGGCTTCATCAGCCATCTGCACGAAAGGCGCGCGCGCATCGGCATCGGAATAGACGGCGACGGTGGCAATGCCCATGCGGCGCGCCGTCTTGATCACGCGACAGGCAATTTCGCCGCGGTTGGCGATAAGGATTTTCTTGAACATCGTTCTCTCCGATCCCGTCACGCGTCCAGCGGGGGCATGTTGTGTCCCAGAAGACGCAGCATGTCGGCCGCGCATTCCACCACGTTGGAGCCTGGGCCGTAAATGCCCTGAACCCCGGCTTCACGCAGAAAATCATAGTCTTGTGGCGGAATGACACCGCCCGCGACCACTTTGATGTCACCCCGCCCGGCTTCGCGCAGGCGCTGGATCAATTCAGGGATCAGCGTCTTGTGCCCGGCGGCCAGGCTGGAGGCGCCGATGGCATCGACATCGGCGGCAAGCGCCAGAACGCAGGTTTCCTCGGGCGTCTGGAACAAGGGGCCGCTGGTCACGTCGAAACCCATGTCGCCAAAAGCCGACGCGATCACGTTGGCGCCGCGGTCGTGTCCGTCCTGACCCATCTTGGCCACGAGCAGGCGCGGCTTGCGCCCCAGGCGGCGGGTAACGGCGGCAACGCCCTCGATCACCTGGGCGTAGCGGCTGTCGTTTTCATAGGCCGCGCCATAGACGCCCTTGACCGGCGTGGGCACCGTGCCGTGGCGGCCGAACACGGTTTCCATGGCATCGGAAATCTCGCCCAGCGTGGCGCGATGGCGCGCGGCTTCGACGGCGAGCGCGAGAAGGTTGTGCGCAAGATCGGGCAAGGCATCGACGGGTTCGGTGTCCGTTCCGGCCGTTCCGGCGGCGGCGGCCTTGCGCGCCGCTTCGGTCAGGGCGGCAAGCGCGGCCCGGCAGGCGGTTTCATCACGGGCCGCGCGCACGCGATTGATGCGGGCGATCTGCGCTTCGCGTACCGCGTGGTTGTCCACTTCGAGCGTTTCGATGCGGTCTTCCTGCGCCAGCCGGTACTTGTTGACGCCGACGATCACGTCCTCGCCGCGATCCACGCGGGCCTGGCGGGCGGCGGCGGCCTGCTCGATCATCGCCTTGGGCCAGCCGGCGGCTACGGCCTTGGCCATGCCCCCTTCCGCTTCCACGCGCTCGATGATCGCCCAGGCCTCGTCCACCAGCCGGGCGGTCAGCGCTTCGATATAGTACGATCCGCCCAGCGGATCGACCACGTTGCACATGCCCGTTTCTTCCTGGATCACGATCTGGGTGTTGCGGGCAATGCGCGCCGAAAAGTCGGTGGGCAGGGCGATCGCTTCGTCGAGTGCATTGGTATGAAGCGACTGCGTACCACCCAGCATCGCGGCCATGGCCTCGATCGTGGTGCGGATCACGTTGTTGTACGGGTCCTGCTCCTGCAGGCTGACGCCCGATGTCTGGCAATGGGTGCGCAGCATCTTGCTGCGTTCGTCGCGCGCGCCCAGTTGCGTCATGGCGCGATGCCACAGCACGCGCGCCGCGCGCAGTTTGGCCACTTCCATGAAAAAGTTCATGCCGATAGCAAAGAAGAACGACAGCCGTCCGGCGAACTTGTCGATGTCGAGGCCCGAAGCCACGCCATACTTCACGTATTCCATGCCATCGGCGATCGTGAAGGCCAGTTCCTGAACCTGCGTGGCGCCGGCTTCCTGCATGTGATAGCCGGATATGGAAATCGAATTGAACTTGGGCATCTTCGCACTGGTATAGGCAAAGATGTCGGAAATGATCCGCATCGAGGGTTCGGGCGGATAGATATAGGTGTTGCGGACCATGAACTCCTTCAGAATGTCGTTCTGAATGGTTCCGTCCAGTTTTTCGGTCGGCACCCCCTGTTCCTCGCCCGCGACGATGAAGAACGCCAGGATCGGGATCACCGCTCCGTTCATCGTCATCGAGACCGACATTTCGTCAAGCGGAATGCCGTCGAACAGGATTTTCATGTCCTCGACGCTGTCGATCGCCACGCCTGCCTTGCCCACGTCGCCCACCACGCGCGGATGGTCGCTGTCATAGCCGCGGTGGGTCGCCAGATCGAACGCCACGGACAGGCCTTTCTGCCCGGCGGCCAGATTGCGGCGATAGAAGGCGTTGGATTCTTCGGCTGTGGAAAAGCCCGCGTACTGTCGGATCGTCCAGGGCCGGCCGGCATACATGCTGGCGCGCACGCCGCGCGTGAACGGGGCAAACCCGGGCAGGCCCAGATTGGCCTCCATCGCGGCGGTCACGTCTTCGGCGGTGTAAAGCGGCTTGACGGCAATGCCTTCGGGGGTGTGCCAGGTCAGGTCCTTGCCTTTGACTTCCTTGGCCGCAAGGGCCGCCCAGTCTTCAATGCTTGCCACGGGGCGTCTCCATGATTTCCGTCAACTGGCCCAGCATATCCTTCGGATGAAGGAAAAAGATCGGTGTGCCGTGGGCGCCGATGCGGGTGGGGCCGAGAATGCGCTTGCCCTGCGCGGTGAACCAGTCGCGCGCGGCGGCGATATCGTCGACTTCGTAGCACAAATGGTGCTGGCCGCCGGCCGGGTTCTTGGCAAGGAAAGCGGCGATCGGGCTGGTCTTGCCCAAAGGCTCGATCAATTCGATCTGCGTGCCGCTGGTGCCGGCCTCGCCCGGTGTGTTGACGAACGCCACTTTCACGCCTTGCTCGGGCATGTCGAACGGCGTGGTGACAAGCGTGGCGCCCATCACCTCGCGGTAATAGGCGATGGCGTCCTCCATCGAGGGCACCGCCACGCCGACATGGTTCAAACGACCAAGTTTCATGGCCAGCTTCATGGATGTGCCCTTCCTACAGCGGAATGTTGTCGTGCTTTTTCCACGGATTATCGAGTTGCTTGCCGCGCAGCTTGCGTAGGCCCAGAGCAATTCTGCGCCGGGTCGAATGCGGATGAATCACTTCGTCGATGAAGCCCTTGCTGGCCGCCACGAAGGGATTGGCGAACCGGTCTTCGTATTCCTTGGTGCGGGCGGCGATTTCTTCGGGGCCAAGGCCGCGGAAAATGATCTCCACCGCGCCTTTGGCGCCCATGACCGCGATTTCGGCAGTCGGCCAGGCATAATTGAGATCGCCGCGCAGATGCTTGGAGGCCATCACGTCGTAAGCGCCGCCATAGGCCTTGCGGGTGATCACGGTGATCTTGGGCACGGTCGCTTCGCCATAGGCGAAAAGCAGCTTGGCGCCGTGCTTGATGATACCGTTATGCTCTTGCGCTGTTCCGGGCAGGAACCCCGGCACATCGACGAACGTGACGATCGGAATGTCGAACGCGTCGCAGAACCTTACGAAACGCGCGGCTTTCTTCGAAGAATTGATGTCGAGCACGCCGGCCAGCACCAGCGGCTGGTTGGCGACCACGCCGATGGTCCGCCCTTCGATCCGGCCGAAGCCGCAGATGATATTTGCTGCATGGGCGCCCTGGATTTCGAAGAACTCGCCTTCGTCCACCACCTTGGCGATGACTTCGTGCATGTCATAGGGCTGGTTCGCCGACGCGGGCACAAGGGTGTCGAGGCTTTCGTCGAATCGGTCCCACGGGTCCGACGTCGGGCGTTCGGGTACGCCGCTGCGGTTGGTCAGCGGCAGGTAATCGAAGAATTCGCGGGCGGCCAGCAGCGCTTCGATATCGTTTTCCAGGGCCAGATCGGCAACCGACGTCTTGGTGGAGTGCGTCACCGCGCCGCCCAGTTCCTCCTGAGTGACGATCTCGTTGGTCACCGTCTTGACCACGTCGGGCCCGGTGACGAACATGTAGCTCGAATCCTTCACCATGAAAATGAAGTCGGTCATCGCCGGGGAATAGACGGCGCCACCCGCGCAAGGCCCCATGATCAGCGAAAGCTGCGGCACCACGCCCGAAGCGAGCACGTTGCGCTGGAAAATCTCGGCATAGCCGCCCAGCGAGGCCACGCCTTCCTGGATGCGTGCCCCGCCCGAATCGTTGAGGCCGATCACCGGAGCGCCCACTTTCATGGCCATGTCCATGATCTTGCAGATCTTCATCGCGTGGCGTTCGGAAACCGCGCCGCCGAAAACGGTGAAATCCTGGCTGAACACGAAGACCAGGCGGCCGTTGATCGTGCCTGATCCGGTAACCACGCCATCGCCGGGAACGGTGGTGGCCGGCATGCCGAAATCGACGCAGTTGTGTTCGACATAAGCGTCGATTTCTTCGAAGCTGTCTTCATCGAGCAGAATGTCCAGCCGCTCGCGCGCGGTCAGCTTGCCCTTGGCATGCTGTGCATCGATCCGGCGCTGGCCTCCGCCCAGGCGTGCGGCGGCGCGGCGGCGCTCCATCTCGGCAATGTTGGCTGACATGGCATCTCTCGCTTTGCAAGTTTGCAGAATTCCACCCGCGATGCCGCAGCCCGGGGGACCTGTCCAATGTTAATCTGCAAAGTTGCGAAGCGCCGCTTTGCAAACAGCACGACGAATGATAGCGCCAACCCATCATGGCACGCCGTCCTCTCTTCGCCGGCCAACCTTTGCGCGCGCTGCGCCAGCGCCGTGCGCTGCGCCAGGCGGAGATGGCGGCGGCACTGGGCATCAGCGCCAGTTATCTCTCGCAGCTGGAAAACGACGAGCGACCGCTCACGCCGGCGCTGACCGACGCGCTGATGGCGGCGTTTCCGGTCGATTGGGCAGATCTCTCGCCACCCGCGGCCGACGATCTGGCCGAAGCGCTGCGCGGTGCGCTTGCCGATCCGCACCTTTCGGCCAGCCCGCCGGGCGAGCAGGTGGAGCGGCTGGCCCGCCAATTTCCCGATCTGGCGCGCCAGGTGGTGCAATTGCACGGGCTCTATACGCAGACCCGCCAGCGGCTGGACATGATGGACGAAACGATCGGCGCCAGCCTGGCGGCGGGTGGACGCCTGCCGTGGGAGGAAGTGCGCGACTGGTTCCATCATGCCAACAACTATGTCGATGCGCTCGATCGCGGGGCAGAGGATCTGGCGGCGCGGATCGGCCAGGGCGGCGCCTCGCCGGACATCGCCCAGATGCAGCAATGGCTGGCGGGCGAGGGCGTGTCGTTGGTCTGGCGCAGCGGTGGCCCGGTGCGGCGCTATGACGGGCGGACCCGGGTGCTCACGCTCGATTCCACCCAGCCGCCCGAATCCAGCCGGTTCCAGCTGGCCTACCAGGTTTGCGCCATTGCCCTTGCCGACGCCATTGCCGAGATCGTGGCGAGCGCGCCTCTGCGCAGCGAAGCGGCGCGACATCTGCTGGCCGTGGGGCTGGGCAATTATGCCGCGGGCGCGCTGACCATGCCATACCGCGCCTTTGCCCAGGCGGCCCGCGCGTTCCGCCACGATGTCGATCTGCTGCGCCAGCCGTTTCACACCAGTTTCGAGCAGGTGTGCCATCGCCTGTCGACCTTGCAACGCCCGCAGGCACGCGGCGTCCCGGTGTTCTTCTGCCGGGTAGACATGGCCGGCAACGTGACCAAGCGCCATTCGGCCACGCGATTGCAGTTCGGCCGCTATGGCGGCGCCTGTCCGCTGTGGATCGTGCACGAAGCCGTGGCCATTCCCGATCGCATCCACGTGCAACTGGCCGAAATGCCCGATGGCGTCCGCTACGTGTCGATCGCCAAGGGGCTGGTCAAGCCGTCGGGCTCCTACTATCGCCCGTCGCGCCGTTATGCCGTCGCCTTGGGATGCGAGGCATCGCTGGCCAGCGAGTTCGTCTATGCCGACGGTCTCAATCTGGCGAGCGACGACGCGGTGGCGCGCATCGGCGCCTCGTGCCGCACCTGCCCGCGCGATACCTGCGACCAGCGCGCCTTTCCGCCCAGCGATCGCCCGATCGCCGTCGATCCCTTGCAGCGCGACCGCGTGCCTTATCGTATCGTTACCGGGTAATGAGGCTGTCCCGAATCGGGGCAGGGCTCGTTCTCCGTTAACGCGCACCTGTGCATTTTCAGCCTCGCACAGGGACCGCAAAAATAAACGGTCTATCGCAAAAGCCCGAAAACGCAGGCACTTTATCGGTCGGGTCCGATCGCGGGAAGGCATTTGTTAACCATTGTCTGCAACATCTACCAGGGAGATTACGCGGGGGTTTGAGTTATGCGGGCAGATGCCAGGGTCTTGTTGGAGCGGCTGGGCAAAAGCGATTTCCGATACCGGGAATTCGTCGATCGCTTTGCCGATCTCGAAAGCTGGCCCATTTTCGAAGCGCTGCTGCGGGACCCGCGCATCATGCCGCAGGAAGACGTGGCAGCGATCGAAGCGGCCGAGCCGGGCGACAGCCTGCGCCAGCCGGCGCTGAAAGCCCAGCCACGTCCTACCCCGGTGGTTGCCTCCCCGGTCGCTCCGGCCAAGCCGCAGGAAGCCGACCCGGCGCCCAGCCTGTTCGGTCGCTATGGCCGCCCCGAACGCGCGCAGAACATCCGCTCGCTGCTGCAGCGGCTGTCCGACGCCGTCGAGAAGGGAGACGCCTGATGGCTCTTGTCCTGTTCCACAGTCCGCGGGGCGGCACGGGCACCTCGTTCCTGGCCGCAACCGCCGCCATCGCCCTCTCGCGCGCCGGCCGCGATGTGACGGCGCTGGATTTCGCGCAGAACGGCACGCTGCAACTGCATTTCGGGATCGGCCCGGGAGAAGCGCTGCCCGCGTTCGATGCACCGGCCGACGAGGCAGCGAGCGCGTCTGTCCAGGGCGTGGCGCTGCGCAGCGTGGCGGCCATGGCGCGCCAGCCCGATTTTGCCGAAGCGCTGGCCCAGGGTGAGATCGGGTTTGGCGGAGAATCGCTGTTCGTGGCCGACATCGCCAGCGCCGATCAGCATCTGCGCGATCTGCTGCTCCCCTATGCGACGCTGGAGATCTGCCCGCTGACGGCAACCGCCGAATGCCTGATGACGCTGCCCTCGATCACCGACGCGGGCTTTGCCAAGACCTGGTTCGTGGTGAGCCAGGTCGAGGATACCCGCCGCTTTGCCCGCCATTCCGTGGGCTTCCTGCGGGAACTGCTGGGCGATCGCCTGCTGGGCCAGGTGCGCCGCGACGAAGCGGTGATCGAAGCGGGCGCCATGCTGCAGCCCCTGGGCCGTTATGCCCCGCACAGCGGCGCATTGGCCGATACCATCGCGCTGGGCGAAAAGGTTGCCGGGCTTCTCGACGATCTGGTGGAGGAAGACCTCGATATCGAGCTGTTCGACGATGATGCAGCCTCAACCCCCCGTTCCGGAAAGAACCGCGCGGCATGATGGCCCTGGTTCGCAATCCGGCGCAGATCCTGCGCCTGGGCATGTTCGTCCTGCTGGCGCTGACGGCGCTGGTGGTGATCGGCGTGCCGCTCGATCTCAAGCAGCAGTGGATGCTCGCGGGCGGCACGATCGTGGGCATGATGGTGCTGTCGCGGTGGAAGGAGCGCAAGGGTTCGCTGGCGATCGGCATCCTCGCCATCATCACTTCGACCCGCTACATCTTCTGGCGCACCACGCAGACGCTGTCGTTCGGCACGCCGCTGGAATTCCTGTTCGGCACCGGCCTCTACCTGGCGGAACTCTATGCCTGGGTGCTGCTTATCCTGGGCTTTCTGCAGACCATCTGGCCACTGGAGCGCCCCGTGGTCGAAATCGAGGGCGAGCCCGACACCTGGCCGACGGTAGACGTCTATATCCCGACCTATAACGAGAGCCTGGATATCGTCCGCAACACCGTGTTCGCGGCGATGGACATGGATTACCCGCACGACCGCTTCAAGGTGTTCATCCTGGATGACGGCCGCCGCCCCGAATTCCGCGCCTTTGCCCGCGAGGCCGGCTGCGGCTACATCACCCGTGACAACAACCTGCACGCCAAGGCCGGCAATCTCAACGCCGCGATGAAAAAGACCGAAGGCGAACTGATCGCGATCTTCGATTGCGACCACGTGCCCACGCGCGCTTTCCTGCAATTGACGGTGGCCTATTTCCAGAAAGAGGAAAAGCTGGCGCTGATGCAGACGCCGCACTTCTTCTATTCGCCCGATCCAGTGCAGCGCAATCTGGCCACCGCCAAGAACATGCCGGGCGAAGGTGACCTGTTCTACGGCCCGGTGCAGGGCGGCAACGACTTGTGGAACGCCACGTTCTTCTGCGGCTCGTGCGCGGTCATCCGCCGCGAAGCGCTGATGGAAACCAACGGCTTTGCCGGCGAGACCGTGACCGAAGACGCGCATACCGCGCTCAAGCTGCAACGCACCGGCTGGTCCACGGCCTATATCAGCACCCGCCTTTCGGCCGGCTTGGCTACCGAACGCCTGGTGCTGCACATTGGCCAGCGCATTCGCTGGGCGCGCGGCATGACGCAGATCCTGCGCATCGAGAACCCGCTGATGGGTCCTGGCCTCACGTGGCAGCAACGGCTTTGCTATCTCAATGCGATGCTGCACTTCCAGTTTCCGCTGCCGCGCATCTGCTTCCTCACCAGCCCGCTCGCCTATCTGATCTTCGGGCAGAACATCATCGCGGCGTCCGCCTCGCTGATCTTCGCCTATGCCGCGCCGCACCTGTTCTGCTCGCAAGTTACCGCCGAACGCTCGCAGGCGGGCGAACGCCGGCCGTTCTGGGGCGAGGTCTATGAAACGATCCTGGCGTTCCACCTCGTGGCGCCGACGGTGATGACTTGGTTCAAGCCGCGCAAGGGCAAGTTCAACGTGACGGACAAGGGCGATCTGCTCGACCGCACGTTTTTCGACTGGGCCATCGTCAAGCCGCACCTGATCTGCATGGCCCTGATCGTGTTCGGCATCGTGCTGGCGATCGGCAAGCGCGTGTTCTTCCAGCACCTGTTCAACGTGCAGCTCGATACGCTTGTGCTGAACGTGGCCTGGGCGGCCTTCAGCCTCATCATCCTGACAGCCGCCGTTTCGGTGGCGCGGGAAACCCGCCAAGCCCGTCAAACGATCCGGGTGACCGCGGAACTGCCTGTCGCTGTTCATTTTTCATCGGGTCATGTGGTCGATGGCACCACGATCGACATCTCGATGGGCGGGGCCGCGATCGCGCTTCCGGCCGAATTGCCGGTGGGCGATGCCACGGTCACGGATATCGTGCTGGCGATGGGCGATGATCGGCTCGCCGTGCCGGTGGAAACCGTGCGGCGCACGGGTGACCGCGCCTATGTCCGCTATCATACCCTTGACACACTGGGCCAGCGTAGGCTTGTTCGTGCCGTTATGGGACGGGCGGACGCCTGGCAGCGCGCTGCGCCGCCGGAGAGCGTGACTGGTCTGCGTTCGCTGAGGGATATTCTGGTGGTCAATGCCTTGACGATCAAGCGCATGCTTATGCTCAACCGCAGCGAGCGCAAGGCTGCCAGGGAAGAGCAGCGCCGCGCGGCCGAAGCGGCCAAGGCCGCCGCGCGCCTGGCCGAGGAAAAGGCCCATGCCGAAGCCAGGCTGGCCGCCAAGGAGCAAAAGCGCAAGAAGCGCTCGGCCATGGCGGCTGCCGCAGCCTTGTTCCTGGCCTTTTCCGCCAGTGCCGGATTTTTCACGCCGCAGCAGGCGCAGGCCGCGCCCGCTGCCGCGCCGCCCGCGGCGACAGTGGGCGGGAGCGGAGGCGGGGGCATCTCGCACGAGCGGCTGACGCTCAAGGATTTGCGGATCAAGAACGCCGTGCGGCTTCAGAGCACGCGCGGCGAAATTTCGATTCCGTTCGGGGTGCGCAAGAACGCGGTGGTCACCGATGCGTCGATCACGCTGCAACTGGCGTGGTCGCCGGCCCTGCTGGGCGATCTTTCGCAACTGGTCGTGCTGGTGAACGGCGAGGTGGTGCAGATCGTGCCGTTGCGCCCGCAGGATTCGGGCGGCCAGGTGCTGACCCTGCCGATCAACCCCGCACTGTTCCTGCCTGGGGACAACCAGCTCAACCTGCGCCTGATCGGCCATTATGCCCGCGATTGCGAAGATCCGTTCAACTCGGTGCTGTGGGCCAATGTCAGCAACACCCGCTCGTGGCTCGACATCACCACCCAGGCGCTGCCCAACGCGCCCGATCTTTCGCGCCTGCCCGGCCCGTTTTTCGATCGTGCCATCAATACCACGCTCAGGATGCCATTCGTTTTTGCCGGTCAGCCCCGCAAGGGAGAACTCGAGGCAGCGGCGGCCATGGCCGGCTGGCTGGGCAGCATGGCCAGTTATCGCGGCTTTTCGTTCCAGCCGCTTTATGGCCAGATGCCCATGGGCAACGCCATCGCCTTTCTGAAATCGGGGCAGAGCCTGCCCGGGATCGATATGCCGGTAACCGGCGCATCGGCCGCGGTGGTGCGCAATCCGCGCGATCCCTATGGCACGGTGCTGGTGATCATGGGGCGCGACGATGGCGAACTGCGCGTGGCCGCCGCCGCCGTTTCATCGGGGCGCGGCGTGTTCGGCGGGGCCAGGATGAATTTCGACGGCGCCCGCGTGCCGATCTATCCGCGCTATGGCGCGCCGCGCTGGATCACCACCGATCACGCGGTCAAGCTGGGCGAAATCATGGAGCCCTATGCGCTGCAGGGCATCGGCCTGCCCCCAGGCCCGCTCACTGCGCGTTTCCGCGTCGCGCCCGATCTGTTCTTCTGGCCGCGCCAGGGCGGCACGCTCAATCTGGTCTATCGTTATCCCCTGGCCAAGTGGATGGACCGCAAGGCCTCGCGCCTCGACATCTCGATCAACAGCCAGTTCCT
Organism: Novosphingobium sp. DS6-6; assembly: GCF_057784975.1. NCBI lineage: Bacteria > Pseudomonadati > Pseudomonadota > Alphaproteobacteria > Sphingomonadales > Sphingomonadaceae > Novosphingobium > Novosphingobium sp. DS6-6. The sequence continues at coordinate 301,666 of NZ_JBYNTS010000004.1, read as the reverse complement.
CAAGACCCTGCCCCTGGCGGGCAGCTGGTGGAGCGACTGGTTCGGCGCGAAAGGTGCCAAGAGCTTTGACGGATCGGCCAGCCTCACGCTGCCGCGCTATAACCTGTTCGGGCAGAACGACCTGGTTTTCGATTACAATCTGATCCTGGCCGACAAGCAGAAGTGCACCGGCACGCTGCCCGACAACGTGCGCGTGGCGATTGATCCCAGTTCCACCATCGACTTGAGCCACGCCTATCACGCGCTCGAAATGCCCGATCTGGCCACGTTTGCCGGCGCCGGTTATCCGTTTACAATCCGCCCCGACCTGGGCGAGACGACCGTGCTGATGAGCCGCAATCCGACGCCCGCGTCGGTGCAGGCGTTCCTCAACCTGATGGGCCGTTTTGGCGACAGCACGGGGACGCCTCCCACCGGGGTCACCGTCGCCCAGGGCATCGATCCCGATCGCCTGGCCACACAGGACATTCTGGTGATAGGCAGTTCGGCCATTGCCGGGGCAGGGCAGGTCTTTGCCAATGCCCCGCTGCACTGGGATGGCCGCAGCCTGAAAGTGGCGCAGAAAAGCCCGCTGCAATATGTCACCTCGCTCTTTTCCGATCGCGGCTTGACCAACGAGGCCGATGTCGAGCCGATGATCCACGCGGCGCGGGGGTTTGCCGGGATCGTCAGCTTCCAGTCGCCCTATGCCTCCGATCGCACCGTGGTGGCGCTGGTGGCCGATGATGCCGCCGATCTGCCGCCGCTGGTCGATGGCATGGCCGACGCCAAGATCAACGCGCAGATTCAGGGCGATCTTTCGGTTATCACCGGTGATGGCATGGCAAGTTTTGCCATTGGTTCAACCTATTGGGTCGGCAGTCTGCCGATCTGGATGAAAGTTGCGTTCTGGTTCAGTCAACGCCCCTTGCTCATGGCGGTCGGTACGCTCATCCTGGCACTGGGGCTTACCGGCCCGATCTATGTCTATTTCCGCCGCCAGGCCCGCCTGCGCCTGGGTGCCAAGGATGAATGATATGTCCGCGCCCTTCAGTTCCCGACATGCCGCCGTTGCCGTTCTTCTGGCCACGGCGGCCTCCGCAGCGCTGCCGCAGGTGGCATTTGCCGAAGTGCCCGGGGTCAAGGCTCTGATCGCACAGGGGCTATACTGGAAAGCCAAGGGGCGTCAGGATCTGGCCGAGCAGGCGCTGCGCCGTGCCTTGGCACTCGACCCCGGCAACGCCGAAGCGCGCCGTGCGTTGTCTGGCGCTGCCCCGGCCCCGGCGGCCAGAGTGGCCGCCGCGCCCAAAGCCCAGCCCCAGCCCCAGCCCCAGTCCCAGGGCCAGCGCAGGCCGCAACCACGGCCAGCACCCCGGCCGGCTCCGCAAGTGGCGCAAAGTGCGCCGGCCCCGGCGGCCGCGCCACGCCTTCGCCCCGCCGATGCGGCCGGGCGGCAGCGCATGGCCGGCTTCGATGCGCTGGACGACAACAACCTGGACGCGGCGGCCAGCCGCTTTCAAAAGGCGCTGGGCGTCAATCGCAATGATGGCGATGCACTGGGCGGCCTTGGCATCGTGCGTCTGCGGCAAAGCCGTTTCGGCGAAGCGCGCGACCTGCTTGAGCAGGCGTCCCGCCAGCCCAATCCAGGCCGCTGGGCCGAGGCCCTGGCCGCTGCCCGGTTCTATGCCGGCATGGACGAGGCACGCACCCTGATGGCGCGTGGACAGACCGATCAGGCCCAGGCCGCGGCAGAAGCGCTGGTGCGGTCGGGCTTCGCCCAGCCGGGGCCGGCGCTGGAACTGCTGGCCGATATCTATGAACGTCAGGGTCGCTTTGCCGATGCGGCCGATTTCTATCGCCAGGCGGCCGAAAGCGCCGATGCGCGGGGCGGCGTCCAGACCGATCAGCGCCTGCAGAGCCGCGCCGCGCGCGGCCGCGCTCTCGCGGCGCTTGCACGCGGGGACGATCTCACCGCCGAACAGGAATTTCAGGGCGGGCTGATGCTGGATCAGAACGATCCGTGGATCCGCTATGAATTTGCCCGTTTCCTCGTGCGCCATGGGCGCAGCATCGAGGCGGAATCGCTGATCGGAACACTGACTCAGTCGAGCGATCCCGACGCGCTCTATGCCGCCGCGCTGATCGATTCCGATCTTGGCCGCAAAGCTGCGGCCGAAGCGCTGATCGACCGCATTCCCGAAACGCAGCGCACCCCGGCGATGCGCAACTTCGCGCTTGGCGTGAAAACCGACAGCGCCATCGAGCGTGCCAAGGCGATGGCCGGAAGCGGCCAGCGCGAACAGGCCGTGTCTGCGCTGCGCCAATTGGGCGCGATCAAGACGCTGCCCGCGGCAAGGCGCGCCGCGATTGCCAGTGCCCTGTTCGATCTGGGCGATGGCGCAGGCGCCGCGCAATATGCCCAGGCGGCGATGAGCGGGGACATTGCCGATCTCGATGGCTATGATGCGGTCGTGCGCGTGCTGGCCAAGACCGGGCGCGACGATCTGGCGCGCGCCGCCCTGCAAAAGGCGGCGGCGCTTGGCAACACCTCGCCCGAAGGCCAGCGCACGCTGGCGCGCATGTCGGCCGGGCTGGCCGTCGGCCAGGCCGATCGCCTGCGGCTCAGCGGCCAGTATGCACAGGCGTTCGACGTGCTGCGCGGCGCCTGGGGTTCCGCGCCCGACAATCTGGAAATCCTGGCTGCGCTGGCCCGGCTCTATCAATCGGGCGGGATGGCCGCCCGCGCGGCGCAGACGTTCCAGATCGTTCTGACGCGTGACGGGCGCAACCGCGATGCCTTGCTGGGCCTGGCGCAGACCGCCCAGGCCGCGGGCGACAAGGATTTGTCGCAAAGCGCTGCGACGCGTGCTCTCCAGGCGTTCCCCCAGGATTATCAGGTGCGCCTGACTCTGGCCCAGGTGGCGCAGGCGCGCGGCGATCGCGCCGCCGCGGTGCGCCTGCTCAAGGAAGCGCGCGCGCTCTATGCGCGGCAAAGCGGCAGCAATGGCATCGATGCGTTCGGCGGCAATCCCTTTGCGGCCGATCCGATGGGCAGTGCCAGTGGCAATCCGTTCCGCGATCAGCCGGCGATGCAGGCCCAGCAACAGGTCAATCCCTTCGCGCTCGGCAACGGCACCCGGCTGCCCAGTGCGCAAGTGATGCCGATGGCCAATTTCGCCGCGCCGTCCGCCTATGCCGCCCCAGCCAGCTATGGCGCGCCGGCCTATGGCAACCCTCAGGCCTATCCCGCCCCCGCCGGGCAGGGCGGCATCGCGCGATCGGTGATGGACGGAGGCCAGGGTGGCTATGCCAATCCCGGCCAGGCGCCCTATGCCGCGCCCAATGGTTACGCCGCGCCGAATGCTTATTCAGCACCGGGCGGCTATAGCGCGGGGGGTGCGCTGCCCGCCCCGGCTTATGGCGGATCGCCGTTCGGCACCGCGCCGGCGCCGCAGCCTGCGTCCCCGTTCGGCGATGCGGCCGCTCCGCTTGCCACCGGCGGGCCGATTGACCCGGTGATGGCCAAGATTTCGGGCGACATCGCCCAGCTTACGCGCGAAAGCGGCCCGCGCATCGATCTGGCCACGTCCTATCGCGAGCGCAAGGGCGAGACCGGCCTGTCGCAATTGAGCGACCTGCGCGGATCGGCCGAGATTTCCACGGGGCTGGCAGGCGGCCGGGTCCGGGCGCGGGTCGAAGCGGTCGTGATCGATGCTGGCCGGCCCACCGGATCGGGCCTTGCCCGCTTCGGCACGAATGCCACCGAAGAGGCACAGGCCATCGTCGACGAGAGAGCGTCCGCGCTCGCCCAGGCCGATACCCAGCATCGTTCGGGCGTGGGCTTGACCGTCGGCTATGACAGCGGCGTGGTGCATGCCGATGTCGGCACCACGCCGATCGGCATGGGGAAAACCCGCGTTTCGTTCCGTGCCGGGGTCACGCCCGGGCTGGGCAACGGAGCGCAGGCCCAGGCCTGGGTGGAGCGCCGCCCGGTGACCGACAGTGTGATTTCCTATGCCGGCACGCGCGATCCCGTCACCGGGATGACCTGGGGCCACGTGATGCGCGAAGGCGTGGGGGGCGGCCTTTCGGTCGATCGCAACGGCAGCGGCGCTTATGGCACGGTGGCGCTCAACCGCTATCGCGGGATCAACGTGAGCAACAACCGGAGCGTCGAAGCCAACGCGGGCGGCTATCTGCGCGTCTATCGCGGCGAGCATTCGGCGCTCACCAGCGGGATCAACGTCAACTACCAGTCTTACGACAACACGCAGAACTATTTCACCTATGGGCATGGCGGCTATTTCAGCCCGCAAAGCTTCCTTTCGGTCAGCTTCCCCATCCGCTACAGTCTGGACAAGGACAAGCTGAGCGCGCGCGCGGCCTTTACGCCGGGTTATCAGAGCTACAACGAGAACGAGGTTGCGCTTTATCCCACCGACGCGGCGCGCCAGGCAACGCTCGATACGCTGAAGTCGCAGAACAGCGACGTGCGGGCCCGCTATGACAGTCTCAGCAAGACCGGCTTTGCGCTTACGGCCGAGGGTTCGCTCTATTATCAGGTCAGCCCTTCCACCCGCATCGGCGGCGAGGCCAGTTACAATACCTTTGGCAGCTATGAAGAGCTTCGCTCGACCATCGGCATACGCCAAAGCCTGGGAGCAACCAAATGATGTTCGAGGAACCGAAAACGCCGCGCGTGTCCGGCGCGTTCCGGGCAAGCCCTCCGGCCGGCGCCAGTTTTCTGGTGGCGATGATCGCCCGCGAACTGGCCATGGCCGCCACCCCGGACCAGAGCCACGGCTTCTATGCCGCGGTGGGCCGCCGCATGGCCGCCGTCGTTCCGCTTGACGATGTCGAAGACCTGGGCACGATGACCGCGCGCATCAACGCGCTGTGGGCTTCGCTCGGCTGGGGCAGCGCGGTGGTGACCGTGGAAGACAGTGCGCTGGTCGTGCGCCATGAAGGGCTCTATCCCGAAACCGATGCGGAAATCGCCGAACCGTGGAAAGACCTGCTGCCGGCCTTGATGGAAGGCACGTATGATAGCTGGTTCCGGATGATGGGCAGCAGCCACGCGCTTGCCACCACTGCGGAATGGAAAGGACCGATGCTTGAAATCCGGCATGGACGCTGAGCCTGCGCACGGAATTGCCGATGGCGGCGTCGATCGGCGCGGGTTCGGCTTCGGGCTGATGGTGGCCTTGACGGCGGCCTGCGCCCCGGGCCGCAAGAGCCAGGCAATGACCGACAACGGCAAATGGGAAACGTTCAAGGCGCGCTTTCTCGATCCGTCGGGCCGGATCGTCGATCCGCAGAACGGCGGCATCAGCCACAGCGAGGGGCAGAGCTATGGCCTGGTCCTGGCGCTGGACGTGGGCGACAGGCCCGCGTTCGAACGGATCGCGGAGTGGACCAGCGAAAACCTGCTGCGCAGTGATGTCGCGTTGCACGCGTGGAAGTACGATCCCGCCGGCCCGGATCACGTGCCCGATCGCAACAATGCCACCGATGGCGATATCCTGATCGCCTGGGCGCTGGCCCGTGCGGCAAAGCGCTGGCAAGTGCCGGCGTGGCGCGCGCGATCGGATGCGATCCGCCGTGCCATCCGGCAACGCCTGGTGGTCGATCGTTTCGGCATGAAGCTGCTGTTGCCGGGGCTTGAGGGATTTCAGGACAACGGCCGGGTCATCGTCAATCCGTCCTATTTCATCTGGCCGGCCTTTCGCAGCTTTGCCCAGTGGGACGGGCCGGGCGTGTGGCAGGCACTGGCGGACGATGCCACCACGATCGTTGCCCAGTCGCGGTTCGGCCAGTTCGGCTTGCCGGCCGACTGGGTGGAAGTGGCCGGCCCCAATCAATTCGCGCCGGCGCCGGGGCGCGATCCGCGTTTCGGCTTCGATGCCATTCGCGTGCCGCTCTATGCCCTGGCTGACAAGCGCGCCAGCCTGGCCAAGCCGGTTGCCGATTTCTGGCGGCAGTGCCTGGCCCAGGGCCAGCCGATTCCGGCGTGGATCGATCTCGATACCGGCCAGCGCGCGCCCTATGCCATTTCCAACGGCGGCGCGGCGATTGCGGCCAGGCTGATCGGTACGCGCCCGCCTCTCGGCCTGGCGCAGGAATACTATGGCGCCGCGCTGCAAATGCTGGTCGAGTCATTGACGTAACATTTGAAACAATTGCGGATGGGCTTGCCAAGCGGAACCGGCGAGCCCACTTTGCCGCGGATGACCGATGAAGAAATCAACCGCCAGCTCGTCAATCGTAAGTTCTACAAGGCCGAGCAGGAAGCCGGGTTCGCGCAAAGCCACCCCAAGACCACACCCCAGCAACAGGACCCGGCCTATCGCCTCGCTTTTGGCGATACTGACTTCCTCCTGCGCGAGGAACTGCGCCCCGTGCGCTTCCAGCTGGAACTGCTCAAGGCCGAAATGCTGCTGGAAGAGGCCGATATCGGCTCAACCCTGGTGATCTACGGGTCGGCGCGCATCCCCGCGCCCGAAGCCGCCGAGGCCGCCCTTGCCACCGCCACCACGCCCGAACGCAAGGCGGTGATCGAACGCCTGGTTGCCAAATCGAAGTATTACGAAGAAGCTCGCAAGCTTGCCCGCTATGCCTCCACCTGCGGCGTGGTCGAGGAAGGCAAGCGTCAGTTTGTGGTCTGCTCGGGCGGCGGCCCCTCGATCATGGAAGCGGCCAATCGCGGCGCGGTGGATGTGGGCGCCGATTCGATCGGGCTCAACATCGTCCTGCCGCACGAACAGGCGCCCAATCCCTATGTGACCCCGCACCTGTCGTTCCAGTTCCATTATTTCGCGCTGCGTAAAATGCATTTCCTGATGCGCGCGCGCGCGGTCGCGGTCTTCCCTGGCGGCTTTGGCACGTTCGACGAATTCTTCGAATTGCTGACGCTGATCCAGACCGGCAAGATGAAGCCGATCCCGGTGCTGCTGTTCGGGGGCGATTACTGGAGCAAAGTCGTCAACTTTCGGGCCATTGCCGAAGAGGGCGTGATCAATTTCGAGGATCTCAACCTGTTCAAGCCCGTTGAAACCGCCGAAGAAGCCTGGGCCGAGATCGTCCGGTTCTATGAACTGGAGCCAGGCCCGGACGCCTGATCGCCGCTCAGGTTCCTGACCGCATGATGCCCCATTGGGCCGTGCCCGGCGCCAAGGCCGGGCGCGGCCAGCAGGGCGGCGCGCACGAACATTCGCGCCTGTTCCACCGCCTGTTCAAGAGCGGCGCCGCGCCCCAGATGAGTAGCGATCGCGCTCGATAGCGTGCAGCCGGTGCCGTGGCTGTGGCGCGTGACGATGCGCGGGGATTGCCACAGGCGCGGCAGCCGGCCCGGCACGATCAGGCGATCCTCCACCAGCGGCCCATCGGCATCGCCGCCCTTGGCCAGATAGGCGATGCCACGTCGCGCCATTGCCGCGTCCCCGCCAAGCGCAGCCAGTTCGGGCACGTTGGGCGTGGTCAGCGTGGCAAGCGCCATCAGCCGTTCGAACGCGGCGATCGTTTCGGCATCGGCCAGCGCCGCGCCGCTGGTGGCGATCATCACCGGATCGAACACCACCGGCACGCCAAGGCCTTGCAATCGGTCGGCCACGACCGCCGCAATCGCGGGTGATCCCAGCATGCCGATCTTGACAGCGTCGACGCCGATATCGCCGATGCATGCATCGATCTGGGCTGCCACCATCGCCGGGTCGGCCAGCGCCACCGCTGTCACGCCCAAAGTGTTCTGCGCGGTCAGCGCGCAGATCGCGGTCATGGCAAAGCCGCCCAGCATCGTGATGGTCTTGATATCGGCCTGGATGCCCGCGCCGCCGCCGGAATCCGAGCCGGCGATGGAAAGGATGCGCGGTGGGCGGGCGCTCATCGGCCGTTCCTCAAGCCAGCAGGAACAGGATGCCCACCGCGGTCATTGCCGCAGTGGCCAGCCAGCCCAACGCCGCCAGCGGGCGGGAAATCACCAGATGGCCCATCGCCCGCGGATTGCGGGCGATCAACATGGTCACCACCATCAGCGGCGGCGCCAGCAGCCCGTTGATCACCGCCGTCCAATAGAGCGCGCGCATCGGGTTGATGTTCAGGAAATCGAGGCTCAGGCCTGCAAACGTGGCAAGGGCGATGGCGGCGTAAAACGCGCGGGCTTCGCGCGGCGCGCGGTCCAGCCCTTCGTTCCAGCGCAAGGCTTCGCTTACCGCATAGGCTGCCGATCCGGCCAGCACGGGCACGGCCAGCAGCCCGGTGCCGATAATCCCCAGGGCGAAAAGGGCGAAGGCGAAATCGCCGGCGAACGGGCGCAAGGCCATGGCCGCCTGATCGGCCGAAGTGATGTCGAACACGCCATGTGCGTGCAGCGTCACGGCCGTGGCGATGACGATGGCTTGCGCGGTCAGGTTGGAAAAACCCATGCCGACCAGCGTATCGGTATCGATGCGGCGCAATTCCGGCCCGGCGCGGCGCGGCGCCATGAACAGCGGCCGCAAACGCCGGCGGCGCTGTTCCTCCACTTCCTGCCCAGCCTGCCAGAAAAACAGATAGGGGCTGATCGTGGTGCCAAGCAAGGCCACCAGGCCCATGGCGTGATCCCGATCCAGCCGGAACGCCGGCACGGCCATGCCATGCAGCACGGCACCCCAGTTCACCGGCGTCGCGCCCAGCACGGCGATATAGGCGAACAGGGAAAGCGTCGTCCATTTGAGCACGCTGGCATAGCGGGCATAGGGCACGAAGACCTCGGCCGTGACGCTCAGCAAGGCAAAGCCGACAGTATAGAGCAGCACCGGGCCGGGCAGCAGGAGATGCAACGCAGCCGCCATGGCGCCCAGGTCTGCGCCCAGGTTGATGACATTGGCGACCAGCAGCAGCGCCACGATGCTGCGCAACAGCCATGCCGGATAGTGCCGCCGCAAGTTGGCGGCAATGCCGCGCCCGGTGGTGGCGCCGATGCGGGCGCAGATCGCCTGGATGGCCGCCAGCAGCGGAAACGAAAAGACCATGGCCCACGACAGGGAAAAACCGAATTGCGCGCCCACCTGGCTATAGGTGCCGATGCCGCTGGGATCATCGTCGGCCGCCCCGGTGATCAGCCCTGGCCCCAGGGCGGCAAGGAAGCCGCGGTTCTCGTCCTTTTCGGGCGCGGCATCGGTCATGGTCGCGGGCCGGGCGCGGGCGCAACTTTACCCGTGCCGAAAGCGTCCAGCACGCGTGCCTCCATCTCTGCGCGGGGCAAGCCGGCGGGAATGATCGTGCCGATCACATAACGGATCGTGCCGCGCCGTTTCCACCGACGATGATAGAGCGCGCCGCTGTGGACCGCGACGGGCACCACCGGCAGGGCCAGCAGCTTGTAAAGCCCGGCAAAACCCGATTGCAGCGGATAGCGCTGGCCAGCCGGCACGCGGGTGCCTTCGGGAAAGATCACCAGGGGGCGGCCCTGGGCAATCCGCGCGCGCGCCTCGCTCAGCATCTTGCGCAGGGTTTTCGCGCCCGCCTCGCGCTCGACCTCGATCAGGCCATAGGTCAGCCCGGCGCGGCCCCACACCGGGATGCGGATCAATTCCGTCTTGGCGAACACGCAGGGGCGATGCAGCAGTTGCGGCAAATCGATTGCCTCGAAAAAGCTTTCGTGGCGAAAGGCATAGAGAACGCCTTCGCGCGGCCAGACACCTTCCACTTCGATCGTGATCCCCAGAACATGGCGCACCAGGGCGCGGTGCAGCGCGGTCCACGCCTGGACAACGGCAAAAACGCTGCGCGGCGCCAGCGGCAGCAACGCCGCCTGGATCAGCAGCAGAATGATCGTGCTGCCATAGAACATGGCATAGAAAAGCAGGCTGCGCGCGATTTCCCCGGGGGTAGGAGAGCGTTCGTCCACGATAATGTCACCATCCCGCCAGCCACGCCAGGATGCGGGCCAGCAGCTTGTTGTATTCAAGGAACAGAATTTTCAGGCTCGGCCGCGACGGAACGGCGTCCCGCACGATTACCAGCCCGCGGGGCGCCACCACCCAGACATCGAACGTCGCACGGCGCATGTGCCAGTCGGTGGTGACCAGCCGTACCGAACGGATCCTGTGCCGCGCCATCCAGTCGGTTGCTTCACGCGCGTTGGACCGCGTATCCACCGAATCGAAGCCCAGCGTGATGCAGCAAGCGAGCTGGGCACGCCGCACGTTGTATTCCGCGGCGAATTCCGCGGGGCGCACCTGACGGTCGACGCCGCTGACCAGAAGCGTGCGCGCTTTGCCGGCCTGCAATATCGCCAGCGCGCGCGGAATGCGTCCGCCACCCCCGGTCAGCACCACAATGCCGTCGGTATGGGTGGTATCGGGCGCGGGCTGCGGCAGCAACCAGGCGAACCACAGGAAGCCAAGAGCCCACAGCAGCACCATCGTGGCGCTCAATCGACGGAAAAGGCCCGGCGGCTTTCTCATGGCTTTGGCGTTCCGGTCGAAGCTGGCATGGCGAAAGCCGCTATCATACCATGCGCCGCAGCGCAGCAAGCACGGTAAGGCGCGCTGTCACCATTACCAGCAGGACCCCGGCGATCGGAATGGCGGCCAGCACCATCCAGTCGGTCCAGGCCAGCGAACCTTGCGCCACCATGCCCGATCCCAATGCGGAAAACTGCCGCCCCAGACCCAGCACGGTCACCACGCCCGCCACAAGGCCCACCACACCGCCCATCGCCGCGTCCGTGGCCATCGAGCGCTGGAAGACGCGGGCGATCTGCACGTCGGTGGCGCCCAGCATGTGCACGATCTCGATCGTTTCGCGGTGCGTTCCCAGCGCATTGCGTGCGGCCAGCAACACCGCCGAAACCGTGGCGAAGGCAAACAGGGCGATAAGGCCGCCCGCAGCCCATTGCAGCGCGCCGATCGCGCGAAACACCGGCGCCAGCCAGCTTGACTGCGCATCCACCCGCGCCGCCGGTGCCCGGGCCACGATCGCCGCGCGCAGGGCATCGAGCCGGGCGGGCGTTGCCGTGCCTGTCAGGCGCACGTCGATCAGCGCGGGAATCGGCAGATCGTCAAGATCATCGCCCGCCCGCACGCCCAGCCAGGGTTCGACCAGGGCATTGAGCTGGTCTTGCGGCACGGCCGCTGCGTGCGCCACGCCCGGCGCATTGTCCAGCACCCCGAGTGCGGCCTTGACTTGGCGCTGCCGCGCGGCCGGCGCGGCCGAAACGATCTGCACCGTCACCCCGCCTTCCAGATCGGCGCTGGCGGCCTGGGCGGCATGGCGCAGCGCAAGGGCGCTCGCCGCGGCCACCACTGTCAGGGCGATCATGATCGCGATCACCCAGGGCATGGGGCCCGACAGGCGCGCTTCGGGCAAGAGCCGGGATTCGCCCTCGCCGCCCAGTGCGCGCAAAGTGCGGGGGAGGGCGGCGGCCATCTGTTTGACGGCAGGCCGCTTCATGGCAGCCGTGCTCCACCAGGCAGGCCCGCCGTGGCCTCGCCCGTGTCGAACTGCCGCCGCGGCGGATAGCGCAAGGCGCCGGTGGGATCGGCCAGCTTGCCCTTGTCCAGCCGCATGATCAGCGAATCCGGCACTTTGCGGATCAGATGCAGATCGTGCGTCGCCACGACTACGGTGGTCCCAAGGCGGTTGAGGCTTTCGAACAGGCGCAACAGCTTGATCGCCATTTCCGGGTCGACGTTGCCGGTCGGCTCGTCCGCCACCAGGATGTCGGGCCGGGCAATGACGGCGCGGGCAATGGCCACGCGCTGCTGCTCCCCGCCGGAAAGAGTGGCGGGGCGGGCCTGGAACCGGTCGCCCAGCCCGACCCATTCCAGCATGTCGGAAACGGGCTTGGCGATATCCCTTTCGCTTTGCCCGGCAACGCGCAGCGGCAGGGCGACGTTGTCCCAGGCCGAAAGGTGCGGGACCAGGCGAAAGTCTTGAAACACCACGCCGATGCGGCGCCTGAACCCGGGCAGACGCTCGCGCGGGAGCGTGATGGCGTCAGTGCCGAACATGCGGATCATCCCGCGCGAAGGGCGTTGCGCCAGATAGAGCAGCTTGAGCAGGCTGGTCTTGCCCGCGCCGCTGGCGCCCGTCAGGAAATAGAAGCAGCCCGGATAAAGCGTGAACGAGACGTCGGCCAGCACTTCACGGCCGGCGCCATACCGCAGCCCGACATTGTCGAACTGGACGATTTCGGCGGCGGACTGGTTCATGGAAGGAAGTTCGAGCCCCGTTCGCGTGGTTGGTCGTGCGCGTGCCTTCGTACCGTCTCGGTGCGGGGCCGTTTGCCCGTGTTCTGTGGACAGCGGCATGACAATAGCGGCGATGCGCGTCAATGCATGTGGAAAAAAGGGCGCATGGGCGATTTGCTTGAGCCCGGCCTATTGTTTCGGCCCCGTCAGCCATGCTTAGACCATCGGCATGATCATCGCCTGTCCCGCCTGTGCGACGCGCTATGTCGTTCCCGACAGTGCGATCGGCGTGGACGGCCGCACGGTGCGCTGTGCCAAGTGCCGGCACAGCTGGTTCCAGGCCGGACCCGAACTGCCCCCCCGTGCCGAGGCATCGGCGTTTCCGCCCGAACCGCCTGCTGCCACCATCGCCGATGCTCCGGCGCCGCAGCCGCCCGAGCCTGCGCCGCCACCGGCGCCATCGCCCAGGGTGCCACCCGCTCCCGCGCCGCTGCCGCCGCGCGGTGAACCCGTCTCTGCGATGGCGGCGCCAGCGGATTTCGCTTCCCCGGTATCGAGCTTCGAACATCAGCCGCCGTTCCGCCCGCGTCGTAATCCCGCGCGGCTGTGGACGGCCGGCGGGGTGACCTTCGCGCTTGCGGTGGCAACCATGATCGGCCTGGTATCGTGGCTCGGGCTACCCGACTGGCTGCCCGTCAGTCGCCCCACGTTCGCCGGCGGGCCGCGCGATCTGGTGCTCTCGTTCCCACCGGCGCGGCAGGACCGGCGTACCTTGTCCAACGGCACCGAGTATTTCGGCGCCAGCGGCACGGTGACCAATGTGGGCAAGGATCTGCGCGACGTGCCGCCGATCCTCATCGTGCTGCGCGATGCGCAAAACCGCGTCGTCTACACCTGGAACGTCGCGCCGCCCAAGGACAAGCTGCGGCCGGGCGAAAGCGTGACGGTGAACGAAGCCGTGACCGATGTTCCCAGGAACGCCAGGTTCGCCGAGATCGGCTGGAAGCCCGACTGAATCCCCGCCGCGCCCGCGCCCGCTGCGACGGCGTAAAAAAGTACCGCCGCCCTGTTGCGGACCCCCCAAACCCCTGCTAGGGGCGCGCTCCTACCCCGACGGGTTCTGGCCAACGGCCGGCCCCGTAACGATATGCGGTCGTGGCGGAATTGGTAGACGCGCAACGTTGAGGTCGTTGTGGGCGAAAGCCCGTGGAAGTTCGAGTCTTCTCGACCGCACCAGGCAGTCCGACGGGCAGACCTGTTTCACCTGTTTGGAAACGCGGGCGCACAAACGACCTGCTCGCATGGGGTTTGGCAGCGCATCATCCCTTGATTGAAGCCTGAGCCGCCGCTCGCCTGTTGCTGGTCTCCAATCCGATCGGCCCCGATCGCTTGGCCACCCGGCCGCCATCTGCACCAGCCGAACCGCCTTCAGGATGACCTGTTTGGGTCTCTCTGGAGATGGGATTGCCGAAACTGGCCGGCGAACGTGATCGAGTCCAACTCATCCCGGCTGTCCGTCACGAAAATCCGGTAACGGCCATCGGCTGTCACGCGCACGATCACGTGCCCTTCCGTGCTCCTGACCATCGGCAGAAATCGGTCGTTTACCGCGCGGCTGGCGGGATCGAGGCGGGTAATGAACGTATCGCGTGGAGGCTGGCCCGGCCAGGCATTGGCCAGGCGCTGAAGCGATGCCATTGCCGGATGCGTGGCATGCCATGCCTGGATGACATAGGCATCGGCATCGAGCGCGCGGGTGAACGCCGGCCCGCACGCATCGAAATAACCATGGTGGTCCGCTGTCGCCACGTCGACACGACCAGCGGCCGCGGCGATCGGAGTCTCGACATCGAGCCACGGCGCGGTGCCATCGTTGGTATCGGCCACAAGATCGCCGCCGGTAAAGTAACGGAACGGCCCATACGCGAGAACGGTAGCGATCGACATGTGGTTTTCGGAAGGGCTCGCTTGCGGCGTCCATGCGTTACGAGGTGGCAGCAGATCGCGCGATGCCTCGCCCGTGCCTGTCCAGACCCGGCCATTCCCGCCAACGAAGCGAATTTCGAACGCGCCGGACTTCCGCGGCTTCACTTGCGTTGCCGAGCCGACCGATGCCCGTTCGACCCGCCGGCCTGCTCTGATCCGCGCGCGCAGCCAGGCCTGGTGGTTCCTTGCGAAAGGCGCATCGATGAGGGGGAGCGGCGCATAGTCCGGAAAACCGCGGTCGATCACGACCGTGGCCGGTATCAGCCCGTCGACTTCGCTGAGCCCGGTCAGAACATAGCCGTCCGGCGAGACGCGGTCTTTGGGCAGGGGCGAGCCGATATGGTCCGGGTGCACATGCGTCGCGATCATGTAATCGAGTGCCGATCGGCCTGCCGCCCGTGCATGGCGCAAGGCATATCTTGCCACCCATTCCCCCGCTGACCGCGTATCGTCGGGGCGAAGCGGCGTCGAGGCCGGCGGGCCACCCCGCGTTGCGCCGCAATCGATCAGCAGCGTCGTTCCATCCGGCCCGAGAACGAAGGTCGCATTGCCGACGCCCGTGTCGATATGGTGGATGTCGAGCGTCCCCGGCGTCCATGGCGGGAGCGTGTCGGACGACGCCTGTGCCCGCGTCTCGCGCGGAAGGATCAGCGAAGCGCCGCCCACGAGACTGCCAAGAAGCATGTCGCGCCGGCGGCACGGAAGCGGCCCCGGCCGCGTGCCGGACCGCGGCTTCAACGTCATCAGAAACGCGCGCCGAGACTGGCGCCGATGATCCTGGGCTCGCCGAGATACTGGCCGCGCACCACCTGGTTCGACGGAATCAGCACATACTTCTGGTCGAGCAGGTTCCGCGCGAAGACCGTGATATTGTAGCGCCGGTCCAGTGTGGCGATGCCGATCGATCCGTTGACCAGCGAATATGCGGGAACCGACAGCGTCGGGTCTTGCGTTGCGCCGGTGAAGTATTGCGACGTATAGGAATAGACGGCATTGCCGATCAGGCGCACCCGGCCCAGCGGGGCATCGATGTCGAGCATGGCCGAAGCCTTGTTCGTTGGCGAGGAGCCGAGCCGGTTTCCGGACAGATCGGCGCCGCCGGGGATGACGAACCGGTCGTATCGCGTATCGAGCCAGCCATAGGTAGCCGTCAGCGTCGCCCAGTCTGTCGGCTTTGCGGTTACCTGTGCTTCAACGCCGTGGATCGTTGCCCGGCCGGCGTTGGTGATATTGAGCACGCGGGTAAGGTTGTTGAAGTACAGTTCCTGCTTGTTGCGATACTTGGAGATGAACGCGGCCACGTCGGCTGTCAGCCTGCCCCCCAGCAGATCGGCCTTGAAGCCACCTTCGAAATTGTCGAGCGTCTCCGGCTCGAACGCGGCGTTGAAAGCAACCCTCGTGGCGGCCTGGCTGTTGAACCCGCCGGCGGTGTAGCCGCGCGAATAGGTTGCGTAGAGCATTGTCGAGCGGCTGGGCTTGAGCTGCACCGATGCGCGTGGCGTGAACTGGCTCCAGTTTCGCCGCGCACCGTCTTCGGCATAGTTGCTGGCGCTGTTGATCAGGTTCGAAAAGGCGATGTCGGTCTTCTTGTGATCCCAGGTGTAGCGCGCGCCACCGGTGATCGCGAGGTAGGACGTCAGGTTGACGGTCCCGTCGATGAACACGGCCGCAGTCTGGCTCAGCGCCCGCGCCTGCCAGAGCTGGTTGGTCACGAGGGCGCCGGTCCTCGCGGCGAGTGCCGTCTGGTTCAGGCGCCGGCTCGAGACATCCGAGGCGAGAAAGATGCCGGCAACGAACCGGCCGCGGTCCCATTCGGGCGAAGCCAGTCTTATTTCCTGCGAAAACGCCGATACCCGATCGCGATCGTCGGTAAGCGCCTGGCTTTGTGTGCCGGTGAGGAAGATATAATTGGCCGCGACGTTCGAATAGATGTCGGTCGAACGCGAACCGCGCCAGGCGGTCACGCTGGTGATCCGGCCCAGATCGGTATCGAGAAACAGGCGCGCCGACACGCCATAGACCGAGCGATCGAAGTTCTGCGGCGTCCCGCTCTCGGCAGTGCGCGGGTCGCCATCGTCGCCCGCGCCGATCGAGGACAAGGTGCGGCCACCTGCCTTGTCGGCGGCATAGTCCGCGCCGATCAGGGCTTCGAGCCGGTCATTCAGCCGGACGCGAAGCTGGCCCCGGGTGTTGACGCTGTCGAGATTGTCGAGTTCCTGGCCGGTCAAGCGGTCGCGGCCCCAGCCATCACGTCGGCGGACGGACAGCGCCACGCGGCCGGCAGCGTTGTCGCTCAGCCCGACGTCGGCCAGCGTATCGAGCTCTGCCGTCCCGTACGATCCGCCGGTAACGCGCATGCGCATGGCCGATTGGCCATAGTCCGGCCGGCCAGTGTCGAACACGAGCGCGCCGCCGGTCACGTTCTTGCCGAACAGGGTGCCTTGCGGCCCGCGCAGCACCTCGATCGAAGACAGGCCGAACAATTGGAACGTCGACGCGCTGTTGCGCGGCAGGTAGACGTCGTCGACGAAAACGCCGACTGGCTTGTCGACGCCGATCTGGCTGAACGTATTGGTCGATCCGCGAATGGCGATAACTGGCGATCCCAGGCTGAAGTTGGAAACCAGAAGCCCCGGCGTGATGCGCGAAAGATCGCGCAGTTCGTTGATGCGGGCGTTCTCGATCGTCTGCTGGTTGACGGCCGTGAGCGAGATGGGCACATCGACCGCACGCTCCAGCCGTCGCTGGGCGGTGACCAGGATTTCGCCATCGCCATTGTCGGGCCTCGCTGCGGCCTGATCGCCTGGACCGGCCGGAACTTTGCGCAGCACGATCACGTTGCCCTTGTCGGAAGCGACTTCAAGACCCGTGTCGGTGATGAGACGCTTGAGCGCCGCGCGGGGGTCGAGCGATCCTCTGACGGGCTTGCTCCTTACGGATGCCGGCAAATCGGCCGGTGCCACGACCTGCAGGCCCGACTGGCGCGCGAAAGCCGAGATGGCTGCCGGCACGGTCTGGGCGGGAATGTCGAACCGTGTCGTCTGCGCCAGGGCCGGTGCCGCACACACGGCCACGGCCATCGGCACGCCACCGAGAAATCCATGTCTCGAAATCATCTTGTCCCCCGAACTCCACCGAGCGCATCGCCCAACTGCACTTCGGATGCACGGCGATGGCCGTCCCGCCATCTGCGGCTGGTAATTTTCAGCTGCGGGACAAGACGATGTCGTTGCCGCGCCGCACGCACGTCAGCCCCAGGCTGAGCGCCACGTTCTCGGCAAAGCCCGCCGGATCGCTGGTG
This sequence comes from Novosphingobium sp. DS6-6, assembly GCF_057784975.1. Taxonomy (NCBI): domain Bacteria; kingdom Pseudomonadati; phylum Pseudomonadota; class Alphaproteobacteria; order Sphingomonadales; family Sphingomonadaceae; genus Novosphingobium; species Novosphingobium sp. DS6-6. The sequence goes on along the minus strand of NZ_JBYNTS010000004.1, from coordinate 284,227 downwards.
GCATAGACGCCGGCAATGTGCAGGTTGGCGATGGAGGGATCGGCAAGCCTGATCCTGACATCCGAATAGCGGCTGAATTCTTCGGCTGCTTCGGACAGGGTCATGCCCTGCAGGTCGATCTTGCCGCCCCGCCAGGCGAGCGCGCTGCCAAGTTGCGCGGGGTTGAGCGTTTCGATCACCGGCGTGGCGGCAGCATCGATCGAAAAGGCGATGCCCGCATGCACCCTGCCGAGCACGGTATCCTGCCGGCTGACTTCGACGATGCCTTCGGTCACGACCACCTTTATCGCATCAGGGCCATTGCGCCGGACAGTAAAGCTCGTCCCTATGGCGCGCACCGCAAAGTCGCCTGCCCGGACGATGAAAGGCCGCGCCGGGTCTTTGGCCACGTCGAACAGCGCCTCGCCCTGCAGAAGGTCGATCCGTCGCAAGGCGGGCGTCAGTTCGGGGCGGAGTTGTGTCATCGTGTTGAGCGTGATCGTGGACCCTTCGTGCAGGGCGATTTCACGGACCGTGCCCTTGGCCGTTCCGATCGGGGGCAGCGCGCGGGTGCTGGCATTGCGGCCCAGCACATAGATGCCAAGTCCCGCCCCGCAGGCGACCGCCACACTCGCCGCTGCGGCCATGAACTGCCGCCGCGCGGGCTGCGCGAGCGGGCGATGCTTCGCCGCGAACCCGTCTCCCAGCGCTGCCACGCGATCGAGATGCAGATCGAGTGCCATCGCCCGTGCATAGGCACCAGCGTGGCGGGGGTCCGCAGCGGCCCACCGCTCCAGTTCCCGTTGCTCGCTTTCCGAGAGAGGCCGGCGATCGATCCGCGCAACCCAGTCTGCCGCCGCCTGTTCGATCTCAGCGGCGGTCATGCGTCGCTTGGTCGGCTCCATCGGTTCGGATCGCTTCATGATCATAAGATGGCGCGGCATCGCCTTTTCCGCCACGTCCAATTGCGCGACCAAGAATGCCGAGCGCTTTGCCGATGTGCTTTTCGACCGTGTTTTCCGAAACGGACATCGCGGCGGCCACCTCGCGCTGGCTCAAGCCCTGGACCTTGCGCAGGACGAAAGCCTCGCGGCACTTGGCGGGAAGCGCCTCGATCAGCTGTGACAGGCGGCCAAGTTCCTGTCGTCCGGCCGCGATGGTTTCGGGCGAGGGCGCCGGGTCGGGGATGCGCAGCGCATCGAATTCCGCGATGGCACTGAAGGCCACCACCCGCGACTTGCGAAGCCCTTGAAGGATAACCGATTTCGCTACCTGAAAGAAATAGATGCGCGGATGGTGGATATGGTCGACCGACTGCAATCCTGCAAGAATCGCATAGCTTTCCTGGATGACATCGTCGACGTCGAGCCCGGGTACGGCACGGCGGTTGAGCCATGAACGCAATTCAGGCTCGTGCACGAGAATGTGCTGCTTGAGCCACAAGGCCCGGTCCGGTGTCGCAAGAGTCACGGCCAGGCATATGCCCGGCGAATATGACAGTTCGCGATAGGTGCCCTTTCGCCATGATGCGCAAGCAGTATTCTTGCCGGATCCACAGCCTTGCGCGTCTTGCTGCAGTAGATCGCACGTACGTCCAGTGCAGCCAGCCATGGCCGATGCGCGTTCTCTGGTCCGGCGCGCGCCTTTGCCGGAAGCCGGACCTTGGCAAACCGCGCCACTGCCCGCTTACCGGCCGCGGTTCGACGATGCGGGGGAAAGGGTCGTCATGTCGGAAGGCTGCCAGGCTGGCGCGACACTGACGTAGAATTCCAGGCGCGTTTCGGCACGGATGCCGTGGGGCACGCCGGGCGGCAGCAGTACGACCGAACCCTGTGCAACCGTCTGCGCCTTGTCCCCGATCGTGACGCGGCCCGTCCCGGCTGTCACGATCATGACTTCATGCCCTTCGCGCGTCACCGTCAGGGGAATCTCCGCGTCCTTCTGCAGTAAGAACCGCGCCGTGCTGATCGTCTCGGAATGCTGCCGCGCCGTGCGGCCGACCAGCTCCTCCACCGTAACGGGTGGAACCAGCACGGGCGCGGGTCCTGCGCCGGCCGGGCGGGCGGCGGAACCGGGCCGGGTCAGTTCCTTGATTTCCTGCGCGAATTTTGGATAGAGCGCTATCAGCTCGTCGCGATAGCCGGGCTCGTAATCCTGATACTCGAAGCCTGGCGAAAGCGTGTTGGCGCCGAAACTGTACGCGATTTTCGCGTCGCCGATCGGGCGGGCACCCATCCAGGTGCCGCGGGGCACCATGATCTGCGGCTCTTCGCCTTTCAGCACGTTTCCGCCCCAGATCCGCGTCTCGCCGCGCCCGTCGGGATAAAGCAGCAGAAGCCGCGCCGGGCTTCCGCCATAGAAGTGCCAGAGTTCGTCGGTGGCTAGGCGGTGCATGGCCGAGAAATCCCGCCGGGTCATGACCGCGTAGATCGCGGTATAGGCGGAGCGCTTGCCCGGATAGCGTGCCGCGAGCGCGCCTTCGATCAGGTCGTCGCTCTTGTGCGTCTGCAGGAACCAGGGGCCCTCGTGCGGGATGTTCTGCATGTGAAAATGCCGGATCAGCTTGCGCGCTTCTGGCGGGACGGACAGATCCGGAGTGTCTGTCGGCACAGGTTGGGCGGATGCGGCCGCGCCCGAAAGCAACGCGAGAGCGGCAAGAAGCGGTTTCAACATGGGGCCCCCTTCGGCTGGCGCCCCACGTTGGCAAATCCGCCTGCTCCTGCCTATCGAAATTCCGGCCCTCGCGCGGCCTCTGGCGATTTCTAGAAATCGAAACGCAGCGAGCTGGATACCGTCCTGCCGTTGGCGGCACGGGCAAAACCGATGCCGTTGGCCGGTACGCTGGATTGGTTCACTTCAAAAATTCCCAGCGTATCGAACAGGTTCTGGGCGTTGACCGTCAACCGCAGCCGCTCGCCCGCGCGAAGCTGCAGAAACGCGCCAACCGTGGTAAAGCCGGGCATGCGCAGCTGATTGCTGTCCTGGGCATAGCTGCCGGTGATCGTGACCACGCTGGCCCCCGCCGCGATCCGGCCCAGATCGACCTGGGGCACGGCGATGAACGTCCAGTCCGGCTGGTGCCGCGGCTCCTTGCCCGTCAGCGACGGATCGAGCCGGTCGAGCGTGATTTTCGCTTTGGTATAGGTTGCGCCCAGCATCAGGTTGAACGCACCTTTCTGCACCGTGCCTTCCAGTTCGACACCATCGGCCTTGTACGTGCGATCGGTGCGATTGGCCGATCCGTTGAGCACGTTGTGATCGTCGGCCTGGGCATGGAACAGCGTGGCGTTGAGCGTCATCCCGTTCTTGCGAAACTTGAACCCGCCTTCGATCTGCGTGACCTTGTCGGCCTTGTCGCGATCGTTGGCGACACCGCCCGTCGCGTTGCTCACCACCGGCGTGAACAGGATCTTGTCGGCATTGGCCCGCGCGCCCAGGCTGTAGCGCGCGAAAAGCGAGAACGGTTCGGCCAGGCGATAATTGATGCCCGCCGAATAGCTGACGTAGCCATAGTTGTATCGGACGGGAGCGGGCCGGTCGAACGGCAGATAGGCCACGCGGGTTTCGGCCGTGCTGATGACTCCGTCGCGGTTGATGTCGAGCGAAGTGAGGCCGACGCGCCCTTCGCCAAGATCGGCGCCGACCAGCTGCCCGCGCACGCGGCCGAGATCATAGCGCAGGCTGGCGCCGATCGCGATCTTGCCGAAATGGTAATTTACCGAACCGTAAGGCGCGACGACGCGGTAATCGACATCGAATGCCCGGCGGAACAAGCTGCTCGCGCGGGCGAAAGCGAAATAGCCGTTCACCGTCTGCCGCACGCCCGCCGCATTGAACACATCGACCATGGCCGTCCCGCCGTCTCCGGCGGCGTCGATGTTCATCGCGGTGTGCAGCCAGGTGGTATGCAGGGCCTGCGTCGCCACATAAAGCCCGGCGGTGGTGGTGAGCTTGCCCCCCGGCAGATCCCACACGCGGGTCGCGCGCAGATCGTTGGTGAAATTGTCGAGGCTGCGGGCGCGGGTATACGAGACGAAGTAGAGCGCCAGCAGGCCATTGCCGTTGATGAGGCTGCCCGTCGGGATCGTCTGGCCGGCAAGCGGCCCGCTGGCATATTGCGCCGTTGCCCCGGCGCCGCTCTGCCCGGCGGCAAAGGCCGACACGGTATTGGCGCTGTTGGGGAACGCGCGGCTGAAATCGCCGCCGTTGGCGGCATAGCGGGCGCGCTCCGTCACCGTCCAGCCGCCCATGTCGAACTGGGCTTCGAAGCCCAGCGATTTCGAGATCGCGCGCTGGCCCGTATCGATCGGAAACGCGGCCAGGCTGTTGTTTTCATCGAGCGTGATCACCGGCCCCAGGAACGACGAGAGCACCGAATCACGGCGCAGATCGAAGCCGGGAAAGCTGCGATAGACCGGCTTGTCGTTCGTGCCGGAGATATTGACGAAGTACGGCGCAAAAGTGGGCGAGCGATCGTCGAGATACTTGAGATAGAGCCGGAGATAGCCACCGCTTGCGAACGTGCGCGTGACGTTGAAATTCACCTGCCCGCCGCGCCAGCCGTCGAAGCCGACATGGCGCGGGCCTTCGCCCTGGCGGAAGAAACCGCCGACGTTGAAACGCGTGTCGCCGTCCAGCCGCCCCCCGACATTGAAATCGAGCCGCTTCTCGTCGAAGTCCAGCCCGCTCGAAAGCTGCACGCTGCCGCCCTCGCTCTCGCCGGTGCGCGAAATGATGTTGATCAGCCCGCCCGGCGAATTCGATGCGAAAGTCGAAGCCGATCCTCCGCGGATCGTTTCGATCTGGCTGACCGTGAAATCGTTGCGGAGGTAGACATCGGTGCCCACGTTGAACAGGTCGCCGAATTCCAGCACCGGCAGCCCGTCTTCCTGGAATTGCATGTACTTCGATCCGCCGGCGGCAAGCGGCAGCCCGCGTACGGTATAGTTGTTGTTGCCCTCGCCGATGTTGTTGGCCACGCGCAGGCCGGCCATCGTGCGCAACACGTCGCCCAGCGGGCGCGGGCCAAACTTCTGGATTTCGTCCCCGCGCAGCGCGCTGGTCGATGTGGCGCTGTCCAGCCGGTCGCGGCCCTTGGCCACGCCGGTCGAAAAGATTTCCCGCGGCGGCAGGGGCTGGGCGCGCGGGTCTGGTGCCGCATCGGCCTGTCGGGCAACCTGGCCGGCCGGAGCGTCTTCGGCCTCGCCGGCCCGGGCAGGAACGGCGACCAGCGCGATCTGCGCCGCGCTGACGAGCAAAATCGTCTTCGTCATTTTCGAACGACCTCCCTCATGCCGTGCACCGCGCAGGTGCCGGACGTTTTCCGAATGCGGGGATGTAGTCGCCGGTTCGCCAGCGCCGGACTAAACCGGCCCTATGGAAGATTGCTAAGGCCAAAGCACCGATGCCGCCTTGCAGAAAAAGGGCCTGACGCGGTGCCGGCCAAGCGACAGCGCGGTGGGGACGCCAGTGCTTTGGCGCATGGTGGCAAGCTCCGATCCGCCAGTTTCCGGCAGGTTAGCGGAGAGCACCTATCTGCGGCGTTGCATCATGAGGAATGGCCATGGCCATCGCGATCCTGCCTGTGGCGCTGATCTCTAGGCCTTCCGCGCGTGGAAGATCGGCCTGGCTGCGACCGCTGCCGTCATGCTTGGCCGGTGTGAGCACACCGCTTTCAAATATCACCGGTGCCACGGCACCGCATGGTCCCGCGGCGCGTCCAACCTTGCCAGGATATTGGCGACATGGCGCGGCAGGACATCAAGATGCCGGGCCAGATCGACGAACACGACAACCGCTCCCCCGCGGCACCGCCCGGGTTATCGACCGCACGTCGTCGCGGATGCGGGCAAAGAACGAGCTATGCGCTTTACGTCCCCGCTGCCGGTTCGTCAGGCCGGAACAGGCGCGAGGATGCGTTCGGCCAAGGCCGTGCCCGACGCCCAGGCGCCTTGGACCGTGGGTTCGGTCAGCCAATCCCCGCAGGCGCCCAGCCGCAACGTGCCGTCCCACAAAGCCGTTGCGCCGGTGCCGGCCGGCCGGGCAAAGCGCCAGCGGTGGGCGCGGGCGACCAGCGGCTCGGGCAGGGGACGGCCGATCAGGCTGACAAATTCCTTGGCGATCAGGCCGATCACGGCGTCGGGCGTCATTTCCAGATGGACGCGCGACCAGTGCGGCGTGGCGTGGATGATCCAGCATTCCGGCTCGCCGACCTGCGGGCCGCCGCGGCCGGGCTTGGCGGAATTGCGCGCGGCCCAGGCCAGGGCGCCGTTGCCGTGCCGAACCGACCAATCCACCGGCAGCGGATCGGCCCAGGCCATCATCGCGGTCCAGCAGGCTTCGGATGCGACGCTGGCGGCCGCGCGCGCCATGGGGAAGGCGTGAAGCGACAGCAAGGGCGCGGCCTGTTCGGCCGGCGTTGCCACGATCACGGCATCGAACGGGCCGCGCCGGCCCCCTTCCAGCACCAGCCACCAGTGGCGGCCATCGTGAACCAGGCCTTTGACCAGGCATTCGAACGTGACATCGTGCTTGTGAGCGAGATCGGCAACCAGAGCGTTCATGCCAGGCACGCCAACGTAGGCATCCGGCCCGGCGGCAGGCCAGGGTGCCACCACCCCGCGCGCCGCCCAATCCGCGATCTGATGGGCGAAGGCAGGCAGCGTGGCCGTGCAGAACTGCGCACCGTGATCGAACCGGGCCTGGCCATGGGGCGTGTCGATCCGCCGGGTCGACATGCGCCCGCCCGGCCCGCGGCCCTTGTCGAACGCGCTCACCGTGTGGCCGGCCTTAACCAGCCGATCCGCGCAGGTCAGCCCGGCCAGTCCGGCACCGATGATCCCGAAATGCACGGCCGCCACCCTCCGTGCTTCATCCACGACCCATAAGCGACATCACTTCACGGCGGGAACTGGCATCGTCCAGGAAGCAGCCAAGCATGCGGCTGGTGACCATGCCGACGCCCGGTGTGCAGACACCACGCCCCGTCATGCAGCCGTGCTGCGCCTCGATCACCACGGCCACGCCCTGGGGCTGCAGATGATCCCAGATGCACTGCGCCACTTCGGCCGTCAGGCGTTCCTGCACCTGCAGCCGGCGGGCATAGCCGTGCAGCACACGCGCCAGCTTGGAAATGCCGACGACGCGGTTCCGGGGCAGATAGGCGATCGACGCCTTGCCGGTGATCGGCGCCAGATGGTGTTCGCAGTGCGACTGAAACGGAATGTCCCGCAGCAGCACGATCTCGTCATAGCCACCCACTTCGGCAAAAGTGCGGGTCAGATGTACGCTGGGATCTTCGCGATAACCCTGGCAATATTCGAGCCAGGCCCGGCCGACGCGCGCCGGCGTATCGAGCAATCCCTCGCGCGACGGGTCGTCGCCGGCCCAGCGCAACAACGTGCGGACGGCATCCTGTACCACTTCGGGAACGGCGGGTTTATCCGCAGGGCCGTGGCCGCAAACGCCGTCGGCGTCTTCATCGGCAACAAAATCGAGGGCGATCACATTCATGGTGGGTCACTCCGGCCCGGAATGACCGCACGCAAGAGGCGCGCAGCGGGGCAAGGCCGGGCATGCACTTCGGACTTGCAGTTGGCGGCGTGCCGCTTCAACATGGCAGAAAGGACACTAGAGCCAAGCGCGGCCCGTGCCACATGAGGAATCATGCTGATATCCGAGATGATAACGGCAAGCCCGGTCGCTGCGGTCATCAGCAACCCGCGCTTGCCCGACAACCCGATCGTGGAATGCAATGCCGCGTTCGAAGCATTGACCGGTTATGAGCGGGACGAAATCATCGGCCGCAACTGCCGCTTCCTGCGCGGCCCCGGCACCGAGCAGGATCTGACCGAGGAATTGCGCGCGGGCATTCGCGAAGGGCGCCCAGTGCTGGTGGAAATTATCAATTATCGCAAGGACGGCACCCCGTTCCGCAACGCGGTGATGGTCGCGCCGATTTTCGACGCGCAGGGCGAGCTGGAATATTTCCTGGGTTCCCAAGTCGATGTCAGCAAGGCGTCGGATCTGGAAGCCGGGCAGGGCGTGGGCGCCGCCCGGGCCCAGGCCGCGCGCGATGCCGTGGCACTGTTATCTCCGCGCCAGCGCGAGATTCTGGTGCACATGGCCGCGGGCAAGCTCAACAAGCAGATCGCCTACGAGCTCGGCCTGTCGGAACGCACGGTGAAAATGCACCGCTCGTCCGTCATTCGCACTCTGGGCGTCCGTACCAGCGCCGATGCCATCCGCATGGCGGTGGAAGCAGGGTACTAGGCCGTAAACTCGTGAATGCCGCCATCGCGGCGGCGTCCCTGCGGGGTTTGCCCAAACGGCCATTTGCCGCGTCAACCGGGCTTTAAATATCGACATATTCCTGCGCCACGGCCTAAGCAGGCCAGACCTTGCCCGCGGGGCATCTTCAGCACCCGTCGGTCAGCAGCCGTTCCAATCGTCCAGGGCCAGGTTGCCGGCAACCGATGCCGCCAGCCATGCTGGTGCCGGGCGCGATTCCGTAGCCTTAAATACGGCGTGCGGGCCGGCTTGCGGAGCGGGCATGGCGATCGTCACCACATTGGGTTCCGGCAGGGCATTGCCGTCCTGTCGGCCAAGCTGCTCCATCAGACATGGCGCGCCACCCGGAAGGGCATGAGTGCCGATCGTGATTTCCGCAGCCATCGCGGTGTCGGGCCGGGTCATGACATCCATCTCCGACACCATGCGCGAAATGGCGCCGATGCCGTCCGCCTGTTGTTCCGCCGCCTCGGCAATCTCCTCGACCAGGCTGGAAACCGCGTTCACTTCGCCCGCGATCTGGCTAAGCGCCTGGCCGCTGCCTTCGATCAGGGCAACGCCGCCGGCGATCTGTTCGGTACTGGCGGTTATCAGCGCCCTGATGTCTCTGGCCGCGTCGGCGCTGCGCTGGGCCAGGGCGCGCACTTCCGATGCCACCACGGCAAAGCCCTTGCCGGCCTCGCCCGCGCGCGCGGCTTCCACCCCGGCATTGAGGGCAAGCAGATTGGTCTGAAAGGCGATGCTGTCGATCACCCCCATGATGTCGGCCATCTGGCGCGATGTGCCTTCGATCGCGCGCATGGCTCCGGCCGCACCCTGCGCGATCGTTTCCACTCTGTCGGCCGTATCGCGGGCCAGGTGCAGGCGACGGCAGGTCTGCCGGGCGTTGTCTGCGGTGATCCTGGCTTTGCCGGTGAACGCGTCGAGTGTTTGCGCCGCCTGTGCCAGGACACTGGCCTGCCGGTTCGATCGCGCCGACAGATCCGCCGAAGCGGCGGCAATTTCGTCGATGCCCAGCCTGATGGTGCCGCAGCCGGCCACGATGCGGTCCAGCACATGGTTCATTCTGCCCGACGCCACGTGATCGCCCGCCTGCAACAGGCTCCCGACCGCTTCGTCCTGATCGGCCGGGCCGCTGTCGGCTGCCGCGACGGCAACCTCACCGTCGGCAGACCCGGCCCGTTCCGCGCGGTCGCGTCCCATTGCCGCAAAGGCAGACGTCAACTTGGCGGAAAGATCGAAACGCAGCATGGCTACAGGCTCCGGCCAGTGGGCATTGCCGGCGATGCTAGAGGCGCGGTTTCAGGTTTTGGTAACCAGAGCCATGCGGGAATCCACTATTGCGGCCTTAAAACTGCGGGGCGGCCGCCGTTGTTCCGCATTTACGCGGCGATACGACCTCGGGCAGGATAACTGGATGACCGCTCGATTCGCCTCCGTCGCCGTCCGCCTGGCACTCGGCATGGCCCTTGCCCAGCTCGCCGTCGCGCCCGCCTGGGCAGCCCCGTCCCGCAAGGCCGCGACGCGCGCACCGGCCCAGCTCGCGCCCGCACCGGTGCCTGATATCGCTACGGTCGCCCTGCTCACCGACCAGGGCACCATCGTGGTCGAGCTGGATGGCAAGCGCGCACCTATCAGCGTGGGCAATTTCCTGCGCTACGTTGATGGCAAACGCTATGATGGCATGGTGTTCTATCGCGCCATGCATCTGGAATGGGGGCAGCAGCCCAATGGCCTGGTGCAAGGCGGCATCCGCGATGGTGCGCGCCTGCTCAAGCCCGTTGCGCACGAACCCACCAGCCAGACCGGCATCCTCCACAAGGCCGGCACGCTCTCGCTCGCCCGGCTGGCGCCAGGCACGGCCATGTCGGATTTCTCGATCCTCTTGTCCGACATGCCCAGCCTCGATGCCGATCCCGCGTCCAGCGAGCCCGAGCGACAGCTGGGCTATGCCGCGTTCGGCCGCGTCGTGGCGGGCATGGACGTGGTGCGCAAGATCTGGGACATGCCGGTTTCGCCGACGCTGGGCGAAGGGGCCATGCGCGGGCAGATGCTGGCCCAGCCGGTGAAAGTGATAACGGCGCGCCGCGTCGCCAATCCTGCTCCGGCGCCGGCGCCTTGAGCGGTCAGGAAGGGCAGGTCACTGCGGTGCTCTGCCCCCGGCGGAACAGCATAACCCGATAGAAGAAGGCGTCTCCGCCGGAAGTCTGGTTCGGCCCTGCCACCAGATCGACCGTGTCGTTCGCGGCCAGATCGAGCGGCACCGGGCCGGGTTGCAACCTGGCGGTCAGCACGCCTTGCCAGGCCATCGTTCCGTTGTGCCGGATGGTGATATCCACCCCGTCGCCGCCAGCCGCCTTGGCAAGGCAGCCGCGCAGGTCCAGCCGCTGGTCCACGGGTGCGGTATAGCGCCATACTGCGCGCAGCGGCGCCCGGGCGTCGCCCGCCGGGGCCGCGCTGGTGGTGTTGATGCGCAGGGGGCGGCTGAACCGGTTGCCGAAATAGCCCGTCCAGCTATCGTCCTGCCAATCGAGCGCAGTGTCCTGTCCGGCGCCGTTGCGCACGCGATAGCGCCACGCCGGCGTGCCCCAGCCCGATAGCGTATCGGCCACCACGGCCGTAGCACCGATGGTATAGCCCGTGCCGATCACCACGATGGGCGCGTCGCCGATCGCCGGCGCGGCAAGGGCCGTGCCGGCAGCATCGAAAGCGCGCGTTCCTGCGGCCAGCGTCAGCGCGCGGGGGGCGCCCCAGATCACGGTCACGTCGGTGCCAAAGCGATAGGCGAACAGCAGCGGATCGCCCAGGTCCAGCCGGCTCGGCCGCCCCTTGGGCAGGATGGCGGTCTGCAGGAAACGGAACGCGCGGCCCTGGTCCTTGAGAGCATTGCCCGCGAAAAGGCCCATGGTGGGAAAACCGCCTTGATCGATCAGCGCATACCAACTGGCCCCCGCCACGCCGTTTGCCGCCAGCATCGTTGCCTGTTTGACCAGTTCCCCCGCCGCCGTGGCCCGATCGGTCGTTGGAAGGCCGAACTCGGTGGCCCAGACCGGCACCTGGCGGCCGTGGGCGTCCATCGCCGCGCGCAGCCGCGCCAGTTCCACGTCCAGCCCTTCGGCCCGGGTGCGATAGGGGTGCACGGCAATCCCGTCGACGTGGGAAAGCAGCCCGGCGGCAAACAGCGTGCGCAGGAAACCGGTGCCGATCATGTTGGTCGATCCGCCCAAAAGCGCGGGCATGCCACCCAGCCGCGCGTGGGAAGCGGCCGCAATCCGCACATAGGCGTCCACCCGATCGACCCCGCCGGCAAAGGCCATGGCCCGCGCGCCATTGATTTCGTTGCCCAGTTCGATCGCCACCAGACAGCCGCCAAACCGGTCCTTCAGTGCGCCAAGATAGGCGGCGAAGGCCGCGCGTCCAGACTCGGACGACACCCACAGCCCGTTATCATACAGCGGGTTCGCGGGAATTTCCGTCAGGATCAGCCGGCGCCCGCTCCGGCACGCCGCCGAAAGGTTCCGCGCCGCCGCGCTGTCGAGCGCATAGCGGCCCCTCGCCGGCTCGCCTGCGGCCCAAGGCAGGGAATCGCGCAAGAGCGGCGCCTGCACTTGCGCCGCCAGGGTGTCGATGCCGGCCGGCCAGCCCTGGCTGAAATGCGTCTGCACGCCAAGCGACAGGGGTGGCGCGCTACCGACGCTGGCCGACGGCGCGCCATTGGCGAAACCGGCGCCGACGAGAATGGCAAGAACCGCCAATGGCCATAACGGCCGTAACCGGCCCGCCACAAGACCATAGCCCATCGCCTTGTGCCGCCAGGCAGGCAGGACCGTGTCATACCTCATCGCCATGCCCGCTCCACAATCGCTCGATAGCAAGGCAGTTTTCCACTGCCGGGAACGCGTTGACCAGCCAGGGCGATTACGCACGATAAGGGCATCACGCGCGACGCGCGACGGGCCGCCGTCTGGCAAGGCATCCGGTAGCCGTCGCTTGTCCTGCTCGCGCACTGGCGGGGTACCGAGACCCTTTTACCCCTTGCGCCATCACCCCAGCATGGCCGCCAGCCCCGCTTCCACCACGTCGCCCACGCGCGCCAGGTCTTCGGGCGTGATACAATAGGGCGGCAGGACATAGACGGTATTGCCCAAGGGGCGCAGCAGAACGCCGTTGTCGCGGGCAAAGCCCATCAGGTGGGGGGCAAGCGTCGAAAGATAGCCGCCGTCGGGCGTGGCGAAATCGACGGCGATGATCGTGCCGCAGCGGCGGGCATCGCGCGCGCCGGGCAGGGCGGCCAGACGTTGCAGCAGGGCATCCTGGTTGCGGGCCAGGGTATCGATGCGCGCCTGCACCGGCTCTTCGCGCCAGATTGCCAGGTTTTCCACCGCCGCCGCGCAGGCGATGGGATTGGCGGTATAGCTTGACGAGTGATAGAACAGTTTCGACCGGTCGGCAGACCAGTGCGCGGCAAAGATCGGCTCTTGCGCCACGGTTACCGCCAGCGGCATGGATCCGCCCGTCAGACCCTTGGCCAGGCACAGGATATCGGGCACCACGCCCGCCTGCTCGCACGCCAGCAGCGTGCCGGTGCGGCCAAAGCCGGTCATCACTTCGTCGGCGATGAACAGCACGCCATGGCGGCGGCAGACCTCGGCCATGGCGGCGAGCACGGCGGGCGGATAGAACAACATCCCCCCACCGCCCAGCACCAGCGGCTCGACGATCAGCGCCGCTGGCTTTTCACGGCATGCCGTTTCCAATGCGTCGATCGTGTTGGCGCCGTCGCCGGCCGGAAAGGGGATCGTGCCCACGTCGAACAGCAGCGGGGCATAGGCCGCGTTGTAGACCCCGCGCGCGCCCACCGACATCGTGCCGATCGTATCCCCGTGATAGGAGTGTTCCATTACCAGGATACGATGCCGGGATGCGCCGGTGTTGGCCCAGAAACCCAGCGCCATTTTCAGCGCCACTTCCACGCAAGTACTGCCGCTGTCGGAAAAGAACACGCGGGTAAGTGGCCGGGGCAGCATGGCCAAAAGGCCGCGCGCCGCGTCTTCGGCTGGCTGGTGCGTCCACCCGGCGAAGATCACCTGATCAAGCTTTTCGGTCTGGGCGCGGATTGCGGCCATGATCCGCGGGTGGTTGTGGCCATGCGTCGTCACCCACCACGATGATATCGCATCGATCACGCGCGTGCCGTCCTGCAGGATCAGCGCCGCCCCATCCCCGCGTGCCACGGTGGGGATCGGCAGGCCCAGGCCATGCTGCCAGAACGGATGCCAGACGGGCGATCCGCTCATGCGAAATCCGCCAGGGCAAAGCCCCGGGCAAAGGCGGCCGCCAGGGTTTCGGGCGTCAGCGGATCGAGCATGTCCAGCCGGCCCAGCCGGCGCACTTTGCCCATGGCGGCGATGGTCTGTTCGTTATCGTCGTTGGCCGGGCCGACGAAGGCGATGCCGTGCACGTCGACACCGCGCGCGCGCAGCGCTTCCACCGTGAGGAGGCTGTGATTGATCGTGCCGAGCGCGGTGCGCGCCACCACGATCACCGGCAGGTTCCACCAGGCGAACAGATCGGCATAGAGCGTGTTGCGCGTGATCGGCACCAGCGCGCCGCCTGCGCCTTCGACCACCAGCGAGGGAAGACCGGGCGGGGAAAGCCGCGCCGGATCGATCTGCAACCCGTCCAGTTCCGCCGCGCGGTGCGGCGAAAGCGGCTGGGTCAGGCGATAGGCTTCGGGCAGTACCTTTTCGGGTGGCAATTGCGCCAGCGCCGCCACATGATCGCGGTCGGCGCCCTCGTCCAGGCCCGATTGCACCGGTTTCCAGTAATGCGCGCCCAGCGCGCCGGCCAATGCGGCGCTGAATACCGTCTTGCCGATGCCCGTGTCGGTTCCGGTGACGACGTAGCGGGGCATTAGACAATCTCCTGCAGGGCGGCGGCCAGCGCGTCGACATCGGCTGGCGTGGCATTGAGCGTCAGGGAAATGCGCAGGCGGCTGGTGCCGGGCGGCACAGTAGGCGGGCGAATGCCGCGCACGTCAAAGCCCGCCTGCTGCAACTGCGTGGCCACGGTCATCGCGCGGGCATCCTCGCCCAGGATCAGCGGCACGATCTGGCTGCCGCCAATGCTGGCGCCCAGCGGGCCAAGCTGCCGCGCGGCATGATCGATCAGCGCGGCCAGCGCCTGGCGCCGTTCCGGCTCGTCGGCGCAGATGCGCAGGGCTTCGCGAACGGCACTGGCCATCAGCGGGCTGGGCGCGGTGGAAAAGACGAAGGGGCGTCCGCGGTTGACCAGGAAATCGCGTACCACCTGCGGCCCGCAGACCAGCGCGCCTTCGCAGCCCAGCGCCTTGCCGCAGGTACGCAGCACGACCACGTCGGGCCGGCCGTCGAGATGGGCGGCCAGACCCCGGCCATCGGCGCCGAACACCCCCGTGGCATGGGCCTCGTCGATCAGCAGGATCGCGCCATGGCGCTGCGCCACGGCCGCCAGATCGTCGAGCGGAGCGCGGTCTCCGTCCATCGAATAGAGACTTTCGACGGCAAACCAAAGCCGGCCGGTATGCCCCCGGGCCCGCCATTGCCGGGCGAGGGTTTCGACAGCGTCGCAATCGTTGTGCGCGGCCATGGCGACGGACGCGCGGGTCAGCCGAAGGCCTTCATGGACAGAGGCGTGGATCAGTTCGTCGTAGATCACCAGGTCTTCGCGCTGGGGGAGCGTGGCGATCAGGGCTACATTGCCGGCATAGCCCGCGCTGAACCACAACGTGCTCTCGCAGCGGAAAAAAGCAGCCGCTTCCGCCTCCAGGGCCTCGTGCTCGGGATCGTTGCCGCGCAGCAGGCGCGACCCGCCCGATCCCACCGCCACCCCGCGTGCCAGCGCATCGGCCAAGGCCGCGCGCAGGCGTGGCGAGCGGGCAAGCCCCAGATAATCGTTGCTGGCAAAATCGACCCCCGCGCGCGGCGCGAGCGCGCGCAGGCGGGCGCGGGCTTCCAGCGCTGCCAGATCGGCGGCCTGGGCCTGCCACAGATCCGTTGCGCCAAGGCGCGCCGCGAAACCCGATGTCACGTGATCAGGCCGCGCAGCCGCCCGCACAGCCGCCAACCGCTTTCATCGCGCGCAATGGTTCTTCGCTTTCCATCGGCTTCAACCCAAGGCGTGCGAACATTGCGGCGTCGCTGTCGTCCCCGGCGTTGGGCGCGGTCAGCAGCTTGTCACCGGTGAAGATGGAGTTGGCCCCGGCCAGGAAGCATAGCGCCTGCGTCGCTTCGCTCATGCTTTCGCGCCCGGCGGAAAGGCGCACCATCGACAAGGGCATGGTGATGCGCGCCACCGCAACGGTGCGCACGAATTCGATGTCGTCGATCCTGGCCATCGGCGTATCGGCCAGCATGTCGCCCAGCACGGTGCCCTTGACCGGTACCAGCGCGTTGACCGGCACGCTTTCCGGGTGCTGCTCCAGCGTCGCCAGGGCGTGGACGAAGCCGACGCGGTCCGCGCGGGTCTCGCCCATGCCCACGATCCCGCCGGAGCAGACGTTGATGCCGGCTTCGCGCACCACGCTCAAAGTATCGAGCCGGTCCTGGAACGTGCGGGTGGTGATCACCGCGTCATAGCGCTCGGGCGAAGTATCGATATTGTGGTTGTAATAGTCGAGCCCGGCTTCGGCGAGCTGCGCGGCCTGCCCGGCTGTCAGCATGCCCAGCGTCATGCAGGTTTCCAGCCCCATTTCGCGCACGCCCCTAACCATCTGGATGATGGCCGGCATGTCGCGGTCTTTCGGGTTGCGCCAGGCGGCGCCCATGCAGAACCGCCTGGAGCCGGCATCGCGAGCCTGGGCCGCCGATTGCAGCACGGCCTGCACGTCCATCAGCTTGCTCGCCTGAATTCCGCTGTCGGCCTTGACGCTTTGCGAACAATAGCCGCAGTCTTCCGGGCAGCCGCCGGTCTTGATCGACAGCAGCGTGCACAGCTGCACTTCCCCCGTACGGTGATGCGCGCGATGCACCTGGGCGGCCTGGAACACCAGCTCGGTGAACGGCAGATCGAACAGGGCAGCGATCTCTTCACGGCTCCAGTCGGTGCGCACCGCCGGGCTGGCGGCGGGGGCGTCGAGCGTGGCAAGATCGGGCATCGGGCGGCTCCGTTCGGATGAGCGGGAAAAAGATTTAACCGTGCCCTTAGTCAAACTGCGCGGGCAGGGGAAGGCCCGCCGTGGCACCGGCTTCAACAGGCACCGAAACAGGAGGCAAACCGGTAGCCGGAACAGCGGCCGAAACACGCGCGGCTCGCGAAGCATTTGCGGATTGGTAACGCCATGGGATTATGGCGTCACGATATTGACAGACAGAGAGAGTGGAGCGGGCGTGCAGAGCAGCGGGGTGTTTTCGCACAGGATCGGCGTCGTCGGGCTGGGATACGTGGGCTTGCCGCTGGCAATCGCATTTGCGCGCAAGTTTTCCGTGGTCGGCTTTGACGTCAGCGCGCACCGCATCGCTACCTTGCGCGCGCATCAGGATTACACCGGCGAAGTTTCGTCCGCCGATCTCGCCGCCTCGACTCTCGCCGTGACCGATGATCCCGCCGCGCTGGCGGACTGTTCGGTGATAATCGTCACCGTGCCCACGCCTGTCGATGAAAGCCGCCGGCCCGATTTCACCCCGGTGCGCCTGGCCTGCGAAACGCTCGGCCGGGTGATCGCGCCCGGGACGGTGATCGTGTTCGAATCGACCGTCTATCCCGGCGCTACCGAAGAAGTCTGCGCGCCGGTGATCGCCGCTGTTTCCGGCCTTGCCGCCGGCATCGATTTCAAGCTGGGCTACAGCCCGGAACGCATCAACCCCGGTGACAAGGACCATCCGTTCGAGAAGATCGTCAAAGTCGTCGCCGCGCAGGATGCCGAAACGCTCGATCTGCTGGCCGAGCTTTATGGTGCGGTGGTGGAAGCAGGGATTCACAAGGCATCGTCGATCAAGGTTGCCGAAGCGGCCAAAGTGATCGAGAACACCCAGCGTGACATCAATATCGCCCTGATGAACGAAATTTCCAAGATCTGCGATCTGGTGGGCATCCGCACCAGCGAGGTTCTGGCCGCGGCGGGCACCAAATGGAATTTCCTGCGCTTCTATCCCGGCCTCGTCGGCGGGCACTGCATCGGGGTTGATCCCTATTACCTCACGGCCAAGGCCGAACAGTTGGGCTATCACCCGCAAGTGATCCTGGCCGGACGGCGCATCAACGATGGCATGGGGGCCTATATCGCGCAGCGCACGGTCAAGATGCTGGCCGGCGGCGGCCGCGCACTGAATGCCGCGCGGGTGGGCATCCTGGGATTGACGTTCAAGGAAAACGTGCCCGATATCCGCAATTCGAAAGTCGAAGACATCTGGCGCGAACTCAGGGATTTCGGGATAGAGCCGCTGGTTCACGATCCTTTGGCCGAACCAGCCGCGGCCGCGCATGAATTCGGCATCACCCTGTCACCGCTCGATGCCTTTGCCGATCTCGATGCGGTGATCTATGCCGTGTCGCACCGCGACTATGCCACGCTGGGCGCCGCTGCCATCGCCGCCATGCTGCGCCCGGGCGGCGTTCTGATCGACGTGAAATCGGCACTCATGCCGCAAGCGCTGCCGCACGGGGTTCGGTACTGGAGCCTTTAGGCGGCGCGGGATTTTGGTCGGCGGGCGGGCCTCCGGCCCGTCGCGCCGGTATCGCCGGCAGCGACGCACCAAGGCCGGTGGCGCTGCCGGCCATCACCCGGCGATAGAAACTGCCGTTGATCTGCGTCTTGGCCAGGATCACCGCTTCCAGCCGGCGCCACAGCGCGGGATCGGGCAAGGCGAGCGGCGCCTCGTGCCAGAAACGCTGCAGCGGCCCCTGATACGTCAGCCCCGGCATTGCGTAGAACGCCTGGCCCATGGTCACCACGGGGCAGCCTTCTGCCAGCGCGCTCAGGCCCACGGTGCTGTTGATCGTGACCACGCCCCGGCAATGCCGCAGCAAAAGCAGCGTGGGCTGATCGTGCAGGCACTGCACCCGTCCGGCACAGCCATGGCGCGCTGCTTCGTCGGCCACCAGCGCGCGATAGTCGCGGTATCCCCGGTCCATCGGGTGGTGCTTGATCACCAGCAGGCAATCGTGCGGGGCATGCCGGGCGAACGAGGCGATGGTGCTGGCGATAAAGCCCGCGACACCGCCTTCAGCGCCATGGTGCAGCACTTGGGCATCGTTGTGCACCTGCAAGGGTACCAGGAACCAGCGCCGGCTGGCCGGCCCGGTGAGCCGGGGCAGCAAGCGGCGCTGGGCATGGGCATATAGCGGCTTGCGCCAGGCCGAGCGCAGCCATGCCCAGCCTTGGGTCAGCCGCAGCGGGCGGTGGTGGACGTAGTGCGGGAAACGCCAGGCCAGCAGCGCCCCTGCCGCGAAATAGAGCAGCGCCCACAGCGCCATGTGCCAGAAGGTGGGCGCAACCGGCACGGGCGGCCGTCGTTCCGGAAGATCGGTTGCCCACAGACCTTGCGCATCGCGCGGCAAAGCGCTGCGGGCATTGACCCCGCCCCATTCGAACGTGATGTGATGCGGCCGCAGATAGCCTTCCTCGAACACGCCGACCGGCACGCCCAGCCTGGCGCAGACCTCGCGCGCCGCTTCGTGCAGGGGGCGGCAATCCCCGAACAGCAGCACGCAATCGATCGCACGGGCGCCAAGCTGCGCTTCCAGCCAGGCCGGCCACGCTGCCATGGGGCCACGCCATGTCTCGCCGCCGGGATAGAACAACTGGTCCCCGGCATGGAAATTCACCTTCCACACCTTGGCCCCGCCGCGGCACAAATCTCGCGCCAGCCGGGCAAAGAACGGCCCTACGGGTCCTTGCAGCAGCATGACCCGCTTGCCCGCAAACCCGGCCCAATCATCCAGCCCGCCGTCCAGCCTATCGTGCAGCCTGTCCATCATCATGCCCCCAACCCGCCAAGCGCCGGTAACGTCACGGTGACCCCGGTTGCGGTCGCAGGCCATCGTGGAAGCAACCGTTTCGCAGGCACCTGCAAAGCTGGCGGGCAACGGCACGAGGGCGACGCTGCCATCGCGGCCGGAACTGCCCGCATCGCCGATCGTGAGCCGGCGAGAAACAAGCCAAACCGGGATAAAGCCTTTGTTCGATGTGGATCATTTTTGCCCATTGACGGTCTTTGCCCCCCCCGTCTTTCGCGGCCACTGGTCAAAGCCCGGCGACTGCCGCCATTTGCACCAGCCGGCGATCCCAGGTGTGGTGGGCCGCCACGTGCGCGGCACCGGCCCGGGCTCGCTCCAGATCGTGCGGTGCCGGGCCATGGCGCAGCCGGGCGAACAGTTCGCGTGCTTCGCCCGGGCTGCGCACGACATGGCAGAACCCCGCAAACAGCGCATCCACCGAACGCGCGGCCGAAGTGACGGCAATGCCGCCGCAAGCCAGGATTTCAACCAGGCGGCGAGAGAACATCGTTGCCGAATCGGTCACCGTATTGACGTTGAGCGAAACCAGGTTTTCCTTGTAGATACGCGCCGTTTCGGCATGCGCCACCGCCGGGTGCACCTGAAGCCCGGCATGCACGGGATAACGATAGATCGGTGAAGGCCGGTCCGAATTGCGATCGTACACCGTCAATCCCAGCCCGCTATCCAGCGCGGCGGCAAAGGCCATGTCCTGCCAGGCGCGCCGCGCCGGATGCACGTGGGCGGAATAGCTGCCCACGAAATTGGCCTGGTTGCGGGCAAAGGCAAATCCGGTGAAACGGTGATAGGCGGGCTGCACCGGAAAGGGCAGAACGTGGACCGACGCCTCCGCGCCCATGGCGGCGTGATAGCGGTCCAGGCAATTGGCGTCGACCGTGAAGACGTGATCGAACAGGCGCGCACTGCCGATGAACCGGTCGAAATGCACTCCGTCCTCCTTGTTCCAGAACAAGGTGGGAATGCCCATGTCGCGCGCGACGTGCACCAGCATCCGCAGCCGCCGGTTCGATCGCAGCCAGTGATCGGGATAGGCGGCCACGCGATATTGCCAGCTTTTCTCCCATCCGCCCCAGGTGCTTTCCACCAGCAGCAGATCGGGCCGGCTGGCGGCCAGCAGGCGGTGGAAGCCTCGTGCCGTGGCCAGCGCCGGCACGTTCACGATCCGGCATTCCGGTGCCAGGCAAGCGCGGGTCAGGTCGTCGGCCACCAGCGCGATCTTGAGCGAAGCGTTGCGCATGAGGGGCATGTCCTTCAAGGCAGGGTCTGGCCATGATCGAGCAGGAAACGCGGCGCGGCGGCGCTGCCGGGCGGGCACCAGGGCCTGGGCATGCGCGAACCGCGCACCACGATGCGGCGGTTCGCGGGCAAATCGCCGAAATCGTTGCCGGTCACGGCGATGCCTGTCGAAGGGCATTCGCCGCCCGGTTTGGTGCAGGCATCGGTGCGTGCCATGTCGCAGAACCATTCCTCGATGGCCGGCGCACCATCGGCGTTGCGGAAACGGTTGGCGCGAATGACCGCTTTGCCCGACGCATCGCGCAGCTTGATCGCACTGCCGCAGAAATCGTCGAACGTGTTGTTTTCGATCCGCGCGCCGGTGGCGTGGCTGGCCAGATAGATCGCGTGGAGGCCGCCACAGGTTTCGCGCGGTACATTGCGGATGACGTGGAAATAGACGCCGCGCACCACCGTGTCCGGCGCGTTGACCAGGCGGATCGCCGCGGTCGAGGGCGCTGCGCCGCTGCCGGTCGTGTCGTGTCCGGCCGTATCTTGGCCGGCCGTATCTAGGACTGTCGTGTCGCTGCCGATGGAGTCCAGCACCAGGCTTTCCAGCACGGTGCCGCGGTTGAACGCCGCCGGATCGTCGCGGTTGCCGTTGAGGCTGATCGCGGTTGCATAGCCGACGATGCGCAACCCGCGGACCGTCAGGCCGCTATCGCGCCCTTCCGCCCCGCGATAGCGCAGCCAGGTTCCGCGACCATTGCCAATGAAAGCGGGGTAGGCGGCCGCCTCGCTGGCCGCACCGGCAATGGTCAAGGGTCCGCGCAGGCGGCGGCCATCCAGATTCAGCGTTTGTCCGCGATAGACGCCCGGCAGCACGATCACGCTGGTTTCCTCGCCTGCCGGCGCTTGCTGCGCACGCGCGGCCGCGGCTCCCAGCGTGGCGAGTGCCGCCTGCGCGCTGCGCCCATCGGCGCGGTCGTCGCCTGCGGGGGCCAGATAGAGCGTGGCCGCTTGCGCCGTCGCCGGCACGAGCAGAGCCAGCGCGGCCAGCAGGCTGCAGAAAACCGAGAGCATTTCTGGAAAGGGGCGGGGGCGTGATGACACTGGCGCTTGTTCCTTGGGTTCTTGTTCCTTGGTCGCTCACAGTGTTTCGGTAATGCGGCTCTCCTCGCAGATCACCTCCGGCTCGGTTTCCAACACCGGCCCTTTGCTGCCGGGCGCGAACGCGGTGGCCAGCGGGCCGGAAAAGAAATGGCGCATGACCAGATCGACCCCCATCGGGTTCACCGTGCGCAAATCGGGATTGAAGAACAGGCCGCGGGCCGGATGACCGGCGATGATCTCGTAACTGGGGAAATAGGTGATGTCGGCGCGCGTTTCGGCAAGCTCGCCGGCCACGGCCCGCAGCACGGATTTGGAATAGACCGTAGCCGGCAGGACGTGGGCCGCGCTGGCCGTGGCCATCAGCGGTACCGGCGATACCGTGAGCAGCAGACGTGCGGCCGGATTGATCGTTTTGACCAGTGCCCAGAACGCGGCCATGTCGGCGAGCACCTCGCCATGGCGCAGATTGCGGAAAGCGTGGGCCTCGGGGTCGAAGCTGCCGGCGATGGTGCCGGGCGCGGTGGGATAGACCGTGCCGTCTGCCAGGCTTTCCCAGCATTCGGTCAACCCCATGGTGAAGACCATGACATCCATGGTTTCCAGCATGGTGCGGACCGCAGCCAGATGCAGCCGCCGTGCCAGCAGCACCGTTTCGGCGCTGGCATGGCCCGCCGGATCGACAGCGGGGCGCAGGGCATCGTGAAAACGGCCCTCGCGCTCCCACACCACCTCGGCGGGGTTGCGCTGTCCGAGCGCCTCCTGCGCGAGTTGCAGCATCTGCCGGGCAGTATAGACATTGCCATAGCGGCACGAGAACACCCCATAGCCGAACCGTCGCGCCTCGTCTGCGTCGACAAAGACCGGCGGCGGCGGCTCGCAATCCAGGAAATGGGCGCCGCGCGCGGCAAGGGCATTGCCGATGTGCTGGGCAAAACAGCTACCGGCCGTTGCGATGCGGTCTTGCGGAGACAGCGCGATCGGATCCCAAAGGTCTCGCATGTCGGCCAGGTGGCGTTCAGCCACCGCCGTCGACCAGAAGGCGTGCGGGGCAAGGCCCCGATAGGGGTTGCGCATCAGATTGCCTCCTTGGCTTCGGCGCGTGCCGGAGCGAAACCGGGCGCCGCCGCCTGTCGCATCAACCAGGCCTCGAGCCGGGCACCGGCGGCCTCGATATCTGGCATGGCGGCGCGAGCGCCCTGACTGCTCCGGCCAGGCGTATCGGCAGGGATGGCGGCGCGGTGGCGCACGGTCTCCCAGGCGTCGAGCAGGTCGGTTGGTTTGGCCGTGGGGCTGATGATGGCGGCGCGCAGCCAGGCGGCATAGGCCGTGCGCGGCAGGCTATGATCGTGCACGCCGTGAAAATCGGTGTGGAACAGCACCCGGTCGGCGTCGGGCAGATCGGCGATTGCCGCCGCGAAAGGCAGCATGTGCAGGCGCCGGTGGTGGCGGTCGCCCAGGGACTGGACATAGACCACCGTGTTGCGAAACCCTGCGCTATAGAGCCTGGTGCAATCGGCCATGGTCGCGCTGTCAAGATCGGCATTCTGCGCCAGACCGGGCCAGCATGCCTGGCGATAGGCCGACACCGGCGTACTATGATAACTGGCGATGCGGGTCTGCGGGTTGCCCACCACGGCAATCGATCCGGGCATGGCATGCGATTGGGCCAGCGCGGCAAAGCCACCGCCCGACGTACCGAAGAAAACCGTCCGCTCCACGCCCCAGGTTCTGACCATTTCGGCAAAGGCGCAGCGCAGCAGGGCCGGCGTATCGAAATCCTCATGCCCGGCAAACCAGGCGATGCCGACGTCGCCGGGCATCTGCAGCGACGGATCGCTGACCGCCACCTGGATGCAATCGGCCAGATCGGGGTTGAAGCCGTTGAACACCGGGCGTGCCCGCCGCGCCGCGCTTGCCGCGCCATGCAAGGTCACCAGCATGCGGGTGGCGTTCGGCACGAAGCGCACATGGAAATGAACGGGCACGGCGTGGGGCCGCAACGGCGAGAGCAGGGCATGCGTTCGCACGTCGAACCGGTTGTCCCCGGGCACGAGCTGCCCGAGCTTGCGCCGCAGGGCGCTTGCAAATGCGCTCTGTCCGGTCATTCCGCGGCCTCTACCAGGCCGTCATCGGCCTGCGCCAGGAACGGTTGCAGCAGCGCAACTGCGGCTTGCCCAGTACCCAGCCAGGTGCGCTCGGCACAAACCCATTGGCGCCCGCGGCGGCCAAGCGCAGCGCGCAAGGCAGGGTCGGCGATCAGCCGCGCGAGAGTTCGGGCCAGGCTATCGACATCGCCTTTGGCAAAGCTGAGGCCGGTGTGCCCATCGGCGATCATTTCCGCCAGCGCGCGCACATCGGAAACGACCACGGCCTTTTCCATTGCCAGCGCTTCCAGCGGTTTCATCGGGGAAACCATTTCGCACACCGGCCAGGGCCGGCGCGGAAACGGGCAGATGTCGATCAGCGAGTACCAGCTTTCGACCTCATCGTGCGGCACCCGGCCCGGCATGATCAGCCAGTCGGCAAAGCCGCCTTCCTCGGCAATGGCGGCAATGGCCTGGGTGATCGGCCCCCGCTCGGCCCCGCTCGTGTTCTCGTTGCCGACCAGCAGCAGACGAAATGCATGCCCCTGCCTTTTCAGCAGCGCGCAGGCCCGCGCCAGGTCATCGAGACCTTCATAATCGACGAACGTGCCAACATAGCCGATCACCGGCACATCGGCGGCAATACCCAGCGCCTGGGCGCGTTCCATATCGCGCGGGCGGGGGGCAAAGCGCGCCGGATCGCACGAATTGGGCACGAGCGCGATGGCGTCAGGGTTTACGCCGCGCGCCACCAGTTCCTCGGCCATCGGCCCGGTCAGCGTGAAGACTTGGTCCGCAGCCCGGGCAATGGCCGCTTCCAGTTGTTCCTGCACCTGATAGGCCGGCGTTTCCCGATAGCTTTCCTCGCGTGACATTTTGGTGACTTCCCAAAAGCCGCGCACTTCGTAGACAAATGGAATGCCCAGCCGCCGTGCCGCGATCAACGCCGGCAGTGCCACCAGATGATTCGATGCCGCCATCACCAGCGCGGGCCGCAACGCGCGATAGCGTTCCTCCAGCACTCGCGCCGATGCGGGAACGTAGTGCAGATAACGCATGCCGCCACGCGTCGGCACGTGATTGCGCAGATAGGTGATGCCGTCGATCCGTTCGCTATCCGGCAGCGTCTCGGCAAGGCCGGCCACGGCGTCACGCGGAAAGCCCGGCCGCGTCATCGCCAGCACGTCGCAACCTGCCGCCGCCAGCCCGCGCGCCAGCCCGTGCGTGCGCGTGGCATAGCCGCCCGTTGTATAGGGCAGGCTGTTGTGCAGCATGTAGCAGATCCGCCCCGGCTCTGGTGCCTGCCCGCGGGGGCGGCGCGAGGGGATCAGGTCCAGCAGATCGAGCTGCCCGGCCAGTCCCTGGCCAAGCCGTTCGATCCGGGCCTGGACAGTGGCCTTTCCGCGCCGATCGGGGTGGTGGCGCAATTCCGCCATCCATTCCCGGCACCGCGTGAAAGCGCCGGCGCGCTGGGCCGCGGCATAGGCTCCCGCCAGGGTGTTCACTCCGCGGTGCAGGATGACCGCTTCCTCCGCGGCCAGCAGTTCGGCGGCGATAGTGCCCCGCGCGCCCGCCGCTCTGCCCAGACGCAGCCATTCGCGCGCGGCCTGTGCGGCATCGGCAAAGGGGGTACCGGCCATGACTGCCCGTACCGGCGCCACGTCACCTCGGCACAAGGACGCAATCAGCGCCTCGGGATCGGGCACGCACCACGCGGGCGGCTTGCTGGCGGCGGTGTCGTCCCCTGAATCGGGCTTGTCTGAATCGGGCTTGCCTGAATCGGGCTTGCCTGGATCGGGGTTGGGCAGGGTCTGGACAACGGCGCCGACGATCGTGTTCCAGTTGCGTCGCTCGAAGGCATGTTGGCGCGCGGCCTCGCCCAGGCGGCGCGCCTTTTGGGGATCAGCGGCGATGGCGGCGATGGCGCGGGCAAGGGCGGCCGGATCGTCAGGCGCAAAGAACAGCGCGGTCCCCTCCTGCGCTTCGGCCCGGAATACGGGCAGGTCTGGCACGATTACCGGCAGGCCCAGGGCCATGGCTTCGACCAGCTTGATCGGTGGGACCAGTTCGGTCACCGTGCTGCGGCGCCGGGGAAGGCAGGCGATATGGCACGCGGCCATGCGGGCGCGGGCCGCATCGGGTTCCAGCCGCCCGGTGAACGTGACGGCCCGGCCCAGCCCCAGGCGGCGAGCCTGCTCTTCGAGGCCGGCGCGCGCCGGTCCCTCGCCCATCACGACCAGTTCGATCGCCAGGCCGCCCCTGTCGCGCAGCAGCGCCAGGGCTTCGACCAGCAGGTCGAGCCCCTCATACCCCACTAGCGCCCCGGCATAGCCGATAGTGGTGCGCGGCCGGGCATGCCGGGCTTGGTCGGCGGGCGCTGCGCTCAGTTCTGCAAAAGCCGCCGCATCGATGCCGTTGGGCAGCAGAGCCACGCGCGCGGGATCGAGGCCCCATTGCCCGATGGCATGGTCGGCGAGGGGGCGGGAAATGGCAAAGACGGAGGTTGCCGCGCGCGCGACGCATGCTTCGAGTGCCAGCCCGAGGGCATGGCGTTCGGTTCCGGCAAAGCCGGGCACGTTGGCCGCGCGGCTCATTTCCCAAAGGCCGCGCATTTCGTAATGGAACGGCAGCCCCAGCCGCCGCGCGGCGATCAGCGCGGGCAGAGCGTTGACGTGGTTGGACGCCGCCTGGATCGCCGCGACGCGGCGTGCCTTGGCCAGCCGGGCAATGGCGATGCTGGCGCGTTCGATATAGATGTCGAGCGGCATCGATTGGCCGGGCTGGCGCACGTGGTGCCAGTCGATGCCCTGATGATGGGTGGCAAGGCTACCGGGGGTGCCGGTGCTGTCGGCCCGGTCCCACGGATATCCGGCACGGGTAAGGGCCACCAGTTCCACCCCTTGCGCGGCGAGCGCGCGGAGCAGGGCCTGGGTGCGGGTGGTGTAGCCGCTGGTGTGCCAGGGCAGGGCGCTCGCGGCGCAGTAAAGCAGGCTTTGCGGACGAGGGTCATAGGCCGGTGCAGCGGTCGCGGGCAGTTCGGGCAGGCGCTGCGCCATGGCCGCCAGTGCAAGGATCTGCTGCGCGCGGGTGCTTTCCGACCCGCTCATGCCGATGTCTTGCGGCAGGCTCTGCAGCAATGCTGCCGGCCGCACCAGCTCCCCGGCATCGTAAAGCCGGAACGCCAGCCATTTCGCCCGCCACGGCTGCGGGTCGGCCTCGTACGCGGCAAGCGCGAGAGGCGCGGCGCCAAACGGATCGTCCTGGCGCAAGGCCCGCGCCTGCGCCGTATAGGCATCGGCCCGGGCGGTGCGCGCGCGCCGTTCCAACTGCTCGGCCTGCTTCCGTGCCCGGTCGCTTGAAGGCTGTTGCACGGCAGGTTCCCCGGCAGGCTGCTCAGCAGGTTGCACGGCGTGATCCTGCTGCGGCTGCGCCAGGGCCTTGTCGGCAGGGCTCGGGGCCGGCGCTGTGTTGGAGCCCGTGTCACGCGGGGCGAATGTCTTTGTCGTTTCGCTGCGGCCGCCCGGCCCGCGCCACCAGCGCCGCAGGGCTGCCGTAATGCCGATGGCGGCCGGTGCCGGCCGGCGCCCGGTACCGGCATCGCCGCTATCAGGCCCGGCGTTCGTCAATCCTGCCGGCTTATCCGGGTCTTGTGCCATGGCGCATGGTGCCGCAGATGTACAATCCCTGTCGCCCGTGGCTGTTTGCAGGCGATGCGGCAAGATAGCGCCGGCTGCTTCGCCCGCTGAGGCTTCGCCCGCTGAGGCTTTGTCTGCTGACACTTCGCAGCGCGCCGGCAGGACGGCCGCCGGGGCCTCGCCCTCCGTGCCGTTCGTCGCCCGCGCGGCAGCGGTTGCCTCTTCCGCCGGCGCGGCAATCGGGCTTTCCTGCAAGGGAGCGGGCGGGGTGCTTGTCTCGGTCATCGGTTCTCCACTGCGCCCCGTTGGCGGGGCCGGCATCCGCGCGGCGAAGCCCGATCGCGATGCCGGGCCGGCGCGCTGCATGCTGGTGGCGCAACAAGCGCCGGGGTTATCTGCCTGCGCGGGGCACAGCACAGGGCATTCCGGGCTGCCGCTGGCGAACCGGTGCCTGCCGCGCCAGCACCGGCGGGATTGGCAATCGGGCGCTCAGTCGGTCCAGATTCCGCGGGCGTCGATGATTTCCACCCCTTCGCGCCGCTTGGGCGAGACGGTCTTGAACGGGCGGTGATCGACCAGCAGGGTCCAGATGTCGGCTTGATCGAGTGCGGCGAAGCCATCGATCAATTCCATGCCGCAGGCCGCAAGAGCAGGCGGCAAGACGGCGATGTTCGGCTCTACCACCAGCAGCGGCCGGGCAAAGCGTGTGGACAGGTCCTTGACGATTTCCACTGCCGGACTTTCGCGCAGGTCATCGATATCGGGTTTGAAGGCCAGGCCGAATGCCGCCACGCGCACGTCCTCGGGTGCGCAACCCTTGCGCGCGGCAACGGCCTGGGCCGCGGCCAGCACCTTTTCCACCACCCAATGGGGCTTGCTGTCGTTCACTTGCCGCGCGATGTGGATCAGCCGCGCTTCCTGCGGACTGCGGTTGACGATAAACCAGGGGTCCACCGCGATGCAGTGTCCGCCCACGCCCGGGCCGGGCTGAAGGATATTGACCCGGGGGTGGCGGTTGGCCAGCCGGATCAATTCCCACACGCTGATGTCCAGCTTGTCGCAGATGATCGACAATTCGTTGGCAAAAGCGATGTTGACATCGCGAAAGGCGTTTTCGGTCAGTTTGCACATTTCGGCGGTACGCGCCGACGTTACCACGCATTCGCCTTTCACGAATGTGCCGTAAAGCGCTACCGCCTCTGCCGAGCAGCGCGGCGTAAGCCCGCCGATCACGCGGTCGTTCTCCACCAGTTCGCGCAGCACGTGCCCGGGCAGCACGCGTTCCGGGCAATAAGCCACGGCAATGTCCGCCGCCTCGCCGGCATCCTGGGGAAAGCTGAGATCGGGGCGCTCCTGCGCCAGCCACTGCGCGATCTGCTCGGTCGTGCCCACGGGTGAAGTGCTTTCCAGCACGACCAGGTTGCCCTTGTGCAGAACCGGCGCGATCGCCCGGGCGGCAGCCTCGATGAACGAAAGGTCGGGCTCGTGTCCGTCGCGGAACGGCGTTGGCACGGCGATCAGGAAAGCGTCTGCCGGCTCCGGCTTGAGCGTCGCGCGCAGCCGTCCTTCACGTGCCGCGGCGTGGACCACCATGTCGAGATCGGGCTCCACGATATGGATGCGGCCCTTGTTGATCGTCTGCACGGCGATCTCGTTGACGTCCACGCCGATCACCTCGATCCCGCGGGAGGCGAAGACGGCGGCAGTGGGCAGGCCGATATAGCCAAGCCCGATCACGGAAACCCGCTTGAAACGGTGGGCAGGGGTCATCATCTCTTCTGTCTCGTCCCTCAAGGGCGCCGCAGTGGCCATGGCATAATTCCCCTTTCCTACGTGATAACCCGTGGCAAAAGCCTTAAAAACGGTGACCTGCCGCCTGGCAAAGGCACATGACCGCCCATTCCGGACGCGCATGCCGGACGCCCATTCCAGTTAATCGTGGCTGGGAACCCTGGCGGGCGATGGTTCGGCCAATGAATTGGCAGGCCGGAGCCATCGCCACGCGGGCGACCCTTGGCAGTTTCATCGGTGGCGTCGTGCTGCCGTTGAAACCACCATTCCCCAACCGCGCCCCCTGCGCGAGGGCAGAAATCTCCGGAAACAATGCATTCTGCGGCTCTTTCTCCAAGATCCGCACGAATACTGAGTATTTACCTTCGTTTCGGAGCAGAACAGCAAAATTTACCCGCATCATCTGCCGATGACGAAGCCTTATCTCCCGGGCCGGAAACGATTCGTGCCGGGCGGTTCACTTTGCGCCCGCCGGATCGCTCAGGGCCGGAGGCCGCGACGCCACCGGTCACGTCATAGTGAGGGTGCGGGCGCCCCGCGCTGGAACGCGACAAGATCGAGAGACGGCGGCTCGAGGCCGCTCACGATCGAGTAGCAGGCATGGGCCTGGCCGCGATGATGCGTCTGATGATTGAACAGATGCTGGAGGATGTCGGCCACCCGCTGTTCCTGCGGTTGCCCGCCGATAGTCGTGTAACGATGCCGGCGCTGCAACGCAGCTTCGTCATAACTGTCGACCAGCCGGATCAAGCGTTCGTCCTCGGTCGCGCGCGCCTGCGCCAGCGCGGCACGGTCCTCGTAAAGGATCGCGTCAAGCTGCGGAGCAATGTCGCCCACGCCCGTCAGGCGCGCCAGCCACAGCCTGTCGGCAACCAGGATATGGTTCAGCGTGCCATGCAGGCTTTTGAAGAAAACGCCCGTCGCTTGCCGATAAGCGTCGTCCGGCAGGGCAAGCGCGGCGCTATAGATGCGGGCATTGGCCCAGCGGTTATAGGCGGCGAACCGAGCGAATATAGCTGTTGTCATGCGTACCTCCGCGATGAAGCGTACCATCTTCGCAAGGGCTGACGCGTGAGATATCTTCACGCATCACGTTGAAAGCGCAACCGGCATGGAACTGCCATCGACTCGAAACCTGCAGGCCCTCGCCGCGTTGATGCAGGCGCCAAGCCTGACGAAAGCGGCGGAAACGCTGGGCGTAACCCGTTCGGCACTTTCGCACAGGATCGCCGAACTCGAGCGGCAGCTCGGCGTCGTGCTGGTGCGCCAGGTCGGCCGCTCTGCCCGGCTGACGGACGATGCCCGCGCGCTTCTGGCAGCGATGGGCGATGCGCTCGATCGCATCGAAGCGGCGGTGGCGCCGCTCCGGCGGCGGCATGGGCAATTGCGGATCAGCACCGTCGCCACGTTCGCATCGCACTGGCTGATCCCGCGTCTTGCCGATTGGCAGGCCCGCCATCCCGATCTGGACCTGGCGATTTCCACGACTACGCGCCCGGTCGACCTCGCGACCGAGGATTTTGACGGCGCGATCCGCCATGGCCTTGCCGGATGGCCTGAACTGCGGGCGACCTTGCTCTTTCGGGAAACGCTCGTGCCGGTCGCGCGACCCCATGTGCCGCGCCTCTCCGGCCACAGCACGATCATAAGGGCGCGGTCCCGCTTTCGGGACTGGAACCGGTGGTGGCACGTCACGCGCCAGGCGGGAAGCCCGCCCGAGCGCTGCATCGTGGTCGAAACCCGGGCGCAAGCGATGGATGCGGCGCTGGCGGGTGCGGGTATCGCGGTCACGGATGCGGCTTATGCGGCACCGTACCTCGTTGACGCGCGCCTTTGCGCGCTGGGCGCCGTCGTGCCGCTTCGCGAAGGCTATTACTGGGTCACGCCAGCCACGCCCATGCCCGCGTCCCGATCGGCAAGGATCGCGCGGCTGGAGGCCTGGCTGGTCGACCAGGCCAAAGGCAGCGGCCCGGAAAAGGCCGACGCCTGACACCCTGCCCCCCGCCACCCTGCCCCCCGCCGCCCTACCCCCCGCCGCGCTACCCCGCCTTGCCGGGGCGGTTCGCGGCGAGGCCCGGCGCGTTCGCACGCCATGCGGCTCACAATCCCAGCACCACTCTTGCGCTGATCGCGATCTGATAGAGAATCTGGGTCAGATCCTTGAGAATCTGGCGCGATTTGGTGTCGACACGTGGCAGGACCAGCAGTTCGTCGCCGCTGCGCAAGGCACGGTTCCGGCTCGCCACCTCTTCGAAACTGCCGTCTGCATGGGCCACCACGATCCGCCGGGCCGCGCTTTTCTGAGTGAAGCCGCCGGCCCTGGCGACATAGCCATCGGCATCGAGCCCCGGTTGCCAGGTCACGGCATTGGGAAACAGCACTTCGCCGCTCACCAGCACGAGGCCGTCGCGGGTGGGCACGCGCAGCCGGTCGCCGTTTTCCAGCAGCAGCTCGTCGCGCGCGCGGCCCTGCCCGATCACCACCTGGCCCAGAGGCTCCACCTTGCGAGCGCGGTCGATCCACTGGAGGATCAGGTCGGATTCGTTGCGGCGCAGCTGGCTTTCGTCGCTTGTGCCCGATCGCGCGGTCAGCGCCGCCTGCTCCAGGCTGTGCAGGCTGGCATCGAGCATGGTCTTCTGCCGGTCCTTCACGCTTGCCCGGAAAAGCTGGATGCTGTCGGCGTCCGATCGTTCGGAAAAACGGATCTGGCGCAAGAGGTCGCCGAGGCGGGCGCCATAGGGCAGAACGTATTCCTGCGGGCTTTCGTGCTCGCCTTCTATCCGCACGGTGATCGTGCCGGCCTTCTTGTCGGCCGTGAATTCGATCGTGTCGCCGTTGCCGATGGGCAGGGCGCCGGCATCGGCGATCGGCCTATAATCCACATTGCGGACCGGCCCGGTCATCCGCGTGATCCGCATGTGAGTGGCGGCCGGCTGTGGCCCGGCCAGTAGCATGACATCCGCCGTGGTGGGATGAGCATTGCGCGGAAATTCAAAGATATTGGCATTGTTGGCCAGGCCCAGCACGGTCACCGTCTGCTGCCGCGGCCCGACGAAAATCACATCGCCATCGGCCAGCGGCACCGGCGGCATGATGCCGCGAAACAGGAACTGGTACAGATTCACGCGGGCACGCACCTGTTCGCCGCGTTTCACTTCCACGTCGATGAACGTGCCGCGATCGGGATCGATGCCGCCGGCCGCGTCGAGATAGTGCAGCAATCCGTCCATGCTGGTGCCGTCGTAAAGGCCCGGCCGCCTGACGAAACCGCCCACGAACACGCGCACCGGCTGTGCTTCGGCGAGGGAAGCATAGACGTAGACATTGCTGCGAAACGCGCTTGCGGCCGCCCCGGTGATCACGCGCTGAAGATCCTGGTTGCGCACGCCGGCAAGGCGGATCGGGCCGATGTTGGGCAGGAAGACATTGCCCTGCGGGTCCACCGTCTGGACCTGGGCATACTGGAACGCGCCCCACAGCCGCAACACCACCTGATCGCCCGGCACGATCGTGTAATCGGGGTTGAAATGCGCGGCGCCCGCCCGCGCAAAGGCGCCGGTGAACAGGCGGGCACCAAACACCGGGCTGGATGCGTTGGCGGCATAGCCAGGACCCGCCGCCAGGTTTCCGGGCGCCACCGCCGGGGCCGCACCGTTCACCGGCGCGGGCTGTGCCGGGTTAGGGCTCGCGGTCGATACGGCAAGCGGGGCGCTCGGCAGGTTGAGGCCGCCGGGCGTGGTGCCGCTGCCCATGGCATTGGTGATGGCGGCAAGCGTGGCAGGATCGGCATTCTGCAGCACCTGGCCGGCCAGGCCGGGCGGCAGGCCCTGCGCGGGCGCGGAGGGGCTCAGCGCAACCGATGGCAAGGCCAGGAAAAGCCCCAGCGCCAGCCTGCCAAAGCCGGGCACGGAGTAGCGGATGCGGGGCATGTCGGGCTCCTTGTTCCCAGGAAAATCCCCGGAAAGTCTGTATCGCAAAAGTTCAGTCGATGTGGTCCCGCACGACCGCGATCAGCAGCAGCGCGATCGCCGCGGCAACGAAGGTGGCGAGCGTGAAGACCAGCGAATTGTACAGGCGGCGGGGCCGGGCGGGGTATTCCGGCAGCGTGGGCGCCTGGATCACCGAAATCTGCTTCATTGCCTGCATCGCAGTGATCCGCCCCTTTTCCAGCGCGGCCAGCGTGGTCTGGTAGAGCGACTGGCTGAACTGCGCCTCTTGCTGCAACTGACGGAAGGAATCGGCGCGGCGGTTGAGCGCCTGGGGATCGGGCGAGGCGGCGCGGGCCCGCTCGCGCGCCAGTTCGGCATCGACCGCGCCGATCTGCTGGCGGACCGCCACGACGTCGGGATGGGCGGGTACGAGATAGGCCTCGAGCGTACCGAGCTGGGTCTGCAGGGCGCTTTTGCGCGCTTCCAGCTGGGCGATCGTGCCGGCGACGGCATTGAGCGTGCCATCGGGCGAAATCATGCCCGCCTTGCTCTGGAAATCGAGCACGGCCTGGCGCGCCTGCGCGTTGCGTCGGCCCATCTGCGCTGCTTCCCCGGCCAGGAAATCCACCTGCGTCTGGGCGAGGCGGTGATCGTTGGCGTTCATGAAAGCAGCGCCTTCGCGCAGCATCGCGACAACGATCGCCTTGGCGGTCTGGGGATCATAGGCGCTCGCTTCCACGTGAAGCACCCCGTCGTTGTCGTCGTATTCCACTTTCAGGCGCGCTTTCATGTAGTCGCGAAAGCGGGCTATGGGCGCGTCGGCGGCATAGAGCCGCGAAACCCGGTCGCGGCGGCGATCGGCATAGTGGGCGCGCAAGTGCAGACCGGCATCGAGCCGGGCCAGCATGTCCTGCGACAGCAGATGGTTGCGCAGGACCATCTGATCGCCCCGGTTCCCGCTGCCGGAAAGGCCCGAGAGCAGCCCGCCCAGCCCGCCGGCATCGATCGTGCCCATCTCGGCCCGCTGCACGACCACGTCCGTTTCCGAAACATAGAGATCGGACGCGATCAGGCACCAATAGGCCGTCGCGCCCAGGCTGGCCCCGGCTGCCAGGCCCAGCACCAGATTGCGCACCCGCGCGGCACGCCAGCGCGGGCGTGGCGTTGGCAAGGGCGGGACAGCCGATGGAGGGCGAAGGCCGGCAAGCGGAATGGCGGCACTCCGCCCGCCGCCCGCGGCCCTGTCTGGCTTGGAGCGCGGCGGCGCTGCGGGTTCCGGGCCGGCCGGGGCCGGGGCGGGCGGAAAGGCGAGGTCGTTGCTCATGCGGGCAGCGTGTCCTTATAGGCCGTGATCGCGTCGCTCAGCCGGTCGAACCATGTCAGCTTGCCCTGGTGCAACACCATCCCGGCCGTGCAGAAGCGCCTGAGCGTGCCGGGATCGTGGCTGACCATGATGACGCTGGCCTGGTTGGCGCGGCGGCGGAATTCCTCGGCCGCGCGGGCGCGAAAGCTGGCGTCCCCGGCCGAGGTGGCTTCGTCGGAAATGTAGACGTCGAAATCGAATGCGAGCGAAATGGCAAAGCGCAGGCGGGCGGCCATGCCGGTGGAATAGGTGCGGATCGGTTGATCGAACCGCTCGCCCAGTGCTGCGAATTCGGCGATGCGCGCCAGGCGTTCGGGTATATCGTCGTCGTGTCCGTGGATCCGGCAGACGAAGCGGGCATTCTGTCGTCCGGTCAGCGAACCTTGCAGCCCGCCGCCAAAGCCCAGCGGCCACGACACGCGGCAGTGGCGTTCCACCACGCCCCGCGTAGGCTTGTCCACCCCGGCAAGAATGCGCAGCAACGTGGATTTGCCCGCCCCGTTGGCGCCCAGGATACCGACGCTGACCCGCGGCGGGATGACGAAATTCACCTCGTCGAGCACCCACGGCCCCGCGCCGTGCCCGGTTATGTAGCGCTTGGAAAGGCCACGCCCCACGATCATCGTGCGCCGACCTTGTGTGACAGCTTCAACTGCAGCGCGAGGCCGAGCAGCAGGAGGCACAGTACCCAGGCGAACAGATAGGCCGCGTCGGTCTCGGGCACGGCCTGGTAGTTTTCGGAAAGACCCATGCGCACCAGTTCCACCCCGTGCGCCAGCGGATTGAGCATGAGCAGCGCGCGCCACTGCGCCGGCAAAGAGCCCAGGGGGAACATCACCCCCGAAATCATGTACAGCGGACGCAGGACGATCTGCAGCACTTGCCGCGTCTCGCGCATCATGGCGCTGCAGGCCGACACGATCATGCCGAAAGCCAAGCCCAGCAGCCACATCGCCGCGCCCGCGCCCATCATTGCCAGGGGAAACTGCGGCGCAAAGGGGTGGCCCCACATCGCCAGGAAAGCGATCAGCAGCAAGGTGACGACCAGCCAGCTTGCCCCTTCGAGCAGCCCGCGCGCGATCAGCGTGTCGATCGGTTTGACCTGGCGATAGGCAAAGAGCGCGGAATTGTCTGCCGGGGCACCGGCCACATGATCGGCCGTCTTGCGGAACAGGAAAAAGGCCTGGATGCCGACCATTATCCACACCGGCGTATCGAGATTGCCCACGCTGTGGACTCGTACCGCGGCGTAAAGCACCAGCAGATAGGCCACATGGAACACCGGCTCGAACAGCACCCAGGCCCAGGCGATGCGCGTGGCGAAAAGCCTGGTCAGTGCCTCGCGCAGGATCAGCGCGCGCCAGACCGACCAGGTGACGGCGATCGCCGTGCGCGGGCGGGAAGGCTGCGGCGTCGGCAACGGGTGGCCGGGCGCCATCATTTCAACCCCAGCCGGCCGAGATCGTGCAGGTGCACCACCCCAACGGGCAGCGCCGGCTTGGCCTCGTTGACCACGAAAAGAGCCGAGATCCTGGCCTGCGACATCAGCGCCAGAGCTTCGCCGGCGCGGGCGCTGGCTCGCACGGTGCGGGGCGACGGGGTCATCACGTCTTCGGCGCAGGCCGTGAGCAGGCCGTGGACGTGGCGGCGCAGATCGCCATCGGAAATGGCGCCCACCAGCCGCCCGGTCCGGTCCACCACGCCGGCAATGCCCAGGCTTTTTTCCGTCATTTCCACCAGCACTTCGCGCATCGGCATGGCCGGCGGCACCAGCGGCATGGCGTCGCCACGGTGCATGATCTCGCCAATCGTGGTGAGGTTCATTCCGATCGAACCCCCCGGGTGCAGGCTGCGCAGCGCCTCGCCCGTCACCCCGCGCGCGGCCATCGTGGTCATTGCCAGCGCGTCGCCCAGAGCCAGCATCAGCGTGGATGAGGTTGTCGGCGCGATGCTGGCGGGGCAGGCCTCGCGCGCGCGGGGCAGGGTCAGCCCTACCGTGGCGGCGCGCATCAGGATCGAATCCGCCTGGCCGGAAATGCCGATGATCGGGCAGCCAAGCTGCTCCGCCCAGGCCAGCACGACACGCAGATCGGGCGTATTGCCCGAATTGGACAGCACCAGCAGCAGGTCCTGCGCGGTCATCATGCCCAGATCGCCATGCGCGGCTTCGGCCGGATGGAGAAAGAACGCCGGCGTGCCGGTGGCGGCCAGTGTCGCCGCCAGCTTGCGGCCGACATGGCCGGATTTGCCCATGCCGCTCACCACCACGTGCGAAGGCGTCGCCAGCAGCAGGTTCACCGCCTCGGCAAAACGGGTATCGAGCGTCAGCGCCAGGCGATCGAGGGCATCGGCTTCCGTCTGGATGACCCGTCGTCCGCGGGCCAGCAGCTCCACGGCCGACATCGTGCCCGGCATCGGTTGCGCGGCGGTCCGGCTCGTCGGTTTCATCGAAATTCCTGTCCCCCAGCAATGTCCATATCCACGATCCATGTCATCGATGATCGGGAATGCCCCTTAGTAGTCGCAACTGGTCCGTCCCTGGGCCGCTGTTCACACGGAAATGAAGCGATAGCCCCGGCACGGATCGTGACCCTAGCGCCGCAGACCATGCATTTGCCTTGCCTTGGTGATAGAAACGGCCTCTCAATTTCGGAGGGAGTTCGTGTCGCCATGCAACTGCGCCATCTGCGCTATTTCGTGGCGCTGGCCCGCCAGGGCCATTTCGCCCGGGCGGCCGCCGAATGCGGGGTGTCTCAGCCCACGCTTTCGGCCGGGTTGCTGGCGCTGGAGCAGGATCTGGGCAAGCGCCTGGTCGAGCGGGACCGGCGCTTCATCGGCCTGACGGCCCAGGGCCAGGCGATGCTGCCCTGGGCCGAGCAGATCCTGGGCGCGATGGGCAGCATGGCCCAGGCGGTAGCGGCAACCGCGGCGCCCCTTTCCGGCGCGTTCCGCCTGGCCGCGATCCCGGCCGCACTGCCGCTGGCGGGCCGTTTCGGCGATGCCCTG
Organism: Novosphingobium sp. DS6-6; assembly: GCF_057784975.1. Taxonomy (NCBI): domain Bacteria; kingdom Pseudomonadati; phylum Pseudomonadota; class Alphaproteobacteria; order Sphingomonadales; family Sphingomonadaceae; genus Novosphingobium; species Novosphingobium sp. DS6-6. The sequence goes on along the minus strand of NZ_JBYNTS010000004.1, from coordinate 246,828 downwards.
CTGGCGCGCTATCCCGGGCTTTCGTTGACGATCAACCAGGCGACCAGCCGCGTGATCGAACAAAATCTCCAGGCGCTTTCTTGCGATGCCGGGCTCACCTATCTCGACCACGAACCGCCCGCCCATGTCGTGGCGGTGCCACTGGCCGAGGAGCGCTATCTTTTCGTGACGCGCCGAGATGGCGGGGGAGAAAGCGCAGCGTCCGTCGCATGGGGGGTGGCCGCGGCGCAGCCGCTGTGCCTGTTGCACCAGGGCATGCAGTATCGGCGCATTCTAGACGCGCAGTTTGCCGCGCGAGGCCTGGCCGTGAGGCCGCGCGCCGTGGCCGACAGCTATGTCGCGCTGCTCGCGCTCGTGCAGTCCGGCCGCTTTGCCACGATCGTGCCCGATGGCTATGCCGGCCTCATGCGCGGCCTGGACTGGGCAAGGTTCCTGCCTCTCGTCGGCGACGAAGCGGCCCGGCGGCTGGGTCTCGTGGTGCTCGATCGCCAGCCGATGAGCCCTCTGGCCACGGCGGCGCTCGACGTGGCGCGCAGCGTGGCGGCGTGATAGACTGTCTCTATCAGACTTTGGGCAATTCGATTTGACCCGGCAGCCGTCCGGCGCGACATTCAAGGCATGAGCGAACCTGCCGAACTGGACCGGATCCTTGCCGCGCATGCGCAGCGCGAGGGGGCCTTGCTGCCGATCCTGCACGATGTGCAGGCCGCCTTCGGCCATGTGAGCGAGGAGGCCGAGCGCGCGATCGCCCATGCGCTCAATCTCAGCCGCGCGGAAGTGCACGGCGTGGTCAGCTTCTATCACGATTTTCGCGATCGTCCCGAACCGCGTCCGGTTCTCAAGCTGTGCCGCGCCGAAAGCTGCCAGGCCCGCGGGGTGGAAGCGCTGGCCGCGCGCCTGCCCGCCAATGGCCCGGTCAAGGTGGAAACGGTCTATTGCCTGGGGCTGTGCAGCGTGGGGCCGAACGCCATGCTGGGCGATGTGCTGCATGCGCGGCTCGATGCCGAAAAGCTGGGCGCGCTGATCGGGGGCCTCGAACAACCATGACCATGACTGTGACCGTACGCATCGCCGACGATGCCCTGGCGCTGGCCTGTGGCGCGGATGCCGTTGCCGCTGCCTTTGCCCAGGCGGGCTGCCAGGTGGAGCGGGTTTCCAGCTGGGGTATGCACTGGCTGGAACCGCTGGCGGAAATCGATGGCGCGGGCTTCGGCCCGCTTGTGCCGGCAGACGTGCCGGGCGTGCTGGCGGGCAACAGCGCCAAGGCGATCGGCCCGATTGCCGATCATCCGTTCATTGCCGGGCAGCAGCGTTTCACGTTCGCCCGCGCCGGCAAGACCCGCCCCTTGAGCCTTGCGGACTATGCGGCCCATGGCGGCTGGGCCGGGCTCTCCCGCGCGCGCGAGATCGGGCCGACAGAGACGATCGCCGAAGTCATGGCCTCGGGCCTGCGCGGGCGCGGCGGGGCCGGTTTTCCCGCCGCGATCAAGTGGACTACCGTGGCGCAGGCGTCGGGCGGTTTGAGATACGTGGTGTGCAATGCCGACGAGGGCGATAGCGGCACCTTTGCCGATCGCATGGTCATGGAAGGCGATCCCTTCATGCTGATCGAAGGCATGGCGATTGCCGCCCATGCGGTGGGCGCGGCCAGGGGCTATGTCTATATCCGCAGCGAATATCCCCATGCCATTGCCAGGATGCGGGCCGCCGCGCAGGCGGCGCGCGCGCACATCGCCCCGTTCGAGGTCGACGTGCGCGTCGGCGCGGGCGCTTATGTCTGCGGCGAGGAAACGTCCTTGCTCAACAGCCTGGAAGGCAAGCGCGGCGAAGTGCGCGCCAAGCCCCCGCTGCCCGCGCTCGAAGGATTGTTCGGCAAGCCCACCGTGGTCAACAACGTGCTGACGCTGGCTGCCGTGCCGTGGATCCTGGCGCATGGCGGCGCGGCCTATGCGGACGTCGGCTTTGGCCGTTCCAAAGGCACGATGCCGATCCAGATCGCCGGCAACGTGAAGCATGGCGGGCTTTACGAAGTCGGCTTCGGCATCACTCTGGGCGAGCTGGTCGAGCGTATCGGCGGCGGCACGGCATCGGGCCGCCCGGTCCGCGCGGTGCAGGTGGGCGGTCCGCTGGGGGCCTATCATCCGCCTGCCGATTTTCACCTGCCGTTCGACTATGAAAGCTTTGCCGCGGCCGATGGGCTGATCGGCCATGCCGGCCTGACGGTGTTCGACGACAGTGTGGACATGAGCGCCCAGGCCCGTTTCGCCATGCAGTTCTGCGCGGCCGAATCGTGTGGCAAGTGCACCCCCTGCCGCCTGGGCTCCACGCGCGGGGTCGAAGTGATCGACCGCATCCGCGCCCGCGCAGGCCGCCCGGCCGATGCGGTGGAAACGCTGCCGCAGATGCACAATGCGCGCAAGGAGGCGCGCAGTCTGGACGACGACATCGCATTGCTTGAAGACCTGTGCGAGACGATGAAATTCGGCTCGCTTTGCGCATTGGGCGGTTTTACCCCCTATCCGGTGCTATCCGCGCTGCGCCGCTTTCCCGAGGATTTCGGGGCCGCGCCAGCCCCCGCCGAGGCGGCGGAGTGATGGGCGGGGCAATGACCAACAGGCTTCTAGGCGCCGTTCTCGCCGGTGGCCGCTCCACCCGCTTCCGCAGCGACAAGGCGCTGGCGCAACTGGCGGGGCAAAGCCTGCTGGCCCACGCGGTGGAAACGCTGCGGCATCACTGCCACGCCGTTGTCGTGGTCGGCCGCGACGATGCGCCGGCGCCCTGCCTGCCCGATGTTCCCCGCCCCGGCATGGGGCCGTTGGGTGGCATCGCCGCCGCCCTGCATCATGCCCGTGACCATGGCTTCGATGCGGTGCTGACCGTGCCGGTCGACAGCTTCGGCCTTGCCGCCGATACTGTGGCCTGGCTTTCCCCGGCACCGGCCTTCTGCGACAGCCAGCCGGTGATCGGCCTCTGGCCCGCAGGCGCGGCGCCGGCGCTCGATGCCTTGCTGGCCAGTTCCGCCAGGCATTCGCTGCGCGCCTTTGCTGCCGCCATCGGCGCACGGGCCGTCACTCTTCCTGTCACGCCCTGCAACATCAACACCCCGGCGGATCTTGCCGCCGCGCAGGAGCATGCCCATGGGCTATGAACGCCAGGCCGATTTCGGCACGCCCGAAGTTCGGTCGGACACCCAGGTGACGCTGGAAATCGATGGCCGCGCCGTCGCTGTGCCGGGTGGCACCACGGTCATGCGGGCGGCCGCGCTTGCGGGCGGGTCGATCCCCAAGCTGTGCGCCACCGACACGCTCAAGCCGTTCGGATCGTGCCGCCTGTGCCTGGTGGAAATCGATGGCCTGCGCGGCACGCCGGCTTCGTGCACCACGCCTGTGGCCGAGGGCATGAAAGTCCACACCCAGACGCCCCGGTTGCAGAAACTGCGGCGCGGGGTGATGGAACTCTACATTTCCGATCATCCGCTCGATTGCCTGACCTGCAGCGCCAACAACGATTGCGAGCTTCAGGACCAGGCTGCCGCCGTGGGCCTGCGCGACGTGCGTTACGGCTATGAGGGCGCCAATCACCTGGCGGCCGAAACCGACGCCAGCAATCCCTATTTCGATTTCGATCCCACCAAGTGCATCGTCTGTTCGCGTTGCGTGCGGGCCTGCGACGAAGTGCAGGGCACGCTGGCGCTCACCGTGGAAAGTCGTGGTTTCGGCGCGGAGATTTCGGCCGGCACCACCTCTGACACGTTCCTGTCGTCGGAATGCGTTTCGTGCGGCGCCTGCGTTCAGGCCTGCCCCACGTCGGCGCTGATGGAAAAGGCGGTGACCGCGATCGGCAAGCCCGAGCGCGCGGTGGTGACGACATGTGCCTATTGCGGCGTGGGCTGCACGTTCCGCGCCGAAATGCGCGGGGAACAGCTGGTGCGCATGGTGCCGTGGAAGGATGGCAAGGCCAATCGCGGCCATTCCTGCGTCAAGGGGCGTTTTGCCTGGGGCTATGCCCAGCACAAGGATCGCATCCTCAAGCCGATGGTGCGGGAAAGCATCGACCAGCCCTGGCGCGAGGTGAGCTGGGAAGAGGCGCTCGGCTTTGCCGCCGCCCGCTTCAAGGCGATCGCCGCCGCGCACGGCAACAACGCCCTGGGCGGCATCGTTTCCAGCCGTTGCACCAACGAGGAAGGCTTCCTGGTGCAGAAGCTGGTGCGGGCCGGCTTTGGCACCAACAATGTCGATACCTGCGCGCGGGTCTGCCACTCCCCCACCGGCTATGGCCTCAAGGCCACGTTCGGCACGTCCGCCGGCACGCAGGATTTCGATTCGGTCGAAGACAGCGACGTGATCCTGGTGATCGGCGCCAATCCCACCGATGGCCATCCGGTCTTCGCCAGTCGCATGAAGCGCCGCCTGCGCCAGGGTGCCAGGCTGATCGTGATCGATCCGCGCCGCATCGATCTGGTGCGGACGTCGCATGTCAGGGCCGATTACCATCTGCCGCTGCGCCCCGGCACCAACGTGGCCGTGCTATCCGCGCTGGCCCACGTGATCGTCACCGAGGGCCTGGTCGATGAAACGTTCGTGCGCGAACGCTGCGATCGGGATGCGTTCCAGCACTGGGCCGAATTCGTCGCGCAAGAGCGCAACAGTCCCGAATTCCTCGAGCCCGTCACCGGTGTTCCGGCCGAGCAGGTGCGCGGCGCGGCGCGGCTCTATGCCACCGGGGGCAATGGCGCGATCTATTACGGCCTGGGAGTGACGGAACACAGCCAGGGTTCGTCAACCGTCATGGCGATCGCCAACCTCGCCATGGCCACCGGCAACATCGGCCGGCGCGGGGTGGGGGTCAATCCGTTGCGCGGGCAGAACAACGTGCAGGGCGCCTGCGACATGGGCAGCTTCCCGCACGAGCTTTCCGGCTATCGCCACGTCTCCGACGCCACAGCGCGCGCGCTGTTCGAAGCGGAATGGGGCGTCAGCATCGATCCCGAACCGGGCCTGCGGATTCCCAATATGCTCGACGCGGCCACCGACGGGCTGTTCAAGGGCCTTTATATTCAGGGTGAAGACATCCTCCAGTCGGATCCCGATACCAGGCATGTGGCCGCCGGCCTCGCGGCGATGGACTGCGTTATCGTGCATGACCTGTTCCTCAACGAAACCGCGAATTACGCCCATGTCTTCCTGCCGGGCTCCTCGTTCCTGGAAAAGGACGGCACGTTCACCAATGCCGAACGCCGGATTCAGCCGGTGCGCAAGGTGATGGAGCCGTTGAACGGCTATCAGGATTGGCAGGTGACCCAGGAACTGGCCCGCGCGCTGGGGCTCGATTGGAACTATACCCATCCCAGCCAGATCATGGACGAGATCGCCCGGTTGACGCCCAGCTTTGCCGGCGTGACTTATGCCCGCCTCGACGCGGAAGGCTCGCTGCAATGGCCGGTCAACGAGGCTGCGCCCAACGGTTCGCCGATCATGCATGTCGACGGTTTCGTGCGCGGCAAGGGCCGCTTCGTGGTGACCGACTACGTGCCCACCGACGAGCGCACCGGCCCCCGTTTTCCGCTGCTGCTCACCACGGGGCGCATCCTCTCGCAATACAACGTCGGCGCGCAGACGCGGCGCACCGAAAACAGCCTGTGGCACGCCGAGGATCTGCTGGAAATCCATCCCGCCGACGCGGAGAACCGCGGCATCAAAAGCGGGGACTGGGTGCGCCTGGCCAGTCGTTCCGGCGAAACCACGCTGCGCGCGACCGTGACCGATCGCGTGGCGCCCGGCGTCGTCTATACCACGTTCCACCACCCGGCCACGCAGGCCAACGTGGTGACCACCGACTATTCGGATTGGGCCACCAATTGCCCGGAATACAAAGTCACGGCCGTGCAGGTGACGCCGTCCAACGGGCCAAGTGCATGGCAGGAAGACTATGCGGCGCAAACCCGCCGGGCACGCCGCATCGCCGGCAGCGCAATGGAGCCGGCGGAATGAGCCGCACGACGCAGGACAAGCTTGCCTACATGGCCAACCAGATCGCGCGAAACCTCAAGCTGGAACTGCATCCTGCCGCCGCCGTGGCGGATCATCTCCGCGCCTTCTGGACGCCGGCCATGCTGCGCCAGCTCGTGGCGCATCTTGCCGCCCATGGCGAAGAAGCGCTCGATCCCGTTGCCCGCGCGGCGCTCGCCCATCTTGCCGCGGGCCACACGCCTCCGCGCCAGAGCGACACGACCGATCCGGCTCGTCACGGCACCGATGCCGGATAGCCTGCCGCCAGGGGCCATCGCCCACGTCTTTGACGAACATTTCGGCGATGGACGTCCTTCCGCCCGACGCCTGCGCGCGTTGGCTGCCGAAGCGCCGGTGGCGATCGAGATCAACGGTCTCGGCTATGCCGTGATGATGGTCACGCCCACCGATCTTGAAGACTATGCCCTGGGCTTTTGCCTTTCCGAACAACTGATCGCCGATCCATCGGGTTTCATCGCGGCCCAGGCGGCGGCGATCGAAGACCGCGGGTGGATCTTGCGGATCACGCTTGCTGTTGCCGATGCCGAGCCGTTGATGGAGCGGGCACGGCTGCGCCTGTCCGAAGGCTCGTGCGGGCTTTGCGGGATCGAAAGCCTGGAACAGGTCTTGCGCCCTCTGCCGCCGGTGGCCGCCGGCCCGGTGGTCGGGGATGCGGCGATCTTTCGCGCCACGGCAGCCCTTGCCGATCACCAGGCCCTGGGTCAGGCCACCCGTGCGGCCCATGCCGCCGCGTTCTGCCGGCCCGATGGCACGATCGTCTGCCTGCGCGAAGATGTCGGGCGCCACAACGCCTTCGACAAGCTGGTGGGTGCCCTGGCCCGCGCCGACATCGAACCGGCCAGCGGCTTTGCCGTCCTGACGGCACGGTGCAGCTATGAACTGGTCCAGAAGGCGGTGATCGCCGGCTTGCCGCTGCTGGTCACCGTATCGGCCGCGTCGAGTCTGGCCGCGGAACGCGCAAAGGCGCACGGCCTGCGCCTGTTCAGCCTAGCCCGCGCCGACAGTTTCCTGGAAAGTTGACCGAAGTTCAGTTCGCTTCCGCCAGCGAAGAGAGCGCCGTGCGCAAAGCATCGAGGCTGACCGGCTTGGTCAGCATCGGCGCGTCGGGCGCGCCGGCATCGGGGTCGAACGAGGCATGGCCGGAAAGATAGAAGAAGGGCGTGCCTTCCTCGCGCAGGCGCAAGGCCACGGGCACCGAAGTCGTATCGCTGCCCAGCGAGAAATCCAGCAAGGCGGCATCGACCGGGCCTTCGTCGAGCGCGGACAGCGCCTGATCAACGGTGGCCACCGCGGTCACTTTGTCATGGCCGAGGTCTGCCAGGTTTTCCTCCAGCAGCATCGCGAGCAAAGGCTCGTCCTCGACAACCAGAATTCGCATGAGTTCAATCCTTGAGGCCGCTATCGCAATCGCGGCAGAAGGCGCACAAGGCCTTTGCTGAAAACTTTGCAAAATGTACTGCATGTGGGGAACAAGCGAAACTGCCGATGATACGAATTCATCGCCAAGGCGGCGATCTGTCCCCCAATTGCAACGGTTCGCCCTGTTTTCCGCGCGTGTCATGTCACGTGGCACCGTTCCGTTCAGCCAATTGTTATCGATAGCGGTATGGCGCTTTCTCCGATTCGCCCGGACTTTTGCCCTGCCCTGTTCATGCCTGCCTTGTTCATGCCTGATCCCGATTTCCTGACGGTGCGCTGGAAACGCGATGTGCTTGTCGGCGGTGCGGTCGCCCTGCTCCATGTGCTGCTGATCCTGGCGCTGGTGCGTGGTCTGGCCGGGGGCATCGCCACGCCGCGCCTGCCCGAAGGTCCTGCGCTGGTGCTCCATGCGCTCTCCGCACCCGATCCGCCGCCTCCGGTCACGGCGTCACCGCCGCCGCCGGCAGCCAGTCGCGTGCCTGCCGGTCCTGCCGGCGCCATGGCTCGCAGGGCACAGCCCAAGGCCGTCGCCGCGCCGCCGCCGCGCATCGTGATCCCCGCGCTGCCGGCCGCGCCCGTTGCCGCCGATGGCGCCGATATCCGTGCCGGTGCAGGGATCAGCGGGACAGGCACCGGTGGCGCAAGCGCGGGCGCGGGAACCGGCAGCGGCGCGGACGGCCAGGGCAGCGGGGCAGGCCTGGCGCAAAATCTTGCCAAGATCGCCGGAGACATTACCGCCACGCGCGATTATCCGGCGGCCGGGCAAGCCGATCGCGCCGGCCGGCAGGTGGTCATCGTGCTGCGTGTCGACACCGACGGCCGGCCCACCGATTGCCGGGTGCAGCAGCCCAGCGGCAATGCCGAGGCGGATGCCGTGACCTGCCGCCTGGCCCTGCAACGCTTTCGCTTCCGGCCGGCGCGCGATGCTCTGGGGCGCCCGGTCGCGGCGGAATACGGCTGGCGGCAGCGTTGGTGGGCACCACAGCGATAAGTCGCATTTTTGCGTTGCCGCACCCTTGAACTGCCCTTTTTCAGCGACAAAATCAGCACTGCGGGGTCGGCTGACGTTGCAATGCAATGCAACTGAATCCGGTCTGCATCGTTTGGTTCATCGAACAGACATATTTCGGGGCGAGCCAGTCAGATGATACGCGACCTTTCCACCTCCTTGCGGCGCGGCACCCCTGTTGGCGGGGCCGTACTCGATTTGTTTGCCGGCGACGCCAGCGCGCGCGCGCCTCTCCGCCGGGTGGCTTTGATCGGCGGTTTCCAGCCGCGCAAATGCGGCATTGCCACGTTTACCACCGACGTTTTTCAGCAACTGGGCCTGTACCATCCCGAACTGGCGGTCGATCTGCATGTCGTCGACAGCCCGACCGAGCCCAACGCCTATCCCCAAGCGCGCAGCGTTATCCGCGCCGATCGTGCCGAAGACTATCGCATCGCCGCGCTGCGGATCAACGAGGATGGCGTCGATGCTGTCTGGCTGCAGCACGAGTATGGTATATTCGGCGGGGATTGCGGGGCGCTTGTGCTCGAATTGATCGATCGCGTGGCAGCGCCGCTGATCGTGACGCTGCATACCGTCCTGGCCAAGCCCTCGGCCCAGCAGCGTGCCGTGCTCGATCATATTCTTGGCCGGGCCAGCGGCGTGATGGTGATGAGCGGGCATGGCCGCGATGTGCTGACGCAGGTCTACGGCGTCGATCCCGCGCGGATCACTATCATTCCCCACGGCGCGCCCGACCGGCCTTTCGGGCGCGCCGCCGCCTTCAAGGCACGCGCGGGTCTTGCCGACAAGAACGTGATCATGACGTTCGGCCTGCTGGGCGAGGGCAAGGGCCTGGAGACCGCGATCGAAGCTCTGCCCGCAATCGTCGCGGCGCATCCCGATACGGTCTATCGCATTGTCGGCGCCACGCATCCCAATCTCGTCGCCACGCGGGGGGAGGCCTATCGCGAAAGCCTGATGGCGCTGGCCGACAGGCTGGGCGTGTCGGACCACGTGATCTGGGACAACCGCTTTCTCGAGACGGGCGAACTTCTCGACCAGCTCGAAGCATGCGATATCTATCTCACGCCCTATCCCAATCTGCAGCAGTCCACCTCGGGCACGCTCAGCTATGCGGTTGCCCTGGGCAAGGCGGTGGTTTCGACACCCTATCTGCATGCGCGCGAACTTCTGGCCGACGGTGTCGGTGCCCTGGTACCGCCACGCTCGGCCACGGCCTTGGCACAGGCGGTCAACGCGCTGCTCGACGATCCGGCCGCGCTCGAGGCCATGCAGCGCCGGGCCTATGCGCGCGGCCGCGAAACCATCTGGCCGCGCTTTGCCGAAAGCTGCGCCCGCCTGGTCAGGACCGTGGCCACGCTGGCGCCGCAACAGGTGCCGCTGACTGCCGTCCCCGGCACCGGCGGCCTCTGGGCGATGTGCGACAGCACGGGCATGCTGCAACACGCGATCGGCATCGTGCCCGATCGGCGCCACGGTTACTGCCTTGACGACAACGTGCGCGCGCTGATGCTGATGGGGGTGGCCGATGGCATTCCCCTGGCAGAGCGCCAGCGCTGGGCAACGGTCTTTGCCGCGTTCGTTCAGCATGCCTGGAATCCCGACGCCGGCCGGTTCCGCAACTTCATGGCCTTCGACCGGTCATGGTGCGAAGACATCGGCTCGGAAGACAGCAACGGCCGCGCGCTCTGGGTACTGGGCCATGCCGCGGTGCACGCACCCGATTCCGGGCTCAAGGCCTGGGCGCGTCAATGGTACGATATGGTGCTTGGCCCGCTCGGCACCGTCGAATACCCGCGCAGCATCGCCTTTGCCATGCTGGGCGCGGCCGAAATCCTGGCAGTGGAGCCCGGCCATGGCCCCAGCCGCGCTCTGATCGAACGCGGCGGCGCTTTGCTCCATGCCCTGCTGGAAAAGGGACGCCGGCCTGACTGGGCCTGGTTCGAAGCCATGCTGGGCTATGATAATCCCCGCCTGCCCGAGGCGCTGATCCGCGCCGGCCGCCTGATGAACCGGGCGGACTGGCTCGATTCCGGCCTCGATGCCCTGCGTTTCATCGCCGCGCAACAGACCAGCGCCACAGGACATTTCCGAGCCATTGGTTCGGAAACGTTCACCCCGCCCCATGCCGTATCCTATGAAGTCAAGCCGTTCGACCAGCAGCCGCTCGAAGCATGGGCGGCGGTGGAAGCCTGCGCCGTGGCATGGTATGCCTGCGTCGATGATGATCAGGACGATGCCCGCGATTTCTGGCGTGGCCATGCCCAGGCTGCCTATCGGTGGTTCCTGGGGGCGAACGATCGCGGCCTGGCGCTGGGCGATCTGGCCAGCGGGCGGTGTCGCGACGGCATTACGCCGCGCGGGGCCAATGCCAATTGCGGTGCCGAATCCATCCTTGCATTCCAGCTCGCGCATTATGCGCTGGCCCGTTTGGAACGCGCGGCCACCCCGCGCGTTGGCAGCGATACCGCGGCGCATGCCCAGCCTCTTGGTCCCAACAGCAAGGTAAGGAGTGTCCTTGGCGATAAAGCTTTCAGACCCCAGCCAATCGCCGGCCAGCCCCCCCTCGGCCCGCAGCGGCTTGCGAATTCTTGAGCAGCGGCTTCATGCCGATCCCTCGCGCGTCGTATTGCGGCCCTTTCACCTGGGCTGGCAGAGCGGCACAGGCGGGGGATCGCGTGCCGCGCGCCTGGTGCAGGATGTGCTTTCCCTGAGCGAGGCCGAAGCCGCCGAAGAATATGCACGCGTTCTCCACGATTTCGAAGAGCGCCACTGGCAGACCGAACAGTTGTTCGAAGAGCGCTATGCCGAAGTGCGCGACGCGCTCGATCTGGATGACGCGGCGATCGATCTGGTGCGCCGGCGTCTGATCGGCGCTTATTTCTGCCACGAATATACCTATGCCGCCGCCGCCCTGATGAACCCGTCGATCGTGCCCCATCCCGATCAGTCGGGCATGCGGGACGGCACGCTGCGCTTCGTGATGAGCCTGCGCGCGGTGGGCGAGGGGCACATCAGTTCTATCGTCTTCCGCGAAGGCCTGGCCCATCCCGACGGCACGTTCCAGCTCTGGCCGCAAAACGCCTTTGCCACGGCGATGCTGCCCGACGTCTGCGCGCCGGCCGAGGCGGACCAGGCGGTCTGGCTGCACCGCCATGCCGAAAGCACGCTGTCCAACAGCGTGATCTTCCCGATTACCGAGCAGCAGCGCGGCGGGCTGGAAGACTTGCGCCTGGTGCGGTTCGATCATGGCGGCGGCGATTACGAGTGGATCGGCACCTATACCGCCTATTCCGGCAGTTCGATCCGGTCGGAGCTGTTGCGCACCCGCGATTTCCGCCGGTTCAGGCTGGAACCGATTCTCGGGCGTGCCGGCCGCAACAAGGGCATGGCACTGTTCCCGCAGACGATCGACGGCCGCTATGCCATGGTCGGGCGCCAGGATGGCAAGAACCTGTTCCTGCTGCGGTCCGACCGCCTCGATTGCTGGGACGATGACGGCGTCCTGCTGATGGAACCCCGATATCCGTGGGAATTCGTGCAGATCGGCAATTGCGGCAGCCCGATCCTGACCGACCAGGGCTGGCTGCTGCTGACCCATGGCGTGGGGGCCATGCGCAAATACGCGCTGGGCTGCGCGCTGCTCGATCGCGACGATCCGTCGCGCGTCCTCGCGCGCAGCAAGGTGCCACTGCTTACCGCGATCGATGCCGACCGTTATGGCTACGTGCCCAATGTGGTCTATACCTGCGGGGCCTTGATGGTCGGGGGAACGCTGCTGGTGCCTTATGGCATTTCCGATAGCGCGGTGGGCTTTGCCACGATCGGGACAGACGAAATTCTCAAGCTGATGGAATGAGCACGCTTGCGCAACCGGCGATCATCGCGCCAAGGATAGGGCCATGATCGCGCAGACCATCCAACTTTCGCTTGCCCCCGTTTTCGTGCTGGTGGCGATCGGCAACATCATGAACATCCTGACCACCCGGCTGGGGCGCGTGGTCGATCGCTCGCGGCATCTCCAGGTCCTGCATGCCGAAACAACCGGCCCGGCCCACGATGCCGTGGTGATGGAAATGCGCCATGTCGATCGCCGCATACAGTTGATCGGGCGCGCGCTGCTGCTGCTGGTGCTGTCGGGCCTGGGCATCGGCGTGACCGTCGGCTCGCTGTTCTTCACGCAGATCACCGGTCTTGTCCATCTGGGCGATGTCACCGCCACGGCGTTCTTCGTCGCCATCGCGCTCCTGATGGTGGCGCTGATCTGCCTCCTGCTCGAAACCCGCATCGTCTCCCGAACCCTGCGCCTGCCGCCAGAGTTTCTGGAGCTTGAGCGCAAGGATCTATGATCGGCGCCTGATCGGCGCGGGACAACGTCAGGCCAGCAGCTTTTCGCCCTTTTCGCGTATCATGCCCTCGATCATGCCACGGGCAAAGCCAAGGCCGGCGGGAATGTCCACGTCGAACAGCAGCCGGTCGTCCTCCAGCGTCACCGCGCTCGGGATGGTAAAGCCCATGGCCGAGACGATCATGGTCAGATGATCGGCATCGGCCCATTGCATTTCCACCCGCGCCACGCCGCCGATCAGGTCGCTCGCCTTGCCCGGGGCATCGCCCAGGCGCGCGGTGATGCGGCCGCGGACTTCGTCCTTGCCAAGGGAATGGGGCAGGGCAATCCGCGTCACGGCGTCTCTGCCGCGCCGTCCAGCGCATCGCCATAGCGATAGTCGAGATAGCGCCCGCGCACGGCAAGGGCGTCGATGTCGCCCACGGCAAGCTGGCGCGTCACCTGGTCGATCTCGGTGCTGATCCTGGCCAGGCCGTCGGCCAGCTGCTGGTCGGCGTTGCGCCCGCCGCGCTCTTCACGGCGCAGGTGGGGGGGAATGCGGCGCCATGTCTCCACCATGCCAGGCAGGTGCTCGCCCACCAGGCTGCGCACTTGCGCCACGGCCGGCTCGGCGGGGTCGATGCCTTCCAGCTGCAATCCCAGCCCGTCAAGCTGCGTGCCGATCTGGTCTACCAGCCGCACGGCCGGCGCGGGCAGCGCCGGCGCCTGCGCTTCCAGCCACAGCTGGGTGCGGCCCACCATGGTGCGCACGTCACCGCGGTTGATAGTGGCGATATCGGGAACCTTGAGCCGCGGATAGGTGGCAAAGAAGCCCAGCACGCCGATGATCGCCAGAACCGTCAGCAGCAGCCCCGTCAGCCCGATCCCGTCGATGACGAGCCCCGCCACCATGGCCGCCAGCAGCACCACGCCCACGGCCATGGCCATGCGCGCGGCCTTGCGCGCCAAATGCCTGCGCTTGATCTCCGCCGATCGCGCACCGATCGAGCGCCGCCGCCCGCCCGCGCGCTGATGGGCCAGGCTCGCGCGTGCTTCGCGCAGGATGACGTCGGATTTCGATGCGGTCATGGCTGGGCCTGTCGTGATAAAGGGTCGGTTTCGGGGCAAGAAAAGAACTCGCCAGCGAAGATGTGCCGCATCACCCCTCGAGGCTCAGCAGCGACGGTGTGCCCGCCGGTGCGGCGTTTTTGGCGGCGCCTTCGGCCCGGGCGATATAGCCCTTGGATTTCTCCACTTCGCCTGACAGCGTTTCGACCGTCTGCTTCATCGCGTCCAGGGCCTTGAGCTTGAACGTGTCGATCGTGTCCATCGTTTCATAGATGTTCTGGAAAGCCCGTTGCAGCGTTTCGAGCGGGATCGTGCTCGACGCGGCCATCTCGTGAATGCGGCCGGTCTGCTCGCGCAGCAGCTTGCCGGTCGAATCGATGATATTGGCGGTCGTGCTATTGAGCGCCGTGATCTGTTCCAGGACCAGGCGCTGGTTCGTCATCGCCTGGGCCACCGTCACCGCGGTGCGCAGTGCGGCAACAGTCGTGGTACTGGCACGGTCCACGCCTTTGACCAGTTCGACGTTGTTCTTCTTGACAAGGTCGAGCGCCAGATAGCCCTGCACGGTGACGGCCATCTGGGTCAGAAGATCCTGCGTACGCTGGCGGGTATAGAACAGCGCGCTTTCGCGGATCGCCTTGGCCTTGGCCGGATCGCTGTGGTCAAGATCGGCCGCCGCCTCCTCCAGCTTGGTATCGAGCAGGCGCGCGATGGCGATCATCTGCTCGAGCTGGCCCATCGCTTCCCACAGCTTCTGCCGCTCCACGTCGATCGCGGCATTGTCCATCAGCAGTTCGTCCTTGCCGGCCGCCAGCCGTTCCAGGATCGCCTTGATATGCCCTTGGGCCGAAACGTAGCCGTCGAAATATTTCTTCATGCTGTTGCCGAAAGGAATGATGCCCAGGATCTTGCGCCCGGAAGACAGGTTTCCCTTGCGCGCCGGATCGAGGTCTTCGATCGTGCGGCGCAGTTGCGCGAGATCGGCGCCGACGCCCGAATCCTTGTCCATCGCGCGGATCGGGCGGTCGAGAAAGCGGTTGGACATCCCGGCCGCCTGGGCGATTTCCTTGCGGCCCATGGCTGTCAACTGGTCCACCCGCTTGCCGAATTCCGGGCTGGCCGCATCCTGGGCCAGCAATTCGGCCACGAACGCATCGGCCTTGGCTTCCAGCTTGCCGCGCGTTTCCTCGGCCACGGGTACCAGCCCTGCCGCCTGGTGCGGCGCCACCACCGGCACGGGATCGGGCGGCGTCAAGGTGATGGCCGGTTGCTGGGCGGTGTCCAGAGCGGTCTGCGTGGCGGAAGGGGTGGTGGCCATGAAGCGATCCTGTCTAGTCCAGGCAGCAAAGGCATTGCCGCCGCGCGCGAAGATGGCGATAGGCAGCCCTGCGTGCAAGGCGCTATCGGATGAACGGCCGATCCGTTCCGCCCGATGGCGATATCCCCCCGCATGCCGGCCCTTTCGGGCTGGTCGACAGCGCCGCGCCGTGCCGCCACATTCGCGGTATGACGCAAGAGGCAAAGCACGTCGCGGTTTTCGGCGCATCGGGCGGGATCGGCGCGGCCCTGTTAGCGGCGCTGGCCGCGCGGGACGATGTCGCCGTGGTGCACGCCGGCGCGCGCCGGCCCCTGGCGCCGGCGCCGAACGTGCGCCCTTTCGTTTTCGATTATGCCGATGAAGCCGGTGTCGCGCAGGCCTGCGCCGCGCTGGCGGAACAGGGTCCGCTCGATATGGTGCTGGTGGCCACCGGCCGCCTGACCCTGGCCGACGGCACGCCGCCCGAAAAGAGCGTGCGGTCGCTTTCGGCGGCGGCGCTGGCCGAACAGTTCGCGGTGAATGCCATCGGCCCGGCCATGATCATGGCCCGCGTGCCCGGCCTGCTTCCGCGCGATCGGCGCAGCGTCTTTGCGGTTCTATCGGCCCGGGTCGGTTCGATTGCCGACAATCGCCTGGGCGGCTGGCACGGCTATCGTGCGGCAAAGGCGGCGCTCAACATGCTGGTGCGCGGCCTGGCGATCGAACTGGCGCGCAGCCATCCCCACGCCATCGCCGCCGCGCTTCACCCCGGCACGGTCGCCACGCCCCTGTCCGCCCCGTTCCAGCGCGGGGTAAAGCCGGAAAAGCTGTTCACGCCCGCCTATTCCGCAGGCGCCATGCTCGATGTCCTCGACCGGCTTGAGCCGGCGGTCAGCGGCAGGCTGTGGGCGTGGGACGGGGCGGAAATTCCGTTTTGACCGGGTGCCGGCACCGGCCGTTCAGGCGGCCAGGCTATAGGGCTCGATCTCGCCCGAAAGGTACAGTTTCTTGGCCTTGGCGCGGCTTAGCTTGCCCGAACTGGTGCGCGGCAGCGTGCGCGGCGGGACGAGTTCGACCACGCAGTTCATGCCGGTGATCGAGCGCACCTTGTCGCGGATCTGATCGCGCAGCTTTACCCGCTCCTCCGGATCGGACACGCGGCAATGCACCAGTACCGCCGGGGTTTCCTCGCCGTTTTCGGCTTCCACCGAGAACGCGGCGATATCGCCCTGGTGAAAGCCGGGCAGTTGTTCCACCGCCCACTCGATATCCTGCGGCCAGTGGTTCTTGCCGTTGATGATGATCATGTCCTTGGCGCGGCCGACGATGAACAGATAGCCCTGGGCGTTTACATAACCCATGTCGCCCGTATCGAGCCAGCCATCGACCATGCAGGCATTGGTCGATTCCGGATCGCGGAAGTACGAATGCATGACCGACGAACCGCGGCACCACACCTTGCCGATGTGGTGATGGTCCAGCACTTCGCCGTTTTCGCCGCGGATGGCCACGTCCATGCCCAGAACGGGCAACCCGCAGTTGACGATGGCGCGATAGCGGGCGGGACGGGAAAGGTCGCGCGGCGAACCCGAAAGGCGCTCTTCCTCCACCAGTTCCACGCGGATGCCTTCGCCCGGTGGCATGATCGTCACTGCCAGCGTCGCTTCGGCCAGGCCGTAGCTGGGCAGAAAAGCGCTGGCTTTGAACCCGGCGTCGGCAAAGGCGTTGACGAAACCCTGCATCACGTCGGGGCGGATCATGTCGGCGCCATTGCCCGCCACGCGCCAGCGCGACAGGTCGAACCGTTCGGCCACATGGGTCTGGCTGGAAATGCGCCGGGCGCAGATGTCATAGCCGAACGTGGGCGAATAGGACAGCGTCGTGCCCTGGTTGCGGCTGATCAGGTCGAGCCAGGCCAGCGGACGGCGGGCGAAATCCTCGGTCTTGAGGTAATCGACCGATACCTGGTTGGCGATGGGCGAAAGGAAGCAGCCGACCAGGCCCATGTCGTGATACCACGGCAGCCAGCTGACGCAGCGATCGCCATCGCCGATCTCCATGCCGTGCGAATGGCCGGCCAGATTGGCCAGCAGCGCGCGGTGCGTGACTGCCACGCCATGGGGAAAGCGGGTGGAGCCGCTGGAATATTGCAGATAGCAGATCGCGTCGGGATCGGCCGGGGGCAAGGCAGCGTCGGCAAGCGCGCCTTCGTCGAACCGTGCCCAGCTCAGGCCGGTGCAGCCCTGGCGCGCGGCGGCCTCGCCGCACATTTCGGCCAGTTCGCCGGGATAGACCAGCAGGGCCGGATCGCAACTGGCCAGTTGTACGGCCAACTGGTCGATATAGTTTTCCTTGCCGCCAAAGCTGGTGGGCAGGGGCAGCGGCACCGGCCAGGCGCCGGCATAGACCGCGCCGCAGAACAGCGCCGCGAATTCTGGGCCGGTTTCGGCAATCAGGGCGATCCGGTCGCCTGGCTTGATCCCGCGCGCCACCAGCCGCCGCGCCGCGGCCAATGCATCGCCGCGCAACCGGGAAAACGGATAGACCTGCTTCAGCACGCCGCGCGGATCGTGGAAATTGAACCCTCGTTCGCCCTGCGCGGCATAGTCCAGCGCGTCGCAGAACGTGGCGAAATCCGCGTAACGGCGCGGCTGCGCGTCGTCGTTGGGCGTTGGAACTAGCGCCATGGTGTCTGCAACGGCGGCCGAAACGGTCATACGGAACCTCGAAAGCGCGTGATCATCGTGTTCATGCCGCCCAATCCGCACCGCGGCGGCGAATGGCGACGGACCGGCTCCTTGCGGGAACCGCGCGATGGCGCAAGCCCCTGGACCAAGAAACCGCAGGCCGTGGTTCTCATTTAAAGCCGAGTGTGGCACGAATATGGCGTGAACCGCCCCGCTGCCCGAGATCGTCGCAAACCGCGGCCCGCCCGTCCGCTCGATGCTGCTTTGCTCGATGAAATGGCGCTGGCCTATGTCGCGCGGTTTGCCACCAGCACCGGCAAGCTGGCAGCCTACCTCACCCGCAAGCTGCGTGAGCGCGGCTGGGACGAGGGCGCCCCGACGCCGCCTGACGTGCCCGCCATCGTCGCGCGCATGGCCGCTGCCGGCTATGTCAGCGACGAAAGCTATGCCCGGATGCGGGGCGCCAGTTTGCGGCGCCGCGGGCTGGGCGCGCGGCGGATCGTGCAGGATCTGGGCCAGGCCGGAATCGCGCCGGGCCTGCGCGTCGATGCGCTCGGTTCGGGGCAGGATGCGCGCGCGGCGGCCCTGGCGCTGGCGCGGCGGCGGCGGCTGGGGCCGTTCGGCCCGCGCGGGGCGGATGGACGGATCGATCCCGCCTTGCGCGAAAAGCAGGTGGCGATCTTCCTGCGCGCCGGGCACCCCCTTGCCATGGCGCGCGCGCTGGTGAATGCAGCAGGCGAATGCGAAGCGGAAGACTGGGTCTATGAATCAGACGATTAAGACAGCACTGGCGAGCGTGGCGATCGTGCTGGCGGGCGGGATGATGGCCTGCTCGCCCACCGCAGCCGACGCCCGGCACCGTGACGAGGATGCCCTGGCCGCGCCAGCCGGCGCGCCGGGCGTGCATCCCATCTCGGGGCTCAAGGTCATTCCTCTTGCCGTCGCCACCGCAAGCGGGCGACACGAATTCCGCGTGGAAGTGGCCGCGAGCGGGGAGGAACAGGAAAAGGGCCTGATGTTCCGCACCGCGATGGGGGCCGACGAAGGCATGATCTTTCCCATGAACCCGCCCCGCATGGCTGCGTTCTGGATGAAGAACACGGTCATTCCGCTGGATCTGATCTTTATCGGCCCCGATCATCGGGTGCTCAACGTGGCCGCCAACGCCGTGCCTTATGATCCGACCGCGCTGCCCTCGGCCGGCCCGGTCTCCGCGGTTCTCGAACTCAACGGCGGCCGCGCGGCGCAGATCGGTCTCAAGCCCGGCGACCGGGTAGCGTGGTAGGACCGCGATCGACCGCAACAGCACCCTTGCCGACTCCCCCTTTCAAGCGCTAGGGCAAAAGGACCCGTGAGCGGCGGCTGCAATCGGAATAACGGCTTCATGAGCATTCTCGGCAAGATCTTCACCTGGTGGGACGGCGCGACGTTCGGTACGCTGCTCGATAACGCCCGCAATGGCGAGCGGGTCGGCCATGATGCCCAGGGCAACGTCTATTACCGTGCCAGGAAGCCTTATCCCAAGGGCCACCCGTTTCAGGGCCGCGAGCGTCGCTGGGTGATCTACAACGGCGCCAACGATGCCAGCCGCGTGCCGGCCGAATGGCACGGCTGGCTTCACGGCACGATCGATGGCGTGCCGGAAAGCAATCTGCCCCCGCCGCGCATCTGGGAGACCGAATTCACGCCCAATGCCACCGGCACGGCCAAGGCCTATCGCCCCATGGGCTCGCTCGAGCGGGGAGGCAATCGCGCGGCGGCCAGCGGCGACTACGAAGCCTGGTCTCCCGAAGGCTGATGCCCCGTTTCCTGCCGTCGGTTACGGTCGTGCTGGCCGGCGGCACGCTGCTGCTGGCCGCCTGCAACCGCGAGCCGGCCGAAACCGCGCCGCCGGGCGAAGCTACCGCTGCCGCGCCGGTTGCCGCCGCCAGCGGTGGCGCGGCGGAAAGCGATTACGGCACCCCGGTGAAAGACCGGGTGGCGACGCTGGGCTTTCTCAACAAGCGCAACAACATCACCCAGGACATCGTGCTGCGCTCTGGCGAGGCGAAGCGCATCGGCAATGCCATCGTGCGGCTGGGAACCTGCGAACGCACTGCCCCCTGGGAAGACCCGGCCGAAACCGGCGCCTTCGTGCAGCTCTATGTCGAAGAACGCGCGACCACCGAGCAGAAGCTGGCCTGGCACAAGGTCTTTTCCGGCTGGCTGTTCAGGAATGCACCGTCGCTCAACGTGGTTGAGCACCCGGTCTATGATGTCTGGGTCAAGGATTGCGCGATGAAATTCCCGGGTGAGGAAGAGAGCCCGGCATCGGCCGCCGCGGCCAGAAGCGCGGCAAAGCCCGACGGTAAGCCGGCTGCCGCCGCCCCGGCCGACGATGCCCCCGCCGCCGACGATGCTCCTGTCGAGGAAGATGCGGGCACACCGGGCGATCCGGCCCCCGAGTAACGGCCGGCCTCGTCAAGCAGGCGCAGATAGTCCGCCTGGGGAATTTCCACCGCGCCCAGCGATGCGAGATGCGGCGTCGAAAACTGGCAATCGAGCAGAGTGACACCGGCTTGACGCAGGGCCGCCACCAGCCAGGCGAGCGCGACTTTCGATGCGTCGCTTTGCCGGCTGAACATGCTTTCGCCGCAGAACACGCGGGCAAAACCCACACCATAGAGCCCGCCTGCCAGCACGCGCTGCCCGTTGCTGTCCAGTGCCCAGGCTTCGATGGAATGAGCGTGGCCCTGCATGTGGAGCGCGCGATAGCTTTCGCGGATGCGCCACGAGATCCAGCTGTCCTGCGCCCCGGGCCGCGGTGCCGCGCAGGCGTCGATCACCGCGTCGAACGCGGCATTGCACGTTACCGCGAAACGCCCGCGCCGCAGCGTGCGCGCCAGGGAATGGGAACAGTGGAAGCCATCGAGCGGCAGGACCGCCCGCATGCGCGGCTCCACCCAATAGATTTCCGGATCGTCGCGGCTGTCCGCCATCGGAAAGATGCCGGCGCGATAGGCCCGTAGCAGCAGGTCGGGCGGGATCAGGGGGGCGGTGGATTGCAACATGGCGGCTGAAAATCTTCATCCGCCGGTTGCGCTGCCCGCGTCAACCCACTAAGGGCGCTCCCCGACACAGGAGTGTAGCTCAGTTGGTAGAGCATCGGTCTCCAAAACCGAGGGCCGGGGGTTCGAGTCCCTCCACTCCTGCCATTTTCCTTATTCTGCATCGCCCTTGCGCCTTGGCTGCGCACGCAGAACGGCCGCCACCTTTCGGCAGCGGCCCTCTGTTTGGTAGCGAATTGTTTTCGCGTCGAGAGATCAGCCGCCCGTAGAGCCGCCTGTCGCTCCCCCGGTCCCGCCGCCAGAGGTACTGCCACCGGATGTTCCGCCGCCCGACGTTCCGCTGCCGCTGGTGCCGCTCTGCGGACTTCCCGTGGTGGAACCTGTGCCGCCCTGTGAGGACGAGGAACCGGTGGACGAGGAATTGCGGCCGCGGGTGTGGCTGCCTTGATGGCGCGTTTCGCTCGTGCCCGTGGCGGTCGATCCGCTGGACCCCGGAGGCGTGGCGGTGCCGGTCTGGCCGGTTCCGGTCGTCCCTATCGTTCCCGTTCCGGTAGTGCCGGTCGGGCTGGGCCAGGTCTGGCCGGTTCCCGTCCTGCCCGCTCCGGTATCGCCGGCGTTCGAACCGGTCTGCCCAGTGCCAGTACCCGTCTGGCCCGGCCAACTCTGGTTGGCGCCGCTCTGGCTACCGGTGCTGGTGGTGCCGGTGGTTCCGCTTGTTCCGGTCCCCGTGCTTCCAGTCGTGCCTTGCTGGGCAAGGGCTGGCAGGCTCAAGGCCGCCGTGCCCAGCAGCAGGGCCGTGGTTATCGTGATCGCGCGCATGATCAGGCTCTCCTTGCAATCCCATCGCCATGACGTTGCTCATCATTGAGATGCTGGTGGCGCGAAGGTGCGCCCCGGGATGCAGATAGGTAACCACCAGAAACGACATCGTTTCCAAAGGTTGCGTTGCAGCGCCCACTGGATGCGCCAAGCCGGCCGGGCGCCCCCGCCGCCTCTGCACTTGCCAAGCGCCGCGCTTGGCCCTAGATACGCGAGACCTTCCGACATCGGAGCCTTCGCCTGCCCCTCCCGGACCTGTCCGGGGCGGCGATGGCCCCTAGGCGGAAGGAACGACATTCTTTCAGGCAGCGAAGGCAACAGGCCATGGCCAAGATCAGCCCCGGCGAATTCTTCAACCAGGTGAAGGCAGAGGCGCGCAAGGTGGTCTGGCCCACGCGCCAGGAAACCACCACCACGGCGATTTTCGTGGGTATCATGATGCTGATCCTGGCGGTGTTCTTCCTGGGCATCGACAGCGTGTTCGGCATGATCGTGCAGTGGCTGCTCACGCTGGCCTGACGATAAACCTCTGATCGTAAACCTCTGATCGATAAACCCCTGATCGACAAACCTTCGCACATAGAGACGCATTATGGCCCGCTGGTACATCATCCACGCCTACTCCGGCTTTGAAAACAAAGTCCGCGATTCGATCATCGCCGAAGCCGAGCGCATCGGTCTCTCGCAACTGGTCGAAGCGGTGGAAGTACCCACCGAAACGGTGACCGAAGTGAAGCGCGGCAAGAAGATCGCGGTCGAGCGCAAGTTCATGCCCGGTTATGTCCTCGCCAAGCTGTCGATGAACGACGATATCTATCACCTGATCCGCAACACGCCCAAAGTTACCGGCTTCCTGGGCCACAACGGCAAGCCGCAGCCGATTTCCGAAAAGGAAGCCGCGCGCTATTTCGGCGCGCGCGAGCAGGCCGCCGCCCAACCCACCCGCCAGGTGGCCGTCGATTACGAAATCGGCGATTCGGTCAAGGTCAACGCCGGCCCCTTCGCCTCGTTCAACGGCGTGGTGGAGGAACTGGATTTCGACAAGCACCGCGTCAAGGTTTCGGTTTCCATTTTCGGCCGCGCCACTCCGGTGGAACTGGGCTTCGACGAAGTCGAGCTGGTCAAGTAAGGCCGGTCGCGTTCGCCCGCTCCTGTCGGGGGCGGGCGCCGGTCCTATCGGCCGGTCCTTTGCTTCCACCCTTTCCGGCCACCCCTCCCGCCGGTGCTTTCCGGTTGCAATTGCGGCCATGCCTGCTAAGGGCGCCTGCTTCGCATGACGGCTTCGGCCCCATGCGTATCCGTGCGGTAGAGCGGCCCCGGCCGCTCGCTATCACCGCTTACTCTGCGGGGCCTTGCGGCCTCAACAGGAAGAAAAGGAGGCCATCATGGCCAAGAAGATCGAAGGCTACATCAAGCTTCAGATCAATGCCGGCGAAGCCAAGCCTTCGCCGCCGATCGGCCCCGCGCTGGGTCAGCGCGGCGTCAACATCATGGGTTTCTGCAAGGAATTCAACGCCGCCACGCAGGAAGTGGAAAAGGGCACGCCGCTGCCGACCGTGATCACGGTCTATGCCGATCGCTCGTTCACGTTCGTGACCAAGACGCCGCCCGCCACCTATTTCATCAAGAAGGCCGTGGGCATCAAGTCGGGTTCCAAGACTCCGGGCAAGGCTTCGGCCGGCACCATCACGCGTTCGCAGCTGGAAGAGATCGCCCAGGCCAAGATGAAGGACCTGAACGCGAACGATATCCAGCAGGCCGCCAAGATCATCGAGGGTTCCGCCCGTTCGATGGGCCTGCAGGTTGTGGAGGGCTGATCCAATGGCAAAGCAGACCAAGAAGCAGAAGGCCCTGACCGCGAAGCTGGGCGACAACCAGAAGCTCTACAGCGTGGACGAAGCGATCCAGCTGCTCAAGGACCTCAAGAGCGCCAAGTTCGACGAATCGCTCGAAGTGTCGCTGAACCTGGGCGTCGATCCGCGCCATGCCGACCAGATGGTGCGCGGCATGGTCAGCCTGCCCTCGGGCACCGGCAAGGACGTCAAGGTTGCGGTGTTCGCGCGCGGCGACAAGGCCGAGGCGGCACTGGCCGCCGGGGCCGATCGCGTCGGCGCCGAAGACCTGCTGGAAGACATGCAGGCCGGCAATCTCGATTACGGCCGCGTGATCGCCACGCCCGACATGATGGGCCTCGTCGGCCGTCTCGGCAAAGTGCTCGGCCCCAAGGGCCTGATGCCCAACCCCAAGC
This sequence comes from Novosphingobium sp. DS6-6, assembly GCF_057784975.1. Taxonomy (NCBI): domain Bacteria; kingdom Pseudomonadati; phylum Pseudomonadota; class Alphaproteobacteria; order Sphingomonadales; family Sphingomonadaceae; genus Novosphingobium; species Novosphingobium sp. DS6-6. Next base: position 222,875 of record NZ_JBYNTS010000004.1, on the reverse strand, counting down.
TCGGCACCGTGACGCCGAACGTCGCCGATGCGGTCAAGTCCGCCAAGAGCGGCCAGATCGAATTCCGCGTCGAAAAGGCCGGGATCATCCACGGCGGCATCGGCAAGCTCTCGTTCTCGAACGAAGCCCTGCGCGCCAACTTCGACGCGTTCGTCGATGCGATCGTCAAGGCCAAGCCCTCGGGCGCCAAGGGCAAGTACGTCCGCAAGGTCGGTCTGTCCTCGTCGATGGGCCCCGGCCTCAAGATCGACGTAGCCCAGGTGCACGGCAGCTAAGACCGCCGCGCTGAAGATGCAGGAATACGAGGCCGGGAAGGATTGCCTTCCCGGCCTCTTTCCGTTTGCGCGGGATGAGCTGTTGGAGCGTCCGGGCGGAGGCTGGGTTTGGGACGTTTCTGCCAATCGCCGCTGCTCCTGGGAACGTCTGAAGACGCCGAAACCGGCCATTTGTCGGCCCGCACAAGCCTTCTCTCCTATGTCAGGGCTTGCGGACAGTCCGGAACGGCAGGTTACGAAATTACAACGCCTGCGAACTGTCGCCAGCATGCCGCAAACCATCTCGGCCTAACAAGCAATGACGTGGCCAGTGCTTCAGCAGTGTTCGCGCCTCCCGCTGGCGCACCTGAAGTGCAACCAAGTTTTTAGTCCAGCAAAGGCAGGCTCGATTCACTCGGAATCGGGAGCCGAGGGCCAATCCGCCGCGGTTCAGTTGGCATGCTGCTTTCCGAGGTGGTCGCTGTCGTGTATGATGCTCAGCAAATGGCAAAGAAACACTACACTTGGCGAACGGGCGAAGCACCGCCCGAAATCGGCGGTCACAGTCTTGCAAAGCATCGCATCTTGGATCGCTACATCAGGCGCTATATCGAAGTTTGCACGGCCACTCCGGTTCAAGAGAGGCTAAATCTGACCATCATCGATGGCTACTGTGGCGGCGGCAGGTATCGCTTCAACAACCGCGACGTGCCAGGCTCTCCTCTCGTCCTCTTGAATGCGATTGCAGAAGCTCAGGAAGTCCTGAATCGCACGCGCCCGAAGGGCTTCGAGATCCGCACCGAGTTCGTGTTCGTGGATCTCCATCGCTTTCACACGGACTATCTTCGTGCGGAGATCGAAGCCTCCCCGTTCAGGGGGCGGCTCGACAAGACCATCCACATATGGACCGACGATTTCAACGACCGCGTCAACGACGCCATCAGCCTCGTGCGCAAGCGATCGCCACAGCGGGGAAGATCGATCTGGCTTCTGGATCAATATGGCTGGAGCGATGTCGCGTTCGGATCGATGCGCAAGATTCTCGGCCAGTTGGAGAAGGCCGAGATCTTTCTGACCTTCAGTGTCGACAGCCTCATCGACTACATGAGTGAGACGCGTCTCGAGCAACGCAGCTACCGGGATGTCAATCTTGATCCTGGCTTCATCTCGGAGCTTACCACTGAGAAAGGGGAAGGTCCGGGCTGGCGGACTCTGATCCAGAACACGCTGTACCAACACCTCAAGCAGCAGACCGGAGCGGAGTTTTACTCCCCCTTCTTTATTTACTCGCCCGAGGCTCACAGAAGCTACTGGTTCCTGCACCTTTCTCGCCACCGTGAGGCGCGAAACGTGATCGGCAACATCCACTGGCAGGAAAACACCATCTCGCTCCACCATGGAGGCGCAGGCCTGCAAGCGCTTGGCTTTGCCAATGCGGCTCATCCGGATCAGCTTCTGCTACCATACACATTCGATGCCCACTCCAGGCGCCTGTCTCACAAGGTCCTGATGGAACAGATCCCGCACAAGATCCGTACTGCAATCGATTCGGACGTTGCTCCGTCCCTCGAGACGCTGTTCGGCAATCATTGCAACGACACGCCCGTTACCCGCGAAATCTTCGAGGAGGTCTTGATCTCCCTGCGAGACGAGGGCGAAATCCGGATCGAGGACGACCTGGGTAAGGACAAGCCTCGCACGCAAACGGTCACCTGGTCCGACCGTATCATGCTGGCTCGTCAACCGTCCCTGTTCAGCCGATTGAATTCAAACTTCCCAACAGGCAGGAGCCAACCCTAGCTTGGCTCGTTAACCTGGTGATGCTAGGCTCCCTGAATGTCCGGCATCGACGGCATGGATCTGAATTCGGCGAGAGAGAACTGTGGACACCGTTTGGCGGGACGATGATGAGTGGGAGCGGCTGCCGCTGTTTCCTGAACTCCCCCCCAGCCCACCGCTTCTCGTGGATGCGGAAGAACGTGTCTTTGCCGATCCGTTCTTAGCTGAACTCGCACATACGCGGCCTTTGCAGCGACTGAAGAATATCGGCTTCCTTGGCGCGCTCGATTATATCCGGGCACCCAGTGGCGCCGACTTTCACCGTCGGCGCCACAATCGCTATGATCACTCGCTGGGTGTGGCCGAGCTCGCATTGCTCTATGCTGATATTCGCGATCTAAACCGGTACGACAGCCGGATCCTGGCGGCTGCGGGCATTCTCCATGATATCGGCCACGGACCGCTGTCCCACACGCTCGAACCCGTGTTCAACGCCAACTTCGGCATAAATCACCACAAGGCCGGAACGGCTATCCTGGAAGGCAAGACCGCTCTTGGTTCGGAAATCCAGGAGATCATGCGGGCCTACAAGATCGATCTCGACGAGGTCGTTGCGATGGTCGATGGCACGCATACCGGGCCGCATGCCTTCCTCTTTGGCAGCCCCATCAATCTCGACACCATCGAAGGCATCAGCCGCTCGAGGCTTTTTGCGGCCAAAGCGACACGCCCATTCAATCCAAAGCGCCTGGTGGCATTGATCGCGGCGGAATCAGCATGGCCCGCCAAGGCTGCGGATGAGTTCTGGCGACTGAAGGACAGCGTCTACAACCTGATCATTCATCACCCAAGCGGTTTGCTGTTTGACGGCCTTGCGCAAGCCTACATGTCCCTCGAAATAGCACAGTTCCGGCCCAGAAACTTCCTATGGAACGAAGAACAACTGCGAAGCCACCAGCCTAGCTTGTTCAGCATCTTTGCCTGGGCCCGATCATCCAAGCGCCGCGCCCTGAATCGTCTGTCCGAGAAGAACCCGAAGATTTTCGACCATGCTGTAAGAGCACCCGTTCGGCATTTTTCTGTGAACGAAAGCACGACGGTTTGCACAGCGGCCGACTTGAGCAAGCGCTACGTTCAGACCAAGCTGAGCAGAAGCATATCAATTGCTGAACTGGTAGGGAAAAACATGATTACAAAGGCCGCGACGGCATGACTTTAAGCCATGATGCGGCAGCTGTATTCGCCGATACCTCGAACCGGTCCGAAGCAGACCTAGCCAAAATGAGGGAAGTTGCTCGTGAGATCATCGGCGACAATCAGCAACTGATCGTAGGCGTCAACGGTAGCTACGCGAGGCGAGAAGCCACCAGCGGCTCTGACGTTGATCTTTTTGTCCTCTACAGGAAGGATGCGATCGCTGATGCAAACTCGGCGCAGGAAGTGTTGCGCACGCGTCTTCGGGCAGCCGGATTCAAAATGCCTGCAAATGGCGGTGTATTTGAAGCGCCCCTGAGCGTGAGCTATCTGAGCCAGACCATTGGCGGCATGGATGATAAAAACGAGTTCATCACGCGCCGCATGCTCCTCCTGCTGGAGGGCGAATGGCTGTACAACGAGAGCGGCTTCAATGACGCCCGGACGCGTCTGCTCACGCAGTATGTGGCTCCGAATATTCGGGCGGACCAGATCTGCATGTTCCTCCTCAACGACATCATCCGCTACTGGCGGACCATCTGCGTAGATTTCGAATACAAGGTTCAGAGTGACAACAAGCCACGCGAAATCCGGCTCATCAAGCTGCGCTTCTCACGCATGCTCCTGTTCTTTGCGGGTGTAATGGCCGTGGGAGCAACGCACGGACTGGAGCGCAATGCGAAGATCGCAAAGTTGTCGGAGTTGCTGGCTGTGCCCGCTTACGAGCGCTTGACGAAGCTCGCCGGCGACAAGGCAAGCCCAGCCCTTGAACTCTACGCCAGATTTCTGAGCGCTCTCGACGATCCCAAGGTACGCGAAGCGCTTTCCCAGCCACAATCAGTCCAGACGGAATCTGAGGAGTACCAGCAACTGAGAGCCCAGGCTCAGCAGTTCAGGGGCCATCTTCTCACGTTGCTGAAAGAGCACTTTGGAACAGACAATCCAACGGTCACAGCTCTCATGCTGTAACCCGTTTTCCTTGACGAGCGTGACGCAAGGCGTGACGATGAATTCGGATAGGAAATAGCAGTGGCAAAGAATTCCAGGATCGAGTGGACGACCCACACGTTCAACCCCTGGTGGGGCTGCGTGAAAATGTCCCCTGCTTGCAAGTTCTGCTACGCTGAAAGCTGGTCTAAGCGCCTCGGAAAGAATGTTTGGGGCATCAATTCCGAAAGGCGCTTCTTCGGACCCAAGCATTGGGCCGAGCCGCTTGCCTGGAACCGTGCCGCCCTCGCCTCTGGCGAACGCCCACGCGTGTTTTGCGCGTCGATGGCAGACGTGTTCGAAGACCGCAGAGACCTTGACGGTGAGCGCGAGAAGCTATGGGAACTGATCGGTAAGACTGCAGGCCTTGACTGGCTCCTCCTCACCAAACGACCGGACCTGGTGCGCCAGCTAACACCTTGGGGCGACAGCTGGCCGGACAACGTTTGGATCGGCACAACGACCGAAGATCAGGAATGGGCGGACGAGCGGCTTCCAGCATTGGCGCGCCTACCAGCTAAAGTCCGCTTCATATCAGCCGAACCACTGCTCGGACCGGTAAAGCTTGGACCTTGGGCTCCATACATCCACTGGGTCATTACCGGTGGGGAGAGCGGCCCCAATGCCCGGCTTTCGAGCCCGTCATGGTTTAGGTCTTTGTTAAATGAGTGCATGGCGACCGATATTCCGTTCCACTTCAAGCAATGGGGTGACTGGGCCCCCGGGCAAGGCTTAAACCTCGCCAAGGCTAGGCACGCGGCCGCATCTGACGGAACGACCATGTTAAGAATAGGGAAAAAGGCTGCGGGCCGTTTACTTGATGGGGAGCAATGGAACGGGCTGCCGAAATTTGATCGCGGGTAGACCGCTTGGTGTTAAATACACGCAAAGAATACGATTATTATATTTTTGCCCGCGCTTTTTCTCACCACGCCCGACCATATCTTTCTGACTCCAAATGCGTAATGAACGATGGGCAGCAATCGATCACGGCAACCTGAAGCGCGACTGTCCGGATTGTCGGCGCTTTTGACCGAGATAATCGGTCACAAGCCAACGGCAAGATTCGGCACAACCGGACGCTAAGCGTGTCGGGGGTGAACGACCGGCATTGGTCGAAAACGGCCACCCCGCCCCCCCTCAGCGCACACTCGCGCGGGTGTAGCATTCCACCGCCAGGCTGATCGCGCGGCCATCGGGATGGCGTAGCAGGGCGCGGTGCGAGAGTACGGTGCCGGGCGGGCATTCCGCCAGCCGGCCGCGCCGCGTGGCGAGGCGCTGGCGGGTGAAGTGCAGGGACGCCGCGACGGTGCCGAACGGCGTGTCGGTGGTGGCGAGCGTTTCCACCATGGCCGGGGCCAGCCGCGCCGGCACGAACCAGTTCTGCGCATCCGACAGGACCGCGCCTCCGCACGACAGCCGCACGTGGCGAAAGCCCAGTGGCTCCTCTGCGCCCACGCCCAGAGCGGCGCGGACGCCGGACGGGACCGGGCGCGGGGTGCGGTCGGCCTGGGCGCGGATCGTGGCGGGATCGGCCAGGCGCCGGGTGGCGCACCATTGCGCCAGGGTGGCCGTGGCGCTGGGCCGGGCGGCCAGCGCCGCTTCGAGCGCGGGCAGCCGCGTCGGCATGCAGCCGGCCAGAGCCGCCAGCAGAGGCGCCAGAACGGTCGCTGTCGCGACGAGGCCCCAGAGGCCCCTGAGGGCGCTTGTCATGGCGCGGTGCAGGGCGTCCTGGCGGCCAGCCAGTCTGTGTCATCGGCAAAAGGCGCCGGATCGTCGCCGGGCTGCGCCGCGCCCTTGAACGTGGGCTCATCGTAAATCGACGAGGTATCGTTGTCGAAGCCGGGGATCTGGCGGTTGAGATCGGCCGCCTGCCTGGCGCTGATTTCAGGCACCAGTACCCGCCGGCTCATCACCGTGCGCATCACGTTGGCCGTCAACCCCGCCTTGCGCAAATAGGCGACACCGCCGAGCGAACGATCGACCGGCGCGGCGTGATAGTGCCACGCCCGCGCGGTGCCCGGGGGCGGCAGGCGCACGGTGGTCGCCCAGCAGCGGAACTTTGGATAATCGGTTTCATAGGGCAGTGTCTGATCCTGGTCGGCCGGGCGGCGCAGCCGGTCGGGCGGGAAAAAGCCGGCCCCCTGTATCGTATAGCGATGGGTGCCATCGCCCAGGTCCTCCCAGTCCATGTCGCCCATGCCTTGCGCGTTCAGCACCATGGCGCCGTGGGCATCGTCCGCTTCCCAGGAAACCTTGTCGGTCACCAGCCAGTTTTCCCGCGCCTGCCAGTATTTGCGCAGAGCCCGTTCGGCGTCTGCCGCCGGCAGGCTGGAAAGATAGCCGCGCACCTGCAGCGCTTCGTCCCCGCGCACGATATGGCGCACGCGCACCTTGGCCCGCGCGTCCATGCCGGCGCTGGCATCGATATCGAGCACGGCCAGGAAATGCGGCAATGTCGGTGGCGGGGTATCGAGGGGGCGGATCGAGGCGCCTTCGCGGGTGATCGGCAAAGCCTGTCGCCAGGGCGGGGGCACGATCGTCGCGAGCGTGCGATCGCCCAGTCGCGTGCCATCCAGCAGCACCGTCTTGCCATCGATAAACGCGCCGACCACGACGTGATCGAACAGCCCGGGGTTCGGCAGGCGATCGGACAGCCCGTCACCGCCCTTGGTCTGGATCAGAAACGGCTGGGCATCGATGCCCAGTTCGCGCAGCAGGGCCAGCAGCAGCACACTCTTGCCCTTGCAATCGCCAAAACGGCGCTGCCAGGTCTCGTCCGCGCCCGCCGGCGTCAGATTGGCGCCATCCATGCCGACATAGACATAGCGCACCTGTTCCTGCACCAGGCGCAGGGCCGCCTCGGCGCGTTTGGCCGGGTCGTCGGAAGCGGCCGCGATCCGCGCGATTTCGGCCCTGAGCGGGCTGCCCGGCGCCAGATGGGCGGCCGTCTCGTAAAGCGGGAACAGCCGGCGCGAGAAATCCGGCCAACTGGGGTAATTGGTGAATTCCACCAGCCGCCGCCAGCGATAGCGCGGCGGCGCGCCCTGGGGTACGTCGGCCGGCGGATCGGGGTCGTGCATGTCCACCGCGATACCGCTCATGCCGTTCCCGGTCGAAAACGGCACGGGCCTGACGTCGGGCGTGCTCTGCCAGCGCAGCGGCCGGTTCTGCGGCCAGCTTACCCGCAGGCGAAAGGTGCCGGTCGCGCTGCCCTGCGGCAACAGGTACAGATCGCCGCGTGCGTCGGGCAGCGTCGGGTCTTTCACCGTCACCGTGGTGGCCAGTTCCACCTCGTCTCCCACTTCCAGCCCGGGAACCTGATAGGCGGCGGTCAACCGCCCGTCGAGCGCGGCAAGCTCCAGGTTCTTTTCGCGCTGCATCACCGCAAACCTGGCCGTGCGCGTCAGGTCGCGCGGTTCGCCCGCATGGAACACGCGCAGGCGATGCAACACCATGCTGCCGGAATCGGGCGACCAGGTCAGCGTAAGGTTCCCGGCGTCGAGGCCCTGCGGCTTGGCGATGCGAAAGCGCACGGCCGTATAGGCCTGCAGCCCATCAGCGCCGGCCAGGTACTGCGTATCGCTATAGATCACCGCCAGCGCGGCGTCGGTCGACGGCGCGGTGACGGCAGCCGGCGGCGGGGGCACGACCCATGGCGCCGGGCTTGCCACGATCACTTCCCGCATGGAAGAGGGCGCGGCGAGGGCCGGCGTCGCAGCAAGCAAGGCGGCAACGAGCGCGGGAGACGCTATCGAAAGCATGGCCGAAACCGTTTCCTGCCCGGCCACCATGGCCGCCCTATGCCGCTTGCTCACGTCATCCCCCGTCATGCACCGATAATCCCGGCAGCGCTGGCCAAGTCCAGGAGAATTCAACCGATTCCGGTCAGATTCCGCCCGGCACGCCCTGCCGACCCAGCACGGCAAGCCCGGCCAGAAGATCGGCGGCGCAGGCATCGATCACGGCCTGGTCGGTGGCGCGGATGACGAAGTTGGCGCCCACGCGTCCCTCGCGGAAGAACGGATAGGATCCGATCTGGCAGCCGGCATGGGCCTGCTCGGTCTCGCGCAACAGGTCTGCCACTTCGCTTTCCGTCACCCAGCAGCCGATCGTGTCGGACAGTACGGGCAGCCCGCCGTCCAGCTTGCCGGTCAGCGCCGCAAGCATTTCGGCGGCGATATGCGGCACGCCGGCCAGCAGGTGGATATTGGCGACAGCGATGCCGGGGGCCCCGGACAGCGCGTTTTCGATCAGGCTGGCCCCGGCGGGCACCCGTGCCATGCGCAGCCGCGCCTCCGTCAGGCCGCCGCGCGATGCGTAATAGTCTTCCAGCATGGCCCGCGCCGCCGGGTGGATCACCACTTCCACCCCCAGGGCGGCCGCCACGGCATCCACCGTGATGTCGTCATGGGTGGGGCCGATGCCGCCGGTGGTGAACAGATAGTCGTTGCGCGCGCGCAGCGCGTTCACCGCCTCGACAATGGCGGCCAGATCGTCGGCGACCACGCGCACTTCCTTGAGCCGGATGCCCTGGACGTTGAGCCAGGTGGCGACCTGGGCGATGTTCTTGTCGTGCGTGCGCCCTGACAGGATTTCGTCGCCGATCACCAGCAGGGCGGCAGTCCAGATGCGGGAAGCGTCGCTCATCGGGCACCACCGATAGCGTAATCGGGCGCTGGCGCAAGCGTATGCGGAGCGCGGTCGAACCGCAGCACGCCGTCTTCCACCGGGTCGCGCCGCAGGAACGCGCGGTCGGCCAGGTAATCATGGTTCAGGCGCCAGCGCCTGTCTGTCGTGCTGCGCGGCATGATCGCCCAGCCGCGCTGGAGATAGCCCGACGAAAATGCCAGGGTCTCGTCGAATTCCAGCCCGTGGTCGGCCGGCAGCACGGGCGTGGCAATCTGCGTTCCGGTCCGCGCCATGTGATCGAGCACGCGCACGGTGAACGCGGCCACCAGATCGGCGCGCAAGGTCCACGATGCGTTGAGATAGCCGAAGATCTGCACCAGGTTGGGCAAGTTCGAGAGCATGCAGTCCTTGTAGTGGACATGTGCCGCCGGATCGACCGGCACGCCATCGAGATGGAGCGCGATCTTGCCGGCTATGGCCAGCTTGAGCCCGGTGGCCTTGACGATCACGTCGGCAGGCAGGTGTCGTCCATCTGCCAGATCGAGGCCATCGTGCCCCACCTGCGCGATCGCGCCGGTCACGATCCGTGCCCGGCCCGAACGGACGGCGGCGAACAGATCGCCATCGGGCACGAGGCACAGCCGCTGCTGCCAGGGGCCATAGGGCGGGGTGAACGCCGCTTCGTCCCAGGCCGGGCCGAGGGCGCGTGCCGTCCGCCGCTTCAGCCAGGCGCCCACCCTATCGGGCGCGTGGCGGGCATAGGCATAGAACCAGGCGCTGACGCGGATATTCCAGGCCCGCAGCAGGGCGCTGGCGGCACGCGCGGGCAGAACGCGATGAAGCGCACGGCCGAGCCGGTCGTGACGCGGCCGGGCGATGAACCAGGTGGGCGTGCGCTGCAGCATGGTGACTTGCGCCCCTTGTGCGGCGAGCGCGGGCACCAGGCTCGCCGCTGTCGCGCCCGATCCGATCACCACCACGCGCTGCCCCCGCACGTCAAGGTCCTGCGGCCAGAACTGGGGATGGACGATGCGCCCGGCAAAGCCGGCTTGCCCTGGCAAGGCCGGATCATGGGCGGCGTCGTGATCGTAATAACCGGCCGCGAGCACCAGGAAACGGGCCGAAAGGGCGCTTTCCCGCCCGGCCTGGTCGATCAGGGCAAGGCGCCAGCACGCGGCCTGGCTGTCCCAGTCGGCCTGCGTCACCCGCGTACCCAGGCGAATATGCCGTCGCAGGCCGAATAATGAGACGACATCGTTCAAATAATCGCGAATGGCATCGCCATCGGCAATCGCATCGGCGCCCCGCCATGGCGCAAAGCCGAAGCCCAGCGTGTGCATGTCGCTGTCGGAACGCACGCCGGGATAGCGGAACAGGTCCCAGGTGCCACCGATGGCGGCGCGGCGTTCGAGCACGGCAAAGCTGCGCTGCGGGCAATCGCGGGCAATGTGCGCCGCCATGCTGATCCCGCTGATCCCCGCGCCGATGATGGCAAGATCGAGATCGGGCGGGCGCGGCGCGGTGGTCATGGCATGGCCTGAAGTAGGGCCGAACCGCGCAAATGCCAGCCCGATTGCGCTTTCGCCGTGCCATTGGCACATAGGCGGGCATGACGATCATCGCCGCGCGCCGCTATGTGCAAGACCCTTCCGGCCATACGCTCGCGCGGATCGCCCGCCCGCTCGATCTGGACAAAGGCTTTTCCGCTGTGCCGGATGGCGCGTTCGACTGGATCGGCCTGTGCGAACCGGCCCATGACGAGATGGAGCGCCTGGCCGCACACTATGGCCTGCATCCCCTGGCGGTGGAAGACGCGCTCAGCCCGCAGCAGATGCCCAAGCTGGACCAGTATCAGCGGCACCTGTTCGTGGTGGCGCGCACTGCTTCGCTGGAGCCCGACGAAACGCTCAGCTATGGCCAGACCGCCTTTTTCCTGGGTGCCGATTTCATCATCTCGGTGCGGTTCGGTTCGACCCGCGCTCACCTGGGCCTGCGGACCACGCTGGAGGCCAATCCTGAACGCCTGGCCGAAGGCGCGGACTACGTGCTGCACGCCGTCCTCGATTTCATCGTCGATGGCTATCTGCCGATCATGGACGCGCTCGAAACGGTGGCCCACGGCATGGAGGAAGCGGCGATCGACGCCTTTCCCGACCAGCGGACGATCCGCCGGATATTCCGCCTGCGCCGGCAACTGCGCCGGTTCGAGCGGATCATCGGGCCGATGGAGGAAGTGTGCCAGCGGCTGGCCGAAGCAGAACTGGCGCTCGTCGATCCAACGGCGCGGATCTGGTTTCGCGACGTGCTCGACCATGTACGCCGCGCCATGGCGCGCATGCGCGGGCTGAAAGAGACGCTGGCCGCCATTGTCGAAACCGCCAGCCTGCTCGAACAGCACCGCCAGGGCCAAATGACCCGCCAGCTTGCCGCCTGGGCCGGGCTTCTGGCGGTGCCCACGGCGATTGCCGGCATCTATGGCATGAATTTCGATTTCATGCCCGAGCTCAAGTGGCGCTATGGCTATTTCATGGTGCTGGGCCTGATCGCGACGGTTTGCGGCGGGCTTTACTGGCGGTTCCGCAGGATGGGCTGGCTGTAAAGCAAGCCGAAACGCCGATCTGCGGCAATCGGGCGTGCCGGATAGTGCCTTTGGGCGTTCCGACTCCAGGGGCCGCGGCTTTCGACGGCTTTCGACGATCGGCAGTAAGGGACATCGACGCGCATGGCTGGCGGATCGACACGCACCATTCTGATCGCCCTGGGGGCAAACCTGGGCATTGCCGTGGCAAAGTTCGCTGCCGCTGCCCTGACCGGGTCGTCTGCGATGCTGACCGAAGGCGTCCACAGCCTGGTCGATTCGACCAACCAGTTGCTGCTGCTGCATGGCCGTGCCCGTGCCGTAAAGCCGGCCGACGCGCTGCATCCGTTCGGTTATGGGCGCGAGCTTTACTTCTGGAGCTTCATCGTCGCCATCCTGGTGTTCGCGCTGGGAGCGGGGGTTTCGATCTATGAAGGCGTGCTGCATATCCTCGATCCGGTGCCCGCCGAAAGCCCGTTGATCGCTTTCGTCGTGCTGGGGGTGGCGTTCGCGCTGGAAGGCTGGTCGATCCTGGCTGCCCTGGGCGATTTCAATCGTGGCCGGCGCGGCACCCTGTGGGCAGCGATCCGCGATACCAAGGACGCGCCCACGCTGGTGATCCTGCTGGAGGATTCGGGCGCGCTCACCGGCCTGGTGCTGGCGGCGGCGGGCCTCGGCCTCAGCCTCGTCACCGGCAATCCTGTATGGGACGGGCTCGCCTCGGTCCTGATCGGGCTGGTCTTGGGCGGCCTGGCGTTGATCCTGCTCTACGAGGCCAAGGGCCTGCTGATCGGGGAAAGCGCCGATCCCCGGCTGGTGGCTGCCATCCGCGCCTGCGCTGCCGCCCATGCCGGAGTGGTCCGCGTGCACGAAGTGCTTACCGTGCACAGCGCGCCGACAATGGTCACGGCGATCATCAGTGCCGATTTCGAGGACGCGATCACCGCCCGCGACGTGGAGCGCATCGTGCTGGCGATCGAGACCGAGGTTGCCGCGCGGTTTCCGCTGGTGGCCCGCGTCTATGTGCGTCCGCGCGACAGTGCGGCCGAGAACGCGGCCGAGAACCCGACTTTTGCCTAGGCGATCACTCCGAACAGGTCGTGCGCATCGGCGTCTTCGACCACCACGTCCACGAAATCGCCGGCCCGCAAGGCTTCGGGCACGTTGCGCAGATAGACCGCGCCGTCGATTTCCGGGGCATCGGCCTGGCTGCGGCCGGTCGCGCCGATGTCGCCATCCTCGTCCGGCTCGCCGACGTCGTCGATGATCACGCGGATCGTGCGGCCCACTTTGGCGGCCAGGCGTGCGGCGCTGATCGCCTCGGTCCGGGCCATGATCCGGGCATAGCGTTCCTCCTTCACTGCTTCGGGCACGGGATCGGGCAGGGCGTTGGCGGCCGCGCCGGCGACCGGCTCGAACCGGAAGGCACCGACGCGATCGAGCTGGGCTTCATCGAGCCAATCGAGCAGGTACTGGAAATCCGCTTCGGTTTCGCCGGGAAAGCCGACCACGAAACTGGAGCGGATCGCCAGATCGGGGCAGATGGCCCGCCAGGCGCGGATGCGGTCGAGCGCTTTGGCCTCGTTCGCGGGGCGCCGCATCGCGCGCAGCACTTTGGGGCTGGCGTGCTGGAACGGGATGTCCAGATAGGGCGTAAGCAAGCCCTGCGCCATCAGCGGAATGACCTGATCGACGTGGGGATAGGGATAGACATAGTGCAGCCGGACCCACGGCACCTGGCCTTCGGGAGTGCGCAACTGGCCCAGTTCGCGCGCCAGGTCGGTCATGTGCGTGCGGACGTCGCGGCCTTTCCAGGCGCGCGTTTCATGGCCCACGTCCACGCCATAGGCCGAGGTATCCTGGCTGATCACCAGCAGTTCGCGGGTGCCGGCGGCCACCAGCTTTTCCGCCTCGCGCAGCACGGCGTCGATCCGCCGGCTGGCCAGCTTGCCGCGCAGATCGGGAATGATGCAGAACGTGCAGGCGTGGTTGCAGCCTTCGGAAATCTTGAGATAGCCGTAATGCCGCGGGGTGAGCTTGACGCCGCCCATATCGTCGAGCGCCTGGGGAATGAGATCGAAGTAAGGCCCCATGGCCGGCGGCGCCGCCTCGTGCACGGCTCCCACCACCGCTTCGTACTGATGCGCGCCGGTGACGGCCAGCACATCGGGGAAACGGGCGCGGATCGCGTCGGCCTCGTTGCCCATGCAGCCGGTCACGATCACGCGGCCGTTTTCGGCCATTGCCTCGCCGATTGCGGCGAGGCTCTCCTCCTTGGCCGAATCGAGAAAGCCGCAGGTGTTGACCAGTACCACATCGGCCCCGGCATAGTCGGGGCTCATTGCATAGCCATCGGCGCGCAGGCGGGTAAGGATGCGTTCGGAATCGACCAGCGCCTTGGGGCAGCCCAGGCTGACCATGCCCACGCGCTTGGGCTCGGGTGCGGGCGTGGCGGTGCTGTTGCGGGAATCGGAAGAAAAAAGGGCCATCGTGCGCGCGCCCATACGCGCAAAAGCGCCGCGCGTCACGCGTGATGCATTCGCGGTGGACAACAGCAGCCGTTGCGACGGGTCGTGAATGGAAAGCGATGGTATCCTGATGCATGTTTGCGCTTTGCTGCGCCCGGGTTTAGGCATCGTGCAGCAAGGGAGCGCGCCGGGGGGCGTGCAACGGGGGCGCAACACGGGGGCGCGGTACGGGGAAAAACGCGATGGGTCCGGTAAACTGGTTGGCAGTCGTATTGGCCGTGGTGGTGGCGCTGATCGTGCAGGGGCTGTGGTATGGCCCGCTGTTCGGGCGGGCACGCCTGGCCGAAGTGGGGCCGGGCGGCCTGGGCTTGCGCACCGCGCCCTGGCGCACGCTGGCGATCACCGCGGCACTGCTGCTGGTGACCGCCACGATGATGGGCCACATGTTCGCCCGCGTCGGGCCGGTCACGCTGGCGGCCAAGCCATGGCTCTATTTCATGATGTCGGGCGGCCTTGCCGGTGCATTCGTCATTCCCGCGCTGTGGATCAGCTATGCCCAGCAGCGCGTATCGGCCCGTCTGGCCATGATCGATGCGGGCTGCCTGATAGTGTGCTACCTGGCGATGGGAACGGTGTTCTGGCTGCTGGGTTGGTTGGATTTGTAGAGTCCAGACCATTCCCGGCCGCTCCCCGATCATCCGGCCGGCGCTCCCAGGAAGATGTCGATGACCGGGCAGGATTTCGCCATTCTGGAAGCCCCTTCGCCGCTCGGTCTTTCGCCCGAGGGTGTCGAACTGCTGCCCGAAGCGCTGCTGCGCGCCGGCCTTGACGATCTGCTTGGTGCCCGCCACGCGGGGCGGGTGCCGCCACCTCCCTACCAACCGGCGCGCGATCCGGCGACGGGGCTGCGCAATCCGCAGGCCATTGCCGACTATTCCTGCGCCGTTGCCGATCGCGTCGGCGCTCTGCTTGACGAAGGGGCGTTTCCGGTCGTGCTCGGGGGTGATTGCTCGATCCTGCTGGGCAATCTGCTCGCGCTGCGCCGGCGCGGCCGCCATGGGCTTCTTTTTCTTGACGGCCACGCGGACTTCTATCAGCCCGAAGCCGAGCCCAATGGCGAGGCGGCTTCGATGGACCTGGCCCTTGCCACCGGACACGGTCCGCGCATCCTGACGGATCTGGAAGGCAGGCGGCCGCTGATACGCCACGAAGACGTCGTCCTGTTCGGCCGGCGCGATGGCAAGGATGCCGAGGCACACGGCAGCCAGCGCGTGGAAGATACCCCGATCCACCGGTTCGAGTTGCCGACCATCCGGTCGCTGGGCATCGCGGCGGCGGCCGACCAGGCGGTCGCGCTGCTAACGGCGCCCGGCGCCGACGGCTTCTGGATCCACCTGGATGTCGACGTGCTCGATGACGCGATCATGCCGGCAGTCGATTACCGCATGGAAGACGGCCTGTCGTGGAACGATCTGGCAATCGCCCTGCGGACCAGCCTCGGCAGTGGCCGCGCGATCGGTATCAACGTCACGATTTTCAATCCCACGCTGGATCCAGGGGGAGATATCGCACGGCGGCTGGCCCTGACGATCGGCCAGGCCCTGAACCCGGGCACATCGCGCGCAGCGAATTGAGGGCGATCCTTGACGGCTATCGCCCCTCCGGCGCGGTCGCCGGTTGCAGTAGCAGCGGGACCAGGGGATTGGGAAAGCGCCGCGCCATGGTCACGGCAAAGAACGTCTCGACGATGCCGGGCAACTGATCGCCTTCCACCAGCACGCCCGCCGCAATTTCGTCCTTGACGACGATGCGGGGGAGAACGGCAAGGCCGATGTCCTCGCGGGCGAGAAGGCGCATCATCGCCATGTCCTCCACTTCCGCCACGATCTGCAGCCTGACGCCCAGGCGGTCCGCCAGCGCGTCGAACCCGCTGCGCACGCTGTTGTCCACCGTCGGCAGGATGATCGGGTGCTTGCGCAGCCGGTCTGCCAGGCTTGCCGTCTCTCCCAGCCGGTCGGGCGTGCCGACCAGAATGACCGGGCGTTCCGCCAGGCGATGGGTGACGAGCGGTGTCAGCGCGTCGGCCGGCGGGGCCTGGTTGAGCAGGACCACGTCGAGATTGAGCGCTTCGAGCGCGCGCAGCAGTTCGCCCGCGCTGCCCGAGCGCAGGATGAGATCGATGTCGGTACGGCCAAGCACGGGGCGCAGGAATTCCATCAGGAAATTGCGCGACAAAGTGGCGAGCGAGCCGACGCGCAGGGCCTGGCGCGCCGCGCCCGTCTGGCGAAGGGTGCCCAGCAGTTCCTCACCCGTGGCGAAGATCGCATCGGCATGGTCGAGCACGATCTGCCCCGCCTCGGTCAGGTGCAACTGCCGTCCGCGCCGTTCGAACAGCGGATGATCGAGGTGCTCTTCCAGCTTGCGGATCTGCACCGACAGCGCCGACTGCGTCAGATTCAACCGCTTGGCCGTGCGGGTGAGGTTTCCGTCATGCGCTACGGCCCAGAAGTACCGCAGGTGGTTGTAATTCAGCGCTGCCATGGCGTTCGATAATAGCGAACGATTTCTTGCAAACAATGAATTTTATTTTGATCGTGTCGGCGATTATCGAACGGCATCACGACTGCCATCGAACCCGGAGATTGCCTTGTCGCTCTATCTGCTTCCGCTCGGCGCACCGCTGGTGCTGCTTGTTGCCGCCGTTATGGGCTTGGTGCGGCAGGGCCGCCGCCCGGCCCTGGTGCTTGCCTTTGCCGAAGGCTCGGCGTTGGGTGCGTTGCTGATCGCCCTCGCGTCGCTGGCACTGCTGGCGTTGCATGGCGCCGGTAGCAGCGGGCTTCTCGGGGCGAGCGGCATCGGCCTCTCCGCCCGGCTCGACGCGGTGAGCGTCACGATGCTGGTGCTGGTGGCCTTCGTCGGCTGGATCGTCGTGCGCTATGCCCGCACCTATCTCGACGGAGAAGCGCGGCAGGGCTACTTCATCGGCTGGCTGTGCACCGCGCTCGCGGCCGTGCTGCTGCTTGTCCAGGCGGGCAATCTGGTCCAGCTGGTCGTGGCCTGGATCGTCACCAGTTTCGCGCTGCGCCGCCTGCTGCTGTTTTATCCCGATCGCGTGGCGGCCCAACGCGCGGCGCGCAAGAAGCGCCTGTTTTCCACGATCGGGGGCGCTGCCCTGATCGGCGCGGCCGTGCTTTTGTGGTCGAGCTTCGGCACGACCGACATCGCCACGATCGATGCCCTGGCCCGCACGGGTGGCGCAGGGGCCGGTGGCGCATCCTGGCTGGTGGTAACGGCCGCAGCCCTGCTGGCGCTTGCCGCGGCGCTCAAGTCGGCGCAGTTCCCCACGCATGGCTGGCTGACCGAAGTCATGGAAGCGCCGACGCCGGTTTCCGCCCTGCTGCATGCCGGGGTGATCAACGCCGGCGGCTTCCTGCTGATCCGCTTTGCCGACGTCATGCTGACGGCCCCCGGGGTCTTGGCCGTGCTGGCCATGCTGGGCGGCTTCTCGGCCCTGTTCGGCGCGCTCGTCATGCTGACACAGCCGGCGGTCAAGACGGCGCTCGCCTGGTCCACCGTCGCGCAGATGGGCTTCATGGTCCTGCAATGCGGCCTGGGGCTGTTTCCGCTGGCCCTGCTCCACATCGTCGCCCACTCGCTGTACAAGGCCCATGCGTTTCTGGCTTCGGGTGGCGCGGTTGAGCAGGTGGCTGCCATTCGCCGCCCCGGCCCGGTTGCCGTGCCCAACGGTTCGGCCGTGGGCCGCGCATTCCTGATCGCCCTGGCGATCTATGCGGGCATCGGTGCGGCATTCGGCCTTGCCTTCGGTTTCGAGCACAAGACGCCCCAGGCGCTGGCGCTCGGCGCGATCCTGATCTTCGGCGTCGCCTATCTGCTGGCCCAGGGGCTTGCCGATGCCGCGCCGCGCCAGTTGACGCGCAAGACCGCGATCTATGCCAGCGCCGCCGCGGTGGGATACTTCGCGCTGCAGACGGCTGCCGAATGGCTGACCGCCGGCGTTCTGCCCGCCACGCCGCTTCCTGGCCGCCTGGAATGGACGCTGATGGCACTTGCGGTGCTCAGCTTCGGGCTGGTGGCCGTGGCGCAGGCGCTGTTCCCTCTCTGGGCCTCGCACCCCGCTGCTGCCGGGCTGCGCGTCCACCTTTCCAACGGTCTTTACGCCAACGCCACGGTCGACCGGATCCTGGGCGGCTGGTCCGTCTCTAAGACGTCGTAAACCAATCATCCAAGGATAACGCCGATGCTGATGAACGCGACCAATTCGCCGCTTCCGCTCTCCGACGATGCGATCATCGCCGCAGCGGACCGCGCCGCGCGCGCCATTCCCCCGCTCTGGCCGCTTGCCTCGAGCGTCGCGGTCAACCCTTTCCTGGGCCAGACGGGCGATCCGCTCGCCACCACGGCCGTGCGCCTGCGGCGTGCCGCCGGGATCGCGGTCACCATGCCGCGGGCCTGGTATGCCGAGCGGCTGGCTTCGGGCGAGATTGCCGAAAGCGATTTGCAAGCCGCTTTCGACGCAGCGCCCGCAGCGCTTCGCCCGGCAAGCGTCGCCGCGCTGAAACAGGCGGTTTCGGTCGCAGCGCCAGCGCCGCGCGCCATTCCCACGGTTGCCGAACTGGCGGGCGCGGTCGCCTCGCTCGACTGGCACGGCATGGTGGGCGACCGGATCAGCCACTGGGCCTCGCAATACTTCGATCAGGGGCAGGCGCTGTGGGCCGATGCGCAGCCGCGCGGTGCCTATGCCGCCTGGCGAAGCTATGCCGCGCATGACCTGACGCCCGAAATCGCCGGCCTTGCCGGGTTTGCCCAGGGCGTGGCCGATGCCCCGCCCAGCGCCAAGGACGCGCTGGTCGCCGGCGTTGCCAGCCTGGGCCTGTCCGAAGCGGCGCTCGAAAGCTATTTCCACCGGCTGCTGACGACGCTGGGCGGCTGGGCTCAGGTTGCCCGCTACCGGCTCTGGCAGGCGGAACTCAACGGTGGAGCCGATGCCTCGGTCACCGATCTTCTCGCCATTCGCCTCACGTGGGAAGCAGCGCTGCTGCGCAAGTATGCGGCCGACCTCGAACATGAGTGGCAGGCGGCGATCGCGGCCCATGCCCAGCCTGTCGTCCCGACCCAGGACGACCTGATCGACGCGCTTCTGCAGGAGGCGGCCGAACGCGCCGAACAGCGCCGCCTCCATGCCGTTCTGGCGGAAACCCCCGCGGCCGCCATCGAAACCGGCCGCCCCAAGCTGCAGATGGCCTTCTGCATCGACGTGCGCTCCGAAGTGTTCCGCCGCGCGCTGGAAAGCCTTGATCCGGGCATCCGGACGCTCGGCTTTGCCGGTTTCTTCGGCCTGGGCATCGGGCATCGCCGCTTTGCGTCCGATGTGGTCGAGGCGCGCCTGCCGGTGCTGCTGACGCCGGGCGTCCATACCCGGTCGGGCGAGCCGACACCGGCGATGGAGCAGGCCGATCTGGCCGCGCGGGTGGCTGCGCGGGCCAAGCGGGCCTGGGGCCGGTTCAAGCTGGCGGCGATCTCGTCGTTCGCTTTCGTCGAAGCGGCCGGTCCGATTTATGCCGCCAAGCTGGTGCAGGACGGGCTGGGCCTGACACGCAACCCTGCGCCCAACGATCCCGCGCCGCGTCCGGCCGACGATCTCGATCTCGAGACCCGGCTGACGATGGCGACGAACGTGCTCAGGGCGATGTCGCTCACCCGGGATTTCGCCAGGCTCGTGCTGCTGGCCGGGCATGGCGCCAATGTCGTCAACAATCCCCATGCCAGCGCGCTGCACTGCGGCGCCTGCGGCGGTTATTCCGGGGAAGTCAACGCGCGCCTGCTTGCCGCGCTGCTCAACGGCACGGACGTGCGCGCGGGCCTGGCCGAACGGGGCATCGCCGTTCCCGACGATACGCTGTTCGTCGCCGCGTTGCATGACACGACGACCGACGCGATCACGCTCTATGCCGCCGATCATCCTTCGGCCGCGCATGCGCAGGATATCGAGCAGGCGGAACGCTGGCTCAAGGCAGCCGGCATCCTGGCACGGGGCGAGCGGGCGCTGCGGCTGCCGCGCGCCGCGCACGGCGAAGACATTCCCCATCGCGCCCGCGACTGGGCCGAACTGCGCCCGGAATGGGCGCTTGCCGGCTGCCAGGCCTTCGTGGCGGCGCCGCGCAGCCGCACGGCCGGGCGCGATCTGGCGGGGCGGGCGTTCCTCCACGATTATGACTGGCGCGGCGACGAAGGCTTCGACGTGCTGGAACTGATCCTGACCGCCCCGGTGGTCGTCGCCAGCTGGATCAGCCTGCAGTATTACGGTTCGACCGTTGCGCCCGAAGTCTTTGGTGCCGGCAACAAGCTGCTGCACAACGTTACCGGCGGCATTGGCGTGATCGAAGGCAACGGCGGCATCCTGCGCGCCGGGCTGCCCTGGCAGTCGGTGCACGACGGCGAGGGGCTGACGCACGAACCGCTGCGGCTTGCGGTCCTGGTCGAAGCCCCGCGCGAGGCGATCGCCGCGATCCTGGAACGCCATCCCCAGGTTCGCGCACTGTTCGACAACCGCTGGCTGCATCTCTTTGCACTGGACGACGAGGGCCGCATGGCCTGGCGCTATGCCGGCGATCTGGCGTGGCAGCCGGGCCTTGCCGACGCGCGGGTGGCGGTGCCGGCCGAACAGGTTCCGGCGTGACAGGCCTTCCGGCCCATCTTGCCGCGCTGGAGGCCGAAGCCATCCACATCCTGCGCGATGGCGTGGCCGAAGCGCAGAATCCGGTGGTGCTGTTTTCGGGGGGCAAGGATTCGACCGTTCTTGCCCACCTGGCCTTGCGCGCGTTCCATCCGGCCCCGCCGCCGGTGCCACTGCTGCACATCGATTCGACCTGGGAATTTGCCGAGGTCCTGGCGTTCCGCGATGCCTTTGCCGCCCGCCACGGCTTCCGCCTGCTGGTCCATGCCAACGAGCAGGGCCGTGCCGAGGGGATCAATCCGTTCGATCATGGCGACGTCTACACCACGATCATGCGCACCGAACCGTTGAAGCACGCGCTGACCAGCGGCGGGTTCGACGTGGTGTTCGGCGGCGCGCGGCGCGACGAGGAAAAAAGCCGCGCGAAAGAGCGGATCGTTTCGGTGCGCAGCGCCAGCCACGGCTGGGAACCGCGCGCACAACGCCCCGAATTGTGGCGCTGTTTCAACTGGCGGCTTTCCCCCGGGCAATCGATCCGCGCATTCCCGCTGTCCAACTGGACCGAGCACGATCTGTGGACTTACATCCTGCTGCGCGACATCGAACTCGCGCCGCTCTATCTCGCCCGCCCGCGCCCGGTCGTAATGCGCGAGGGCATGCGCCTGGTGGTCGACGATCCGGCCCGCATGCGCTGGTACAACGGCGAGGAACCGCGGCTCGAAACGGTGCGCTTCCGCACGCTGGGCTGCTGGCCGGTCACTGCCGCCGACCCGTCGCGGGCCGCCACGCTGACCGAAGTCTTTGCCGAAACGCTGGCGGCGCAATCGTCGGAGCGGCGCGGGCGGATGGGCGATACCGGATCGCTGGAACGGCAAAAGCGGGAGGGCTATTTTTGAGCGCGTTCAATGCCATGCCCGAAGCCGCCGCCAATCGCGGCGCAGGCCCCTATGCCGGTCAGCGCGCCGTGCTGGCCACCATGCACGGCAAGGAGGCGGCGATCGGCCCCGTCCTGCTCGACAAGCTCGGCCTGATCGTGACGCCGGCGCCCGGTATCGATACCGACGCGCTCGGCACGTTTACCGGCGAGGTGCCCCGCGCGGGCACCATGCGCCAGGCGGTCATCGCCAAGGCACGGCTCGGCATGGCCAAGACGGGCCTGTCGATCGGCCTTGCCAGCGAGGGAAGCTATGGCCCGCACCCGCATATGCCGTTCGCGGCCGGCGGCATCGAATTGATGGTCCTGGTCGACGATCGGCGGAATATCGTCGTGTCCGAAAGCCTGGTGGAAGACGCGCCGGCCTATGACCACGCTTTCGTGCGTTCGTTCGCGGAACTGGGCGGCTTTCCCGATCGCATCGGTTTTCCAGCCCATGCGCTGATCGTGAAACCGGCCGATGCCGCGGGAGACGCCCTGGCGGTCCACAAGGGGTTGCGCGATGCCGATGCCCTTGCCGCCGCAATCAGCGCCTGCGCCGCCCGCTCGCGCGATGGCAGGGCGCTCGTCCAGACCGATATGCGCGCGCATATGAACCCCACGCGCATGGCGACGCTGCGCCGGCTGGCCGCTCTTTTCGCCGCACGTCTGGCCAGCCTGTGCCCGGCGTGCCGGATGCCCGGCTATGGCCAGCTCGATGTCGAAGCCGGCCTGCCCTGCGAAAGCTGCGGCGCCCCCACGCTGATGGTCCGCCATCAGGTGTTCGGCTGCGTTGCCTGCACGCACCGCGACAAGCGCCCCCGCCCCGATGGCCGCACGCATGCCGACCCCGGGCATTGTCCCTACTGCAACCCCTGACCGGCAGAGCCATGCCACCCGACCATGCGCCGCTGCTCCATTGCGGACTTGGCACTCAGCCCCTCAATCATCCACCGTCACCCCGGGCTCGACCCGGGGTGACGGTCATAATGCAGTTATCGAAGCATCTTCCGCGTTTCACCCTCAGGGCGGCCGCGCTCAGCCAGAACGCCGGCTCCCGATACCCGCTAGGCGGCTTCAACGTCTTTGGGGCCAGCAGCGAATTTCTTCTCTCGACGCCAAACCCGACATTCGGCCGACGGCCTTACGCCAATAGCGGTCGCATGAAGGATCGCTCGTAGCTCAAGATGCAGCGGGTCTGTTCTGCAAATTGGTATGCTGATTGGCACTCAGCGTCCTCCACCATCTTTGCGCGGTAGTCCTCATATGCCGCGAGAGATGGGAAGCTGAAAAGCGCTAGAGCTATATCGTTTGCACCTTCGTGTGGCAGGAAATACCCATGATGAGTTCCACCCAACTTATTCACTAGCGGTATCCACATCCGAGAATACACTTCAAATTCAGCAAGTTTGTATGGGTCTATGACGTATCGCAGGTAACATGTGATCATCGGACGAAAGGCCTCTCTGAAACGCCCGCAACAGATTAAGCGGCTACTGCAAACCCTAGCAGCCCGGAATGCGACAGTCAGCACTCCACCCGATACAGTCACGATTTGCGCTTCGCTGCGCGCCTGAAAGCCGACCTTCTGCTTCGACCCTCTGCCAGCTATAATCTGACATTCAGCAACCGGTCAGTTGCGGACAAGGTTTGCTCAAGCGATATACGGGCGATGAGACACTCGCGGCGCATCATTGCTTTGGCTTTGTATGCAGTATGGCTGACATACTGGGCATACACTTACGCAACCGCATCCACCCCGGACGAGAAAATGGCTAGGCCAGCGGCCATTTTGTTTGGTGGTGGGTCGCTTGTGCTCGCCTTGGCGGCCACCGTGGCAACTTTGCTACTTCATAAATTGTTGCGGCAGCGATTGCCTTGACGCGCGCCGAAAGCCGCCATTCCGCAATCCACCCCGTTCGGCCACAGGAACTTATTCCATCACACCTAAAACAGACGAGCGGCTCGTTAAATTCCCGCCGCTCGATGCGCGTGAATTCAGCCCTCCACCGCGTCGGCGATAAGCCCTTCGGCGCGCATGGCGCGATAGGTGTTGGCGGCGCGGCGGATGTGGGTGTTGGCGATGGCGCCGGCCCATTCCTCGTCGCGCATTTCGAACGCGCTGACAAGGTCGCGGTGGTCGCGCTGGCTTTGTTCCATGTCGGCCCTGGTATACTGTTCGGCCGTGCGATGGACGACGATCTGGTTGACGACGAAGCGCATCAGTTGCGCCAGCCGCTCCGATTGCGCCGCCGCGAGGATGACCGTGTGGAAATAGCGGTTGCCTTCGACGAAGCGGGACACGTCGGGTCCGCCCCTGGCCGTGATCGCCTGGTCGATGAAATCGCAGTGCAGCTTGAGCTGTTCGATCTGCTGGTCGGTGATCAGCCGCGCCGCGCGCGTGGCGCAGTGGCTTTCCAGCATCGCGCGCAGATTGAACAGTTCCTCGTCGTCCTCGTCGGACCAGACGGGGACGAAAACCCGGTTCGTGCCTGAACGCTGGAGCAGCATTTCGGCGACCAGTTCGGCGATCGCTTCGCGCACCGGGGTGCGCGACAGGCCGCAGTATTGGGCGAATTCGTCTTCGGGCACGAACTGACCCGCGGGAAAGTGCCCAGAAAGGATGCCGGCGCGAATTTTGCGATAGGCTTCCTGCGATGCCTTGGACACGAATATCCCCCGTTACGATCAGGTGTTATGATCGGGCTTTGCGATCAGGGAGCCGGCACGCGCCGGCTCCCCATGCTCTCATCAGAACGACGCGCCCATTTCAACCCCAATCAACCGGCGCGCACCCGGAGACAGGAACGAACCGCCGAATTCGGGCGCGGGAATGATTTCCTCAAGATACTTCTTGTTGAACAGGTTGTTGGCAAAGGCGGTCACGTTCCAGCCCTTGCCCTTGATCCCCGCACGCAGGTTGACCAGGCCATAGGCGGCGCGCTGCGATCCCGAGTAGTCGGCCGTTCCCAGGCCCGGGTAGAACGCATCGAAAATCGTCCGGCGCGTCTGGTTCTGGACCACGTGGAACCATGTCGGCCCGGTCAGACGGTAATCCACCCGCATCGTTGCGGAAAGCGTGTCGGACACCGGCTGTTCGAACTGGCCGCCAAGATTGAGCGTATAGTCCGCCGAATAGGGCGACTTGTTGCCCACGGTATCGGGCCGGGCGGTATTGGCCAGGATCTTGCTGTCGAGCACGTTGCCGCCCGCCGTCAGCGTGATGTAGCGCGTCGGCCGATAGACCACGCCGAGCTCGGCGCCCTGCAGGCGGACCTTGTCGATGTTCGAAACCACGCGCAGCAGGCCGAAGGTTCCGGTGAGGAACTCGAAGAACTGCATGTTCTGCACCGTGTTGTGGTACAGCGCACCGTCGATCTGCAACGCGCCGTTCAGCAGGCGCAGCTTGAAGCCGGCTTCGAACGCGCTGGTGCGTTCCTTTCTGTATTCGTCGCCGATCGTCAGATTGGAACCGAGCAACTGGTTGAAGTTCTGCTCGATAATCGCGCCGCTGCCCTGGCTGTTGAACCCGCCGGCCTTGAAGCCCACGCCCCAGTCGCCATAGAGGTTGACGTTGGGCGTCACTTCATAACGCAGCGTGACTTTGGGCTGGGCCAGCTGATAGACCCGGCTCTTGGGCACGAGCGCGCCGACGGAAAGGCCCGGGTTGATCGGCCCGCCGGTGATCGGATCGAGCACGTTGGGCACCAGCGGCTGGACATGGCGTTCTTCCCGGTCGAAGCGCAGCGCACCTTGGACCGTGAATTTCTCGGTCAGCTTGTATTGCAGCGATCCGAAACCGGCATAGACGTCGGTGGTGAACTGGTCGTCGAACAGCTGCGACGTCGGGTTGATCGAGCCAGGCCCGTTGTACAGCGTATCGAGCGTGCCTTGCCCGGTATCCTGGTTCAAGGCCACGCCATAGTGGCGGTCGATGTGCAAGTAATAGGCGCCGACCGACCAGGACAGCGGGCCGTTGCCGTTCGACACCAGGCGGATTTCCGCGCTGGTATCCTTCTGGTCGCGCACGGTCACCTGGATGCCGTCGCAGACCGTCGGGCCGAAGGCGCCGTAAAGCGACGCGCCGGGCGTAGGCCCGAGGAACAACGGCGATTGCAGCGTCACGCCGGCATTATAGAGCCTTGCCGTATCGGCAATGCACTCCGGCGTATTGTTGAACCGGCCGAGCGAGGCGCCCGTGGCGTCGTTGGTGAACTTTTCGCGAATGTTGGAATGCGAGACCCAGGCGATCAGCTTGGCGAAATCGAGATCGTAATCGGCTTTAAGCGAGGCTTCGAAAGTCTTCTGGCGGTTGATGCTGTCGGCATTGCGCAGAAACGTGAAATTGGTGTGGTCGTTGACGTTTTCGTTGAACAGCGGATTGCCGAACGCCTGGGCGAAGCCCGGCAGGGCAAAGCTCGCTTCATAGTTGATGGCCCCGGCCTTGACGTTCGCCGCGCGCACTTTGGCGTCCAGCGTCAGCCTCTCGGTGGGGGTGGAATAGATCCGGCCGCCGATGCTCCAGCCGCGATAGGGATCGATAGTCTTTCCGCGGGTGCGCGGGTTGGGGCCGGTATTGCTGAAGAACCCGTCGGTGTGGCGATATTGCCCGAAGACGACGACGCCGGTCGTATCGGTGATCGGGCCGGAGATCGATCCTTCGGCCAGTTGGCTGTTGTAATCGGCGATATAGGCCCGCCCGCTGAATTCAAGCTTGCTGCCGGGCTTCTTGGTCGACAGCACCAGCGCGCCGGCCGTGGCCCCGCGGCCGTAATAGGCACCCTGCGGGCCTTTCAGCACTTCGAACTGCTGCAGATCGCCCTGATACTGGTTGACCGCGGCGGTGTTGGTCTTGAGAATGCCGTCGACCACCAGCGCGACGTTGTTTTCCGCGTCGCGCGCGCCGTTCACCCCGCGGATGTTGATCTGCGCGTCGCCGACCTGGGCCGCGTTGGACACGATCGTCACGCCGGGCGTGAACGCGATCGCCTGTTCCGTCGTCACGATCCCGGCGGCTTTGAGATTTTCGGACGTCAACACGGAAATGGAGGCGGGCACGTCCACCAGCCGTTCCGACTGACGGCGCGCCGTCACGGTGATTTCCTGGCCCTGAGCCTCGGCCGCTGCGTCCTGCGCCGCTTCTTGCGCCTGGGCGGGCAAGGCGGCGGCGATGGCAATGCCGGTGCTGACAAAAAGCAGTGCACGATTTCTTAGCATGGATAACCCCCTTGTCATCTCATTGCCGACGGTTGCGCCCTCCGGTTGCGCCCCGGGCTTTATCCTCTCCCTGAAACATGACTTGATTCGCCATGCTTGTATACAATTAATTTCTGGTCATAGGCGAACGTAGACGGTTTCATGCCGATAAGGGCCTATGAGGTATGGATAAAGTTCAAGATTTTCACTTTTTTCGTGGCTGCCAACAAAAGGTTGCATCTTGAGGCGCCGGATGTATCGTTCATTCGGTACACAAATTTAGCGCACTGCGCGAATTGGCCGACCGAGGGGGAAGGAGTAGTCATGAAATTCGGTGTTTTCCTGCCCAGTGCCCGCAACGGCTTTACCATTTCCGAAGCCGCGCCGCTTTACGATCCGAGTTTCCAGCATAATCTCGACGTAACGCTAGAAGCCGAACGGCAGGGATTCTCGTTCGCGCTGGCGATGATGAAGTGGAAGGGTTTCGGCGGGCCGACCGGATACTGGGACGCCTGCCTCGAGCCGTTCACGCTGTGCGCCGGGCTGGCCGCGCGGACTTCGACGATCGAGCTGATCCCCAGCGTGACGCTGCTCACCACCCATCCCGCCGTCTGCGCGCGCATGGTGGCGACGATCAGCGATATCTCCGGCGGCCGCTGCGGTCTCAACATCGTCACCGGCTGGAACCATCTGGAATACGATTCCATGGGTATCTGGCCCGGCGCCGATTATTACGAACGGCGTTACGAACTGGCGCAGGAATACATTGCCGTCGTCAAGCGGCTGTGGACCGAGGCGGAAGTGACGCACGAGGGCGAATTCTTCAAGCTGGACAAAGCCACGGTCCTGCCGCGCCCGATCGGCACACCCACGATCGTGAGCGCCGGCCAGTCGCCCAAGGGTCTGGCATTCACTGTCAACAACGCCGACTTCAGCTTCGTGATGACCGGCCGTGCCAATCTCAAGCGCTATACCGACACCATGAACGAAAGCGCCGCCAGCAATGGCCGGCCGGTCGGCACGCTGCCGCTCTATACGATCATCACCGCGCGCACCGATGCCGAGGCCCAGCGCATTGCCGACGAGGTCGTGGCAAAGGCGGATCGTGTTGCCATCGGCAATATCCTGGGCAGCGCCGCGCTAGATACCAACACGGGCGGATCGAGCGCCCATCTCCAGGCGGCGCTCAGCCTGCCGCCCGAAGAAGGCAACATGGCGTTCATGAGCCTGCCGCTGCTGTGCGGCACGCCCGAGACGGTGGCCAGCAAGATCGACGATATCGTTGCCGAAACCGGGGTGCCGGGAATCATGATGAACTGGCTCGATTTCGTGCCGGGGATCAGGGATTTCGGGGAGAAGATCATGCCCCGGCTGAAATGCGCGTGACAATGACGATGTTTCCGCACCTTTCCAGGCAATCCGGCCGATGAGCGGCGCCATGATCCAGTTCGTCGAGGTCGGCCCGCGCGACGGGCTGCAGAACGAGAAGACCTTGATCTCGACGGCGGACAAGCTGGAGCTTGTTCGCCGCAGCATCGCGGCAGGCGCGCGGCGGATCGAAGTGACGAGCTTCGTCAATCCCCGGCGCGTGCCGCAGATGGCCGACGCGGAGGACGTCTGCGCAGCGCTGCCGCAGGCGGACGGAGTCAGCTATATCGGCCTCGTCCTCAACGCCAGGGGCGCCGAGCGGGCGATCGCGACCGGCCGCCTGAACGAACTCGGCGCTGTTTGCGTTTCGACCGACGGCTTCGCAATGGCCAACCAGGGGCAGACGAGCGCCGAATCCCTCGCATCGGCCAAGGCGATCGTGGCCATGGCGCGCGCCGCGGGCCTCAAGGGCCAGGCCACTATCGGCGCTTCGTTCGGCTGCCCGTTCGAAGGAGAAGTATCCGAAGATCGCGTCGTGGCCATGGCTGTGTCCCTGGCAGAGGCCGGGCCGATCGAAGTTGCCCTGGCCGACACCATCGGGGTTGGCGATCCGGCCCAGGTTTCGCGCCTCGTGCGCCGGGTGGCTGCTGCCATCGCGCCGCTGCCGGTGCGCGTCCACTTCCACAATACCCGCGGCACGGGGATTGCCAACGTCTGGGCGGCGGTCGAGGCCGGGGCCGCGGTGGTCGATGCCGCGCTGGGCGGGCTTGGCGGCTGCCCCTTTGCCCCGGGCGCTGCCGGCAACGTGGCGAGCGAGGATGTCGTCTACATGCTGCACCGTGCCGGCATCGACACGGGCATGGACCTTTCACGGCTGGTCGAGGCCAATCACTGGCTGGCCGGCGTCATGGATCGCAAACTTCCCGGAATGGTGGCGCAGGCGCCCGCCTTTCCCAGGATCGTTCAGGAGCACTGAAAAGATGGGATATCGCCTTGGCGTGGATGTTGGCGGCACGTTCACCGACCTCCTGCTATTCGACACGTCGTCTGGCGCGTTCTGGCGCCACAAGACCCCTTCGACCACGCACGACAGTTCCGAAGGCATTCTGAACGGCGTTGCCGCCGTCTGCGACAAGGCGGGCATCACCCCCGGTGACATCGCCTTCTTCCTGCACGGCACGACAGTGGCCACCAATGCCGTTCTCGAAGGCAAAGGCGCGCGCGTCGGCCTGGTGACGACCGAGGGCTATCGCCACATCATGCAGATCGCCCGCAGTTTCGTGCCCGGCGGCCTTGCCGGATGGATCGTCTGGCCAAAGCCCCAGCCGCTGGCTGCGCTCGAGGATACGGTGACGATCAAGGGCCGTATCGGCGCCGATGGCGCGGAAATCCGCCCGATCGACGATGCCGATATCCGCAGCCAGCTCTCGCTGCTCAAAGCGGGCGGCGTCGAGGCGATCACCGTCAGCCTGATCAACGCCTATACCAACGGCGCCCATGAAAAGCGCGTCGGCGAACTGGCGGCCGAGATCATGCCCGGCGTGCCGGTTTCGCTGAGCCACGAAGTCCTGCCGGAAATGCAGGAATACGAGCGCACGCTGACCACGGTCGCCAATGCGGCGGTGCGCCCGGTCGTGGGCAAGTATGTCTCCAATCTGCGCGCGCGCCTGGCCGAGGCGGGCATGGACGGCAAGCTTTCGCTGCTGCGCTCCGACGGCGGGCTGATGAGCGCCCAGAAGGCCGAGGAGCATCCGGTCAACATCCTGATGTCCGGCCCGGCCGGCGGCGTCACCGGGGCGATCTGGGTGGGGCGCAATGCCGGTATAACGAACATCCTCACGCTCGACGTCGGCGGCACCAGCACCGACGTGGCCCTGATCGAGAACCTGGAGGCCCGCCGCCAGCGCACCACCGAGGTGGGCCACCTTTCCGTCCGCGCCTCTGCTCTCGACGTCAAGACCGTCGGCGCGGGCGGGGGTTCGATTGCCTATGTTCCTGCACTGACAAGAGCCCTTCGGGTCGGGCCGCAGAGCGCAGGTGCCGTGCCGGGGCCGGTCGCCTATGGAAAAGGCGGCACCTTGCCCACGGTGACCGACGCGAACGTCGTGCTCGGTTATCTTCCGGAGAATCTTCTGGGCGGCACGTTCAATCTTGATCGCGAAGGCGCGAAAGCGGCGGTGCAGACCATTGCCGATGCGCTGGGCATCGATCTCATGGCGGCCGCGCGCGGCATCATCGACATCGTCAACGAGAACATGTTCGGCGCGCTGCGGATGATCTCGGTCCAGCAGGGTTATGATCCGCGCGATTTCGCGCTTATGGGCTTTGGCGGCGCGGGGCCGCTGCACGTCAACGCCGTGGCCCGCCTGATGGGGTCGTGGCCGGCAGTCTCGCCGGTGTCCCCGGGCGTGCTCTGTGCGCTGGGTGATGCCACCACGCGCATGCGTACCGAAACCGCGCGTTCGTTCAGCCGCCTGGCCAGCCAGACCGCGGCGGCAGACCTCATCGCCGTGCTCGATGAAATGGCCGCCCAGACCCGGGCCGAACTTATCGCCGATGGCGTGCCCGCGGACGAGATCACCACGACGTTCGAAGTCGACGTACGCTATGCCGGGCAGGCCTTCGAAGTGCCGTTGACGATCACGCCGGACGTGCTCGATGCCGACGGCATTGCCGGAATCCTCACCCGCTTCGATGCCGAACACAAGCGCCTGTTCACGTTCAACATGGATACGCCCCATGAAATCGTGAACCTGCGGGCGGTCGCCATGGGACGCGCGCTCGAACTTCCGGCCGCGGAACTGGAAAAAGGTGACGGCAACCCGGTTGCGGCCAGGATGCGGGATCACGTGCTGTGGATGGACGGCCGCGAGCAGGCGGCGGTGATCTATGACCGTGCGAAGCTGCGGGCCGGAGACGTCATCCCGGGGCCTGCCATCGTCTGCGAGATGGATTCGACCACGCTGATCGAAAGCGGCTGCGTCGGCACGGTCGACCGTGTCGGCAACATTCTGATCAATCTGGCTGATTGAGGGAGCACGAGACATGCCTGCAACCATCGTCCAGACCAACGACACACCGTTCGCGCCGGTCGCGATCGATCCGGTCACGCTCGATATCATCGAAAACGCACTGCGCAATGCCCGCATCGAGATGGATGCCACGCTGGTGCGCACCGCCATGTCGCCCGGCATCCGTGAACAGGGCGATGCCTTCCCCCTGATCGCCGATCACACCGGCAAAATGATCGTCGGCCAGTTCGGCTCGTTCATCGGCGGCTTTCTCAAGAATTACGATGGCACGCTGGAAGATGGCGACATGATCTTCCTGTCCGATCCCTATTCGGTCGATGGCGCGATCAGCCATTCCAACGACTGGCTGGTGCTGCTGCCCGTGTTCAAGGACGGCAGGCTCATCGCCTATACCTCGATGTTCGGCCACCAGTCCGATATCGGCGGCAAGGTCGTCGGATCGATGCCGATCAACGCCCATTCGATTTTCGAGGAAGGCGTGCGCATTCCGCCGGTGAAGATCTGGAAGAAGGGCGAATACAACGCCGATCTCGTCAGGCTGGTGATGCACCAGACGCGCAAGCCCGATTGGTGCGCGGCCGATCTCAACGCGCTGATCGCCTCGTGCCGCGTGGCCGCGCGCCGGGTTGTCGAAATGGCGGAACGCTTTGGCGACGATGTCTATGTCTCGGCCACCCAGGAACTTCTGGCACGCAACCACCGCGCGATGAAAACCCTGCTGGCCCAGGCCGTGAGCGAAGAGCCGGTCAGCTTCGAAGATTACGTCTGCGACGATGGCATGGGCTTTGGCCCCTATCGCATCCGCTGCACGATGTGGCGCGAAGGCGAGAAAGTTATTCTCGATTTCGATGGCACCGACCCGCAAAGCACCGCCTCGATCAATTTCTATCTCAATGAAAACATGTTCAAGATGTTCTTCGGCATCTACATGATCATGGTTTTCGATCCGCAGATCCTGTTCAACGACGGGTTCTATGACCTGATCGACGTGCGCATTCCCGATGGTTCGCTGCTCAAACCCCGGTTTCCCGCGGCGCTTTCGGGGCGCACCCATGCCCTGGGGCGGATTTTCGACATTCTGGGCGGCCTGCTGGGCCAGAAGACGCCGGAATTCCTCAATGCCGCCGGCTTCTCCTCTTCGCCCCACCTGTTCTATGCCGGCAACGATCAGCGGCCGGGCAAAGGCGGCGAATGGTTCCAGCTGTTCCAGATCGGCTTTGGCGGCATTCCGGGCCGCCCGATGGGCGACGGGCCGGACGGCCATTCGCTCTGGCCCGGTTTCACCAACGTGCCCAATGAGTTCCTCGAACGCTATTTCCCGATGGTGATCGAACGCTACGAATGCGAACCGGATTCGGGCGGCGCGGGCCTGCATCGCGGCGGCAACGGCATCCGCATGACGTACCGCTTCCTTTCGAAAGGGGTGATCGCGATCCACGACGACCGCTGGTTCGTGCCGCCATGGGGCGTCAACGGCGGCGAGCCGGGCGCCCGGGCGCGCAAGATCCTGGAAAAGCCCGACGGCACGCAGACGATCGTCGGCAACAAGGTGGAAGACCTGGACGTGGAAGCGGGCGATATTCTCCACTTCATCACCTGGGGCGGTGGCGGCTGGGGCGATCCGCTGGCGCGCGATCCGGCCCTTGTCGGCAAGGAGATCGTGCAGGGGCTCGTCACGCCCGCCGGCGCGCGCGCCTATGGCGTGGTGGCCGATGCCGCCGGCCAGGTGGACGAGGCCGCGACCCAGGCCTTGCGGGCCGAGCTTCGCGCCGCCCGCGGCGATCTGCCGCTGTTCAACTATGGCCCCGGCATTGCGGCGTTGCGCGCCCGGTGCGAGGCGGAAACCGGACTGCCGGCGCCGATCCAGCCCGAATGGCCGCTGTTGGAGGCGGCGGAATGACCACAGCTTCCACTCTTTCGGGCGTGACGAACCCGGGGCCCTTGCGCGACATCCGCGTTGTGGAACTGGGCCAGCTTCTGGCCGGCCCGTTCTGCGGCCAGCTGCTGGGCGACATGGGCGCCGATGTCATCAAGGTGGAGCCGCCCGTGACGGGCGATCCGATGCGCGAATGGGGGCAGGGCTCCGAAAAGGTCCAGTGGGAAGTGATCGCGCGCAACAAGCGCTCGGTCAGCGCCAACCTGCGGGTTCCCCAGGGCCAGGCGCTGGTGAGGCAACTGATTGCCCATGCCGATGTGCTGATCGAGAATTTCAAGCCCGGCACGATGGAGAAGTGGGGCCTCGGTCCCGACGTTCTGCTGGCCGAAAAGCCCGGCCTCGTCATCGCCCGCATGTCGGGCTATGGCCAGACTGGCCCCTATTCCGATCGCGCGGGCTTTGGTGGCATCGGCGAGGCGATGGGCGGCTGGCGCTATATCGTTGGCGAGCCCGACCGCGCGCCGAGCCGCATGGGCATTTCGATCGGCGACACGCTGACCGCCACGTTCGGCTGCGTGGGCGTGCTGGCCGCGCTGCACGAGCGCGAGAGAACCGGACGCGGGCAGGTGATCGATGCCGCGCTTTACGAATCCGTGCTGCAGGTCATGGAAGGGCTGGTGCCCGAATACGATCGCACCGGCTATATCCGCGAACGCTCCGGCTCGGTGCTCAAAGGCGTGGCGCCGTCCAACGTCTACAAGTGCAAGGATGGCGAGTTCATGATCGGCGCCAACAAGGACTCGCTGTGGAAGCGGCTTGCCATGGCAATGGGCCGCCCCGAACTGGGAGACGACCCCCGTTATGCCACCCACGTCGCGCGTGGCGAGAACCAGGACGAGCTGGACGCCTTGATCAATCAGTGGACCCTCACCCTGTCGGTGGACGAGGTCGAAGCGCTGATGATCGACCATTCGATCCCCGCCGGCCGGGTCTATCGCGCGCCCGACATGCTGGCCGATCCGCACTTCCGCGCGCGGGAAGCGATCATCGAGGTCGAAACCGAACGCTTCGGCCCGCTCAAGATGCAGTCGAGCTTCCCCAAGTTTTCGGCGACGCCCGGAACTGTGAGGCGCCCGGCGCCCGCGAAAGTCGGCCAGCATAACGCGGAAATCTACAAGGAGCTGCTCGGCCTGAGCGAGGCGGACCTTGCCGACCTGGCGGCCAACGGGGTGATCTGATACCGGGCCTGCCACGCCGCCGCGCCACGGAACTTTCCGGCCGCGCACGGGACCGCTGTCCAGATCGCCCGTGCAGCCTGGTGCCGGTCCATGGCCGCATATGTTTGTGTGGCAAAGAAATCGACCGCGTATTTCAATCCCGGGAAAACCAATTGCCGGGGGAGAGGGTCTTGTGAAAGCGCAAGGCGGGTTGCTGGCGTTGCCGGATGGCGCCGGGCGCGATGGCCATGCTCATCCGTCATGGCACGCCGACGCCGCCAGCATCCGCACTTTGGAAAGCGCGCGCGGCCGTTCGCCTGCGCTGGTCGACGAGCATTTCGGCTCCCGAACCGGCAGGAGGCCTGTCGCGCGGTGCGGGCGAAACCTTTTCAACGGCAACCGCATACTCCACTATGCATCGCTGCTGCTGCTGCGCCACGGCGAAGGCTTTCGCGTCATGCCGCAGTATCGACAGCATCGGCAACAGGAGCCCCGTTGATCGGTATGGGCCGCAAAAAGAAGATTTCGGACCGTGAAATTCTCGAGGTGGCAAGGGAGCATTTCAGCGCCTACGGCTTCGATGCCTCGCTTGAAGCCATGGCGCGCTCCCTGGGAGTGACGTCGACGGTCATTTTCGTGCGTTTCGGCACGAAGCTCGACCTGTTCTACCAGTCGATGCTGCCGGATCGTTTCGAATCCATGGCCTATGTCGATCGCGCCATTTACGAAACCGACGGCACGCCGTTCGCGGATCAGCTTCGTGCCCTGACGACCAAGCTGGTCGCGCTGTCGATCGAGATGCTTTCGGTCGAACTGACGTTCGCGAGAAGCAGGATCGCCTTCGCAGACGTCAACATGACGATGGAAATACCCACGCCGACGGTAGTGGTCGAAGGTTTGCGTCGCTGGTTCAACCAGGCGCACGCGGCCGGCGCGCTTGGCCCGATGGAGCCTGAACTGGCGGCGGACCTGCTGCTGGGCGGCGTCTATATCATTACCCGCATGACGCGCGTTTCCCCTCGTCTGCGCGATCCTGACGATCTGCCCGGCCTGGTCGATTCGATCGTCGCGTTCTTCTGGAGCGCGGCCCAGCCGCGGCCGGTGCCGGCGCAATCGCCCCGCTGGCAGGCGCCGGTCACGATCGAACTGCCAACCTCGCGGCCCAAGTATGCGCTGGCGCGCAAGGTCGAGCCGGCAAAACCGCTCGAAACGCTGGAAGATCTGACCGCTCTCATGCGCGAACGTTTCGGCCCGCGCCCGTCGCTTTCAGGCAATGCCATGTTCGATTTCGGACGCGACGGCGCGATCTCGATTCTCGCCGAAGAAGGCGCGCGCAACCGGATCAGCAACCAGCGGATCGATGCCGACATGGTGATCCACATCTCGCTTGGCGATTGTTGCGATCTGGAGCGCGGTCTTCTGGAGCCTGCCGAAGCGGTGCGCAACGGCAGGTTGCGCGTGGAAGGCGACCTGGCGATTGCCGATGAACTGCGCGGATAGGAACAGAAGTTAGTCTCGCACAAAAAAATTCACGTCGATAACTTGGCTCAATCGGCGAGGAGTCCAAAATGTTCGAGCGTCACATCGATTATCCCGGTTTTCGGCATGATGAGCGTGTTACGCCGCTCGATAAAGTCAGCGTTGATGCATTGAACGCGACGATCGCACTGGTGCCCGAACTCCGCAAGGTGGCGGGCGATACAGAGGTGAACGGTCGGTTGCCCGAGCCTATCCTTCAGCGCATGGGGGAAATCGGCATCTGGTTGATGGGCGCGCCGGTGGAAGTCGGGGGCAGCCAACTCGATTATCCCACCCAGTTCCGCATCATCGAGGAACTGGCGCGCGGCGACGGGACGGCGGGCTGGTGCGTGCTGACGCACCTGGCGGGCGGCGCCCTGTCGATGCGCCTCGATGCAGAGACGGCCAAGGCCATGTGGTCTTCCCCGGTCACGATCGTGGCGGGATCGCCCGTGCCGACAGGCCGTGCGCTGCGCGTCGAAGGCGGGTACAGGCTGCTCGACGGAACCTGGATGTGGGCCACCAATGCCCGCCATGCCACGCATTTTCTGGGCGGCTTTCAAGTCGTTTCGAGCGAAGACGAACCGGCCATGGCGTTCCCGCCGCCCGAGGGCACCTCGATCATGATGATGGAGCCGCCGCTGACCGCGTTCTTCGACAAGGACCAGGTGGAATGGATCGAAGGCAGCTGGGACGTGATCGGCCTGCGCGGCACCAGTTCGGGCGGTTACCGGGTCAAGGATGTGTTCCTGCCGGAAGGGCGCGCATTCTCGATGATGCAGATGGGCGTCGAACCGCCGCTCAGCGTGAGGGGGCCGATCGGGATCGGCGGCCATGCGGCGGTAACCTGCGGTATCGCGCGGCACATGCTGGAAGTCTTCCACGAAATCGCCGCCACCAAGCGCCCGACCGGCTTCGGTCCGCGCGATCTGCTGGCCGACATGGCGGCTGTCCAGCACGAGCTCGGCATGGCCGAGGCGAAGCTGCGCGCGGCGCGCTCGCATTTCTACCGTGTCGTCGATGATTGCTGGGCGCGCTGGCTGGATGGGGAAGACATCACCAGCAGCGACTATCTCGAAAGCGAGATGGCCAACGTGCACCTGGCGCGGGTGTCCCGCGAAGTGACCGAGACGTTGAACGGCTGGGCCGGCGGCTCGGTACTGAAAAGCGGCCACCCCGGGGAACGCGCGATCCGCGACATGCTGACGGCCGGCGCGCACATGGCCATTCAGAACAACAACTGGGCCACCCTGGGCAAGGCGCTGCTGGGGCGCCCGGTGTTCATGACCAATTCGTTCGAAGCGGCGAGCATTTCGCCCCGCAAGAAGACCGAAGCGGAAGTGAAAGCCGTCGCGGCCTGACCCCGCTCGACCAGCCCGTGGCCTGCCGGCTGCGGGCTGGTGCCTCGCAGCCGGGCATTACAGGAAGTTGTTGGGCCATATCCAGGTGCGCCACATATGGGCGCTGGGCGAGCCATCGAAACCAAGCCCTTCCGCAGGCTGCCGGAAATTGCGGCCGACCAGGTCCGTGAAGATGTCGGGATCGATCTCTTCCTTGTCGTCGAAGAAATAGATGTCGTACTTGGTCACTTCCCGCGCCGTCATGTACCACTTGTGGCTGCGCGCTTCCTCCGCCTCGCGCACGATGTATTCGGGCGGCTGATAGTTTTCGCCGAAGAACCGGTTATAGCTTTCCGGATAGGGATAGCCTGCCTCGAGATCTTCGAAATAGCGCAGCGCCTGATGCTTTTCGATAGCCCAGGCCACTTCCTCGTCCACATAGGGTCGCATCATCTGCGCCGACCAATAGCCATGGTCCGACCGGATGAGGCCGCCATTGGCGAAGTCGTGCAGCAGGCAGGCCAGCACCACCTTGTCGGGCTGGCCATCGTCCATCGCCCGCTTGGCGCTGGTCAGGAGATGGGTCCGCGTCAGTTCCTCGTTGACGAAACGGTACTTGAAGAAGTCCAGCAAAGTCGGGCGGTCCGGCATCGGCGGCAGCACCGGATTGTCGCCCATCATCATGACGGTGTTCGCGTCCAGCCGGCTGAACAATTCGCGTTCCGGATTGGGCGCGCCAGTGCCGACGCGCCCGATCGGCGCCGTCAGGATCAGCCGCTCCAGCCCTTCCTGCGAACGGTGCGAAGAATTGCTCATTGCTTAGACCTTTCAATGTCTTCTGTCCGGCGGCGCATGATCCGAGGATGCCGCGGCCGATGCGCGGGCCCGCAGTGAAAGCGGCGCTCAGATCGGATAATGGCCGGGCTGGGTTTCCATGGTGATCCAGCGCAGTTCGGTGAAGCTGTCGATCCCGGCCTTGCCGCCAAAGCGGCCATAGCCCGACGCGCCGACGCCGCCGAACGGCATCTGCGCCTCGTCGTGCACGGTGGGGCCGTTCACATGGCAGATCCCTGACTTGATCTGGCGGGCGACGCGCAGGCCGCGCGCCGTGTCACGCGTGAAAACGGCGGCGGACAGGCCATATTCGGTATCGTTCGCCAGTTCGATCGCGTGCGCTTCGTCCCGCGCGGTGATCACCGCCACGACGGGGCCGAAGCTTTCGTCGCGAAACAGCTTCATGTCCTGGGTCACGCCGGCAACGACATGCGCGGGCATCAGCACGTTCCGCGTGGTTTCGCCGCCCGTCAGCAGTCGCGCGCCCCTGGCCAGCGCGTCTTCGACGAGGCTCTGGCAATGCGCCACTGTCTTGGCATCGACCACCGCGCCAAGTGGCGTGTTCCCTTCGCGCGGATCGCCCACCGCCATCGTCGCAACCTTGGCCTGGAACCTGGCGGCGAATTGCTCCGCCACCGCTTCGACCACGATGATCCGCTCGGTCGACATGCAGATCTGCCCCTGGTTCATGAACGCGCCGAACGCGGCCGCTTTCACCGCCTCGTCAAGATCGGCGTCTTCCAGAACGATCAACGGCGCCTTGCCGCCCAGTTCGAGCAGGCAGGGCTTGAGGTGCCGGGCCGCGCGGGTGGCGATGATCCGGCCCACGGCCGTCGAGCCGGTGAAATTGATGCGCTTGACCTCCGGCGCGTCGATCAGGGCGCCGACCACGTCGCCCGCGTCTTCGGGGGCGTTGGTGACGACGTTGACCAGGCCTTCGGGAAAACCGGCCTCGGCAAACGCCTCGATAATCAGGGCATGGGTGCGGGGGCACTGCTCGCTGGCCTTGAGAATGACCGCATTGCCGCAGGCCAGCGGGACCGCGATCGCGCGCACGCCAAGGATGATCGGCGCGTTCCAGGGCGCGATGCCCAGGATCACGCCGACCGGCTCGCGCAAGGCCATGGCCATGCAACCGGGCTTGTCCGAAGGGATGACCTCGCCGGTGATCTGCGTCGTCAGCGCGGCCGCTTCGCGCACGATGCCTGCCGCCAGCCCGAGGTTGAACAAGGCCCAGCCCCTGGTCGCGCCGATCTCGTTCATCATCGCGTCGATGAAGGCATCCGCCCGCGCTTCGAGTGCCACGGCCGCTTTGGCCAGAATGGCGCGGCGCGCGTTGGGACCCTGAGCCGCCCAGGCGGGAAACGCCTTGGCCGCGCGTGCCGCGATGCCAGGAATGTCGGCCGGCTGCAATGCGGGCGCTTGGGACGCGACGGCGCCGGTCAGCGGGTTGATACGGGCAAATTGCGTGGCCAAGTTTCAGTGCCTCCAAGCGCGGTCTTATCGTGGCGGAACGGACGTCGCGGCCGGCCCGCGGTCATGCCCCTGCGGTCATGCCCCCGCGGTCATGCCAATGACAGGGGTTGCCCGTGCCGGCGCATCTTCGGCAAACCGCTCCCCCAGATCGAACATGACGGTCACGGGCCATTCGGCCACCCGTTCGCGAGATCGGGCATCAGGCGGTTTGGCGGCCGAGTCAATGCCGAACTGCTCGCGCGTGCCGGCGGGAGGACCAGCCGCGAAACGCGGCGGGCCGGGCGCCCCCGGCTTATGGCGAGTTGGGCAGGGGGGCGGGCAGGGGGGGGGGAGGCGCACATGGCGGCGCGCAAGCCACCGGGCTGCTGCGGCCTGTCGCCGGCAGCAGCCATTGTGGCCTCAGCCCATTTTCATGCGCTGTTCGACGATCAGATCGTCAGCGACTTTCATGGTGATGGTGACTTTGCCCATGGGCGAACTGGTGACCATGATCACCTCGTCGCCTTCCTCCACCAGCGCGGGCGGTCCTCCGGCGGGTGCGGGCATCTTCATCATCATCTGCAGGCCCTTGGCGATCTCCGCCTTGCCCTTTTGCGGCCCCATCGGGCTGTAGACCACGGCATCGTCGTGAAAGAAGGAAATTGCCGTATCCAGATCTTTGTTGCTCATTGCATCAAGATAGGACTGAACAATATCTGCATTACTTGTCATGATCTCTCCTGCGTCTGATAATTCGCAATGCTATGGCGCAAGATAAGTTTCTCAACCTATTTTATTCCGTTGGTGCACATCGTGGCCGCATCAAAAAATGTGGAGAGCGAGGCCATGAGCAAAGCGGAAACGAACGATCGCGATCAGGCGCTGCTGCCGCCATGGCTTCAGCCGCGGCCGCGGCTCGATCCCGCGCCGGTCATGGGCGGGCTGGTGCTGGGCGGCCTTTTGATCGCGGCGATCACGCTGGTTCCGGCAGCGATGGACATGAACTGGGCCAGTCCCGATGCGGTGGCCGGCTGGCTGGCGCGTTCGCGCACCGTCATCGATCAATCCACCCTGGCCGCGATCGGTTATATCGGAGATGCCGCCATGGGCGATATCGCGCGGGGCGGCAGCCGGATTGTCGGCCTGCCGCTCAGCGTGGTTCTGACCGCGCTGGGCATGTGGGTGGCCGCCGCGGCCCTCGCTCTGGTCGGGCGGCTTGCCGTCGGGCCGTTGTGGCGCCGCTATGGCCCGCGCATGGGGCCGCCCAGGCTGGGCCCGGACGGCCAGTTGCCCCGCTGGATGCGGATCGTGATGAAAGTCATGCCGCCCCCGCCGATGGGGCGGCCGGGCGGGCCTTCGCCGCTTGCGCGTTTCGGCTTCTGGATCGCCGCGCTCATGCACCTGCTGCCCCCGCCCGGCCCGGCGGTGATGCGACCCGTGTTCGACATCATGCTGGGTGCCTCGTCGCTCCGCTGGCCGGCATTTCTGGGCGGCACGGCCCTGGGCTGCCTGGCCCATGCCGCCGGGGCGCTGGCGTTCGCCGATCTGGGGCTCAAGGCCCCGCCGCCGCCTTCGGGCTGGGCCATCGTCGCTTTCATTGTCGGGCCGATCGTGGTCACCGCCGCTTTCAGAGCGTTGAAACCGCTGGTGCTGCGTCTGCCTTTGCCGCGCAGAGCGAAGTAGCAAGGGCCGGATATCGCGCGCCGATCGGGGTTCCGGGGCCGGTCGGCACGTTCTCGGGTCAACACGTCGGCAAGCATCGATCGCAGCCAGGCGCGGCACCATGGCATGCGTTCGCGCCGCCTAGCCGCACTCGGGGACTGGCTCGAAAGCGGCAAGAATGGGGCATGGCCCCGCTTCGCCATGCGCACAGGCGCGGGCAAGCCGGCTCAGTGCGTCGCGGGCCGCTTTCAATTCCCGGATCCTGGCATCGAGCGCCCGGACCCGCGCGCGCGCCAGTTCCCGCGCGCGGGGCCGGTCGTCCGTCGCATCCAGCGCAAGCAGTTGCCCGATCTCCTCAAGCGTGAAACCGGCCCCTTGCGCGGCCTTGATGAAGCGCAGCCGCCGCAGGTCTTCGATGCCATAGCGCCTGATGCTGCCACCGGAACCGAAGCCGGCGGGCCGTTCGGGCTCTTTCAGCAAGCCGCGGCGTTGATAATAGCGTACTGTCTCGACGCCGACGCCACCCTCGCGAGCGAGCTTTGCAATAGTCATGGTAGTCATGGCTTGACTCCGTACTATGGTACGGAGCTTATATGCGACGGCGTCAAACGCGAAGCAAGGCGCATCCCCATGAACGATCCCGCCGTCAAAACCGCTGTACTTCACCGGATGGTGATGCCCGAACACATCTGCCCCTATGGCCTGAAAGCGCTCGACCTCCTGAAGCGCAAGGGCTTTACGGTCGAAGATCACGAGTTGCGGACCCGCGCCGAAACGGACGCGTTCAAAGCCGCGCACGGCGTCAAAACCACGCCGCAGGTGTTCATCGGCGGGCAGCGGATCGGCGGCTATGACGATCTGCGTCGTCATTTCGGCCAGCACGTCGCCGAACCGGGTGCGACCAGCTACCGGCCGGTGGCGACGGTTTTCGCGATGACCGCCCTGATGGCCGCTGCCGCCAGCCAGGCGGTGCTCGGATCGCCGTTCACGATCCGCGCCGCCGAATGGTTCGTCGCTTTCAGCATGTGCGTGCTGGCGATCCTGAAGCTGCAGGATGTCGAGCGTTTTTCGACCATGTTCCTCAATTACGACCTGCTGGCCAGGCGCTGGGTGCGGTACGGATACGTCTATCCCTTTGCCGAGGCGCTGGCCGGCGTGCTGATGATCGCGGGTGTGCTGACCTGGCTGTCCATTCCCGTTGCGCTGTTCATCGGTACGATCGGCGCGACCTCGGTGTTCAAGGCGGTCTATATCGACAAGCGCCAGCTCAAATGCGCCTGCGTCGGCGGATCGTCCAACGTGCCGCTTGGCTTCGTATCGCTGACCGAAAACGTCTTGATGGTCGCGATGGCGATCTGGATGACGGTTCGCGCCGGCGGCATGTGAGCCGCGGCACCGTCCCGATTGCCCAGCTGGATTGCCCAGCCGGACCTTTAGCCCTAGTCCCACCGGTCATCGCGCGTTGCATGGCCGGTTCAGCACCCGCGACGCCGAGGCCGCCATGCGTCCAGTAAACAGATCGTAGGACCGATGTTGACCAGAACCCTGCTTGCCGCAACGGCGCTTTCCGCAACGTTGACGGCTCAAACATTGATGGCCCAAACATTGATGGCCCACGCCCAGCCCATGCCCGACATGGACATGAGCCAGCACCGGCACGATGCGCCCCCGGCCGCACCGCGACCCGAACCGCAGGCCCCGGCTTCCGATGCGATGGACCACGCCGGGATGAACGGGATGGATCACGGCGCCATGGGGGGCATGGACATGCGCGGCATGGTGGGCGCGCTCGGGCGCTACAGCGTCATGCGCGATGCCTCGGGCACCGCGTGGCAGCCCGACACCGCCCCGATGTGGGCGATCATGGGGCGCAGGGGCGCGTGGTCGACGATGGTTCATGGGTTCGTCACGCTTATCCATGATGACCAGGGCGGCCCGCGCGGCGACGAGAAGACCTTTTCCACTTCGATGCTGATGGGCATGGCGCAGCGGCCGGTCGGTCGCGGCACCTTGACCCTGCGCGGGATGGTCAGCCTCGACCCGCTCATGGGCAAGAGTGGCTACCCGCTGCTGCTGGCCACCGGGGAAACGGCCGATGGCCGCACCGAACTGGTCGATCGACAGCATCCGCACGATGCCGTCATGGAACTTGCCGCGGCCTACAGCCACCCCATCGCCGGCAAGCTGTCGGGCTTCGTCTATTTCGGCCTGCCTGGCGAACCGGCGCTTGGCCCGGCAACCTACATGCACCGCTTTTCGGGCATGACGAACCCTGAAGCGCCAATCTCGCACCACTGGCTCGACAGCACGCATGTCACGTTCGGCGTGGTGACGGCAGGCCTCGTCCACGACGGCCTGAAACTCGAAGGATCGGTGTTCACCGGCCGGGAGCCGGATCAGCACCGGTGGG
This sequence comes from Novosphingobium sp. DS6-6, assembly GCF_057784975.1. NCBI lineage: Bacteria > Pseudomonadati > Pseudomonadota > Alphaproteobacteria > Sphingomonadales > Sphingomonadaceae > Novosphingobium > Novosphingobium sp. DS6-6. The sequence continues at coordinate 179,468 of NZ_JBYNTS010000004.1, read as the reverse complement.
ACATCGAACGCCCCCGGTTCGATAGCTGGTCGGTGCGCATGACCTGGAACCCGAAGGCGAACCTCTCGATGCAGGCAAGCTATGGTTTCCTCAAAAGCCCCGAAGGCCTGCATCCGGACGAAAACGTGCGCCGTGCCACGGCGTCGATCACCTACAACCTGCCGCTTGGGGCCAGCCGCAACTGGCAGTCCACGCTCGCCTGGGGGTGGAACGCCCCATCCGGCGGCGAACACGGGCATGCCACCAATGCCTTCCTGCTGGACACCGCGATGCAACTGGGCCGATGGACCGTGTTCGGCCGCGCCGAAAATGTCGACAAGGACGAACTGTTTGGCGACGCCGATGACGGCGATCCGCGCGCCGGCCGCGTGTTCAACGTCAGCAAATTCAGCCTCGGCGGCTATCATTCCATACCGATCGGCAAAGTCGCGTTCGACCTTGGCGGGCTGACAAGCAAATACGGTCTGCCGCGCGACATCCAGCCGGTTTACGGCGCGAGCCCCACCAGCTTCATGGTGTTCGCCCGCCTGCGGATCACCGGATGAGGCGCGCGGCCGGCGACGGCCGCTATCGGCCTCCGCCGCCTCTCATTCCCACTCGATCGTGCCCGGCGGCTTTGAGGTGTAATCATAGACCACGCGGTTTATGCCTTTGACTTCATTGACGATCCGCGTGGCCACGCGGCTGAGGAAGCCGGCGTCGAACGGATATATGTCGGCCGTCATGCCGTCGGTGGAGGTGACGGCACGCAGGGCGCAGACGGAATCATACGTGCGGAAATCGCCCATCACCCCCACCGTGCGCACCGGCAGCAGCACGGCAAAGGCCTGCCAGATCGCATCATAGAGGCCGGCATTGCGGATTTCCTCCAGATAGATCGCATCGGCCTTGCGCAGGATGTCGCAGCGTTCGCGCGTCACTTCGCCGGGAATGCGGATGGCCAAGCCCGGGCCGGGGAAAGGGTGGCGCCCCACGAAGACATCGGGCAGGCCAAGCTCGCGGCCCAGCGCGCGGACTTCGTCCTTGAACAGCTCGCGCAGCGGTTCCACCAGCTTCATGTTCATGCGTTCGGGCAGGCCGCCCACGTTGTGGTGGCTCTTGATCGTCACCGAAGGCCCGCCGGTGAAAGACACGCTTTCGATAACATCGGGGTAGAGCGTGCCCTGGGCCAGGAAATCGGCGCCGCCGATCTTGCGCGCTTCGGCCTCGAACACGTCGATGAACGTCCTGCCGATGAACTTGCGCTTGGCTTCCGGGTCGGTCACGCCCTCCAGCCCCTTGAGGAACAGGGGGGCGACGTCCACGTGCACCAGGGGAATGTGATAGTGATTGCGGAACAACGAAACCACCTGCTCCGCCTCGCCCAGGCGCATCAGCCCATGGTCCACGAACACGCAAGTCAGCTGGTCGCCGATCGCCTCGTGGATCAGCACGGCGGCCACGGCCGAATCCACCCCGCCAGACAGGCCGCAGATCACGCGCGCATCGCCTACCTGCGCCCGGATTTCGGCAATCTTGGTCTTGCGGAACTCCGCCATGGTCCAGTCGCCGGCGCAGCCGCAGACGTGGCGCACGAAATTGGCGATCAGTTTGCCGCCATCGGGCGTATGAACCACTTCGGGATGAAACTGGGTGCCGTAATACTTCCGGGCATCGTTGGCGATTACCGCGAAAGGCGCGCCATCGGAAACGGCCACGATCCGAAAGCCGGGGGCAAACTGCGTGACCTTGTCGCCATGGCTCATCCACACCTGGTGGCGCTCGCCCACGCTCCACAGCCCGTCGAACAGCACGCAAGGCTCGGTCACGGTCAGGAAAGCGCGGCCGAATTCGCCCGAATCCCCGGGATCGACCCGGCCGCCGAGTTGCTGGCTCATCACCTGCTGGCCATAGCAGATGCCCAGGACCGGCACGCCGCTGTCGAACAGCAACTGCGGCGCGCGCGGGCTGCCGTCGGCGGGCACGCTAGCGGGTGAGCCCGACAGGATCACGCCGCTGGGCTTGATACGACGGAACGCCGCTTCGGCCTGGGTAAACGGGGCGATCTCGGAATAGACGCCGGCTTCGCGCACACGGCGCGCGATAAGCTGCGTCACCTGGCTGCCAAAATCGACGATAAGGATCGATTCGGGCGTCGACTCTTCAGGCTGGATAGTCATGGCAGGCCGATAAGGAAGGCAGCCGGGCCTGTCCAGCACCTGCGACAAAATTTGCGCGCCGCCTGGTCTGCGCCATCCGGAATTCGGCACCACACGGGGTGCGGCGCCAACGCTGTACTGTTGCAACAGCGCAACTTTCACTTGGCTGTCCATTACAGTTGCTTCTCATGCAACTGTAATGGACAGGATCGCACTTGTATCGCGCTCAACTCGTCTTATGTGAGCCTCGGTTCGCGGCTCCGTGCCAAACCCTGCCGGCGCGACGGACCGAGAGGATCCTGCAAGGTCATAAAAAGAAAAACGTTTCAACTCGTAGGAAATCAGGAGCACATCATGCGCAAGATCGCAAACTTCGTGCTGCCGCTCATCCTTGCTGCTGGCGTCAGCGGCGCGATGTTCACTGCCACGCTTGTCTAAGCGCGGGCGGCAGCACTGACAAATGCCTGGCCGGGCCTCTCAAGCGGCCCAGGCATTTTCGAAATATCGATACGAACGACTTTTTGCTTCACGGCATCACCGTGCCGGGGCGGGTCGATAAATTGCCAAGCGGCGGTCCGGCGGGGCCGCCGTTTTGCGTTTGCGACAATTGTGTCTTCGAAGATACACTTGTTCCTCCGGCCAAACCTTTTACCCGTCGAGCGATGATCGTGACCCGCTTTGCCCCGAGCCCCAACGGCCCGCTGCACCTCGGCCACGCCTGGGCTGCCATCGCCGCGCATGATCGCGCGCAGGCGGAAGGCGGGCAGTTCCTGCTGCGGATCGAGGATATCGATGGTGCCCGCAGCCGGCCGGAACTGGCCGATGAATTCCGGGCCGATCTCGCCTGGCTGGGTCTGTCATGGCGTGAGGTGCCGCGGCAATCGCAGCGGGTGGCGCGATATCGCGCCGCGGCCGATGCGCTGCGGGCCGCGGGGCTGCTCTATCCCTGCCAATGCACGCGGGCCGAGATCGCCGCCGGTGCGACGGCTATGGGGCCCGATGGTCCGCTCTATCCCGGCACGTGCCGGCAACGCTATGTCGCTTCGGGCTATATCGCTTCGGGCTATATCGCTTCGGGCCACATCGCATCGGGCCAAATCGCGCAGTGTCCCCGTGTTGCCTGGCGGATCGACATGGCGCGCGCGGCCGCGCTGGCCGGGCCGCTGGAATGGGTGGACGAACGACGGGGCGCACAACGCGCGCAGCCGGAAATCTTCGGTGATGTGGTGTTGTGGCGCAAGGACGCACCGGCTTCCTATCACCTGGCGGCAACGGTGGACGATGCCGCCGATGGCATTACCGTGGTAACGCGCGGGGTGGATCTGTTCCGTGCCAGCCATGTCCACCGCCTGCTGCAGGCCCTGCTTGGCCTGCCCGTGCCACGCTGGCATCATCATGCCGTTCTGGCGGGCGCCGATGGCCGTAAACTGGCCAAGCGGCGGGGTGCGGCCGGCCTGGCGGAGCGGCGGCTGGCCGGGCAAAGCGGGACGGAATTGGCGCAGGCCTTGCGCGACGGCCTTTTTGACACTGGTATTTGCCTGGTCGACGCCATAGATCAGGTGCCATGATCTATATCCTCGTGCCTTTGCTGATCGTGTTCGTCGGGCTCACCGTATGGTCGCTCGTGCGCGGCATCGTGGCGTTCCTGCGCACCACGCGCGAGGGCCTCGATCGCGGCGAGGAGGGCCTGCGCGACATGCAGTTGCTGCAGAACCGCATGATGATCAACCGCATCAAGTTCCAGGGCCTGGCCATCGTGGTGGTGATGGTGCTGCTGATCGTCGCCGGCAAGAACTGAACGCCACGCGCGGCGCAAACCGGAAAACTGAACGGGGCGGTCTCATTTCCATGGTCAAGCTCAACAAGATCTATACCCGCACGGGTGATGGCGGCACGACCGGGCTGGTCGATGGTTCGCGGCGCGGCAAGGACGAGCCGCGCATGGCTGCGATCGGCGAGGTGGACGAAGCGAACAGCGCGCTGGGCCTGGCGGCACTGGTCGTGCCTGCAGAGATCGGCGCGGAACTGACCCGCATCCAGAACGACCTGTTCGATGTCGGCGCGGACCTGGCGACGCCGGGTGACGATTTCGCCCCGGGCGAAATGACGTTGCGCGTGGTGCCAGGTCAGGTCACGTGGCTGGAAACCGCGATCGACGCGCGCAACGCCGCCCTGGCGCCGCTGACCAGCTTCATCCTGCCGGGAGGCAGCGAAGCTGCCGCGCGCGTGCATCTGGCGCGGGCGATAACCCGCCGGGCCGAACGCGCCGCCGTGGCGCTGAACCGCGTCGAGCCGGTCAATCCCGCGGTGCTGGCCTATCTCAACCGCTTGTCGGACTATCTTTTCGTGCTGGCACGCGCATTGAATGCCGGGCGCGATCCGCTGTGGGTGCCAGGCGCCGGCCGCTGAATAGCCAATAAAGAAAGGAAATTGCGGGGATGAACACAGTTGCCGTGATCGGAGCGGGGCAAATGGGCGCGGGCATCGCGCAGGTCATGGCCCAGGCCGGGCTTGCCGTGCTGCTGGCCGATGTGGACCAGGCCGCCGCCGAAAAGGGGCGGGACAAGATCGCCAAGGCGCTGGACCGGTTGGTGAGCAAGGACAAGCTGGCCGCCACCGAAGCCCGGGCCATCGTCGCACGGATCACCCCGGTCGGCGATTATGCCCCGATGGCGGCCGCGGACCTGATCGTGGAAGCCGCGACCGAGCGTGAAGACATCAAGCGCAAGATCTTTGCCGCCGCCGGCGCCGTGCTGGCGCCGCACGCCATCCTTGCCAGCAACACCAGCTCGATCCCGATCACGCGGATGGCGGCGGTCTCACCCGATCCGGCGCGGTTCATCGGCCTGCATTTCTTCAACCCGGTGCCGGTGATGAACCTGGTCGAAGTGATCCCGGGCCTGGCCACTTCTGCCGAAACGCTGGAAACCATGCGGGCGCTGGTGGGGCGGCTGAACAAGGAACTGGTCCTGTCGCAGGACGAGGCCGGCTTTATCGTCAACCGCGTGCTGATGCCGATGCTGAACGAGGCCGCCTTCGTGCTGGGCAGCGGCACGGCCAGCGTGGTTGACATCGACAAGGCCTGCCGCCTGGGGCTCAATCATCCGATGGGGCCGCTGGAACTGGCCGATTTCATCGGGCTGGATACCTGCGTGGAAATCATTCGCGTGCTGCACACGAGCACGGGCGACAGCAAGTATCGCCCCGCCCCGCTGCTGGTGAAATACGTCGAGGCCGGCTGGTATGGCCGCAAGAACGGCCGCGGGTTCTATGACTACAGCGGGCCGGCGCCCGTCCCCACCCGCTGAACCGGAACCGCCGGAGGGGGCAGGAACAAGGCACGGCGCGCGCGCGTTTTTTCCGCAAAGGAGAAACGTGATGAGCAAGGATCTGCCCGACCTGCCCCCCGAGGCTGAAAATGCCGAACAAGACGATGCGCCGGCACAGGCGCAGACGCTGGCGGACGAATCGCTGAACCGCGCGACGGCGGTGCTGGGCACGGCCGAAGACAGCGAGCGCGTTCCCGGCCAGGGCGACGAGCCGGGCTCTACCCCGGATCTTGTCGATCACATGAAACAGATGGTTTCGTCCGGCCGGATCGACATGGGTGCCTATCGCGGCGAACGCAACGACGATGACGAGGAAGGCAGTCTGGGCGAGGCCGGCATCGACGACGATACGCCCCGCGGGGCGGCATAAATCACGCATGGCGCGCAAGGCCCCGGATCAAGTCCGGGGCCTTGACTTGTCTTTCAGCCTGCCAGCGCGGCGAGGGCGATACGCCGATAGATCCGCGCCAGCACACGCAGGTCTTCCATGGCCACCGCCTCGTCCTTCTTGTGCATCGTGGCATTGCACAGGCCGAATTCGACCACCGGGCACAAGGCCCGCAGGAATCGCGCGTCCGACGTGCCGCCGGTCGTCGAGAGTTCTGGTCCGACCCCTGTTTCGGCCAGGATCGCCTGCGCGACGAGAGACGAAAACGGCCCTGGCAGGGTGATGAAGCTTTCCCCGGAAACGACCGCGCGCACGCTGCCGCCATGGCGCGCCGCGATCTGCGTGACGCGATCGACCAGACTCTGCCCGGTGTGGAGATCGTTGAAACGGATCGACAGGCGGGCGCGGGCCTGGGCCGGAATCACGTTGGTCGCCGGGTTGCCGACAGTGATGTCGGTCATTTCCAGGTTCGAGGGCTGGAACCACTCGCTGCCTTCGTCGAGCACCAGCGCGTCAAGCTCTGCCAGCAGGGCGACCAGCCGGGGAATGGGATTGTCCGCCAGATGCGGATAGGCGACGTGGCCTTGCGCGCCGTCGACCGTCAGCCAGAGATTGACCGATCCGCGCCGGCCGATCTTCATCATGTCGCCCAGGCGGTTGACCGATGTGGGTTCGCCCACGAGGCACAGATCGGGCAGGGTGCCCAGCGCGCGCATCCGCTCGATCAGGGCGGCCGTGCCATAGCGCGCCGGCCCTTCCTCGTCGCCGGTGATCACCAGGCTGATCGTTCCTGCGTCCCGGGGGATATCGCCAAGGGCGGCAACGAATGCGCCGATTGCGCCTTTCATGTCCACCGCACCCCGGCCGTAAAGCAATTCGCCCCGTCGCTCTGCCGCAAACGGCGCACTGGTCCAGCCTTCGCCGGGCGGCACCACGTCGAGATGGCCGGCAAAGGCGAAGTGGCGGCCGCCCACCGGCCCCTGGCGCACCGCCAGCAGGTTTTCCACCGGGCCATCGGGCGCCTCCCCCTCGATGAAACGATGGACGGCAAAGCCCAGCGGCGCGACCATGCCTTCCAGCATATCGAACACGCTGCCCGTTGCCGGCGTGACGCTGGGGCAATCGATCAGGCGCTCGGCGAGAGCGACGGGATCCAGAGCAACGGGATCGGCATTCATACCTGGCTGGGTTCCTCGAACTGTTCGATCGTCCATTCTTCCTCTTCGGCCGCCGCGATCCACGCCTGCATCCATGGATGCTCCCACAGCGCCTGCATATAGGCCACGGCAAAGCCCGGCACGCCGACGCCATAGCTCATGAAGCGCGCCACGACCGGGGCATAGATGATGTCGGCCGCGCTGAACGTGCCGAACAGGAACGGGCCGCCATGGCCGAAGCGCGCGCGTGCCTCGGCCCAGAGCTGCAGTATCCGCACGATATCGGCGCGCACATCGTCGCGCACCTGGGGCACCGTTTGGCGCCGGCGGATGTTCATCGGCATGTGGCCGCGCAGCGCGAAATAGCCCGAGTGCATTTCCGCGACCATCGAACGCGCCATCGCGCGCGCCGCCTCGTCACGCGGCCAGAACCGGTCGCGGCCCACCTTGTCGGCCAGGTATTCGATGATCGCCACGCTGTCCCAGACGACGGCCTCGCCATCCCACAGGATCGGTACCTTGCCCGAAGAAGGGGCGAGGTTGGCATTGCGCCGTTTGGCCTCGTCCCAATCGTCGCCATAGAGCGGAACGGTGATTTCCTCGAAGGCCAGGCCCGATTGCTTGCATGCCAGCCAGCCGCGCAGGGACCAGCTCGAATAATTCTTGTTGCCGATCACCAGCTTCATGCGCGGGCCTTTCGCAAGGGGGCGGATCTTCCGCCTAGAGCGTGAGACGCGGGCTGTCGAGGGTGCCTGGGGGGCAGCTTCGTCAGGAAAAGCTTCGTCAGGAAGAAGCTTCGTCAGTAAGAAGCATGGGCGTCGCGCCCTGGATCCCCGTCAGACTGCGGCGTCTTCGAGCACCGCGCCGCGCAGGGCGGCGATGCCCAGGCCTTTTTCCGACGAGGTCACGCTCACTTCGGGGTGGGCGGCAATGTGCTTGCGCGCGGCCGCCTGCGTCTGCGCCACCACCTGTTCCAGGTCGCTCGCCTTGATCTTGTCGGCCTTGGTCAGCACCACGCGATAGCTGACCGCCGCCTCGTCCAGCATCTGCATCATTTCGGCATCGACCGGCTTGACGCCGTGGCGGCTGTCGATCAGCAGCAGCGTGCGCTTGAGCACCACGCGTCCGCGCAGATAGTCGCGCACCAGGTGGCGCCATTGCTCGACCACTTTCGGCGGGGCCTTGGCAAAGCCGTAGCCGGGCATGTCGACCAGGCGGAACAGCGTGGGCTGGCCGACGTCGAAATAGTTGAGCTCCTGCGTGCGTCCCGGGGTCACCGAGGTGCGCGCAAGGGCCTTGCGCCCGGTCAAGGCGTTGAGCAGCGAGGATTTGCCGACGTTGGAGCGGCCGCAGAACGCGATTTCGGGATAATCGGGATCGGGCAGGAACTTGAGCTGCGGCGCCGATTTCAGGAACTCCACCCGCCCGGAAAAGAGCACGCGGGCGCGCTCTTCCACGGCCATCAGGCGCAGGCCTTCCGCGTCGGGCCCGGTGACGCTCACTTCTTCCCGGGCTTTGGTGGGACCGTGGCAGTGCGTGCGGCGGCACGATCGAGGTTCTGCTGGTCCTTGGCCGCTTGCGCAACGAGTTGCGGATGGCGGCTATAGAGATAGCGCTGCTGGGCAATGGTCAGCAGGTTCGACGTGATCCAGTAAAGCAGCAGGCCCGATGCGAACGGCGCCATCACGAACATCATCACCCACGGCATCAGCCCCATCACCTGCTGCTGCGCCGGATCCATCGCGGCCGGCTGCAGCTTGAACTGCGCCCACATCGTCACCCCCAGGATGATCGCCAGAACGCCGATGGCGAGGAAGCCGGGCGGGGTGAACGGCAAGAGGCCGAACAGGTTGAGCACGTGAAGCGGATCTGGCGCGGACAGATCCTTGATCCACAGCACGAAAGGCTGGTGACGCATTTCGATGGTCAGCACCAGCACCTTGTATAGCGCGAAAAACACCGGAATCTGCAGGAAGATCGGCAGGCAGCCGGCCATGGGGTTCACGCGCTCTTCGCGATAGAGCTTCATGATCTCCTGCTGGGCCTGGGTCTTGTCGTCCTTGTGGCGTTCCTGGATCGCTTTCATCTTCGGCTGCAGCGCGCGCATCGCCGCCATCGAGGCGAACTGGCGCTGGGCCACCGGGAACATGATGCCGCGCACCAGCAGAGTGAGCAGGATGATAGCCAGGCCGAAGTTCTTGACCGCATGGAACAACGCATCGAGCAGCCAGAAGATCGGCTTTTCGAACCAGCGGAACCAGCCCCAGTCGATCGACAGCGAAAGGTTGGTAACGCCCTGTTTCTCGTAAGCTTCCAGAACGTTGTTTTCCTTGGCGCCGGCAAAGAGGCGCAGCGTCTGGCTCTGCGTCTGGCCGGGTGCGATGCTGGTCGCCGGCCAGATCAGGTCGGCCGCGAACAGGTTGTTGCCCAGAGCGCGGAAATCGGCACTGGGCCTGGCCGCGCCGCCATCGGCCGGGATCAGCGCGGAAAGCCAGTAGATGTCGGTAAAGCCGATCCAGTTGGCCACCCCGGCAGGGCTGACCGCGCCAGCCTTGGCAACATCGGTATAGTTGTTGGAGAAATTGACCGAGCCATCGAACGCGCCGATCGGGCCGGAATGGACCTGCCAGGTATCCTGGCTCATGGTCTTGTCGGTGCGGTTGATGCGGGCAAAGGGCGCCACCGATGCGGCCGCGGGTGCAGTGTTGGTCACGCTTTGCGACACGGTCAGCATGTAGTTCTGGTCGATCGCATAGCGCAGGGCAAAGGTCTGCCCGGTGGGATTGGTCCAGGTCAGGGTAACGGGAGTCGTCGGTGTCAGCTTCGCGCCTTGCGCGGTGAACACCGTCTGGCCGTTGGGCGCGGCAATGCCGTTCTGGCCCAGCCACCCCACTTGCGCGAAATGCTGCGCCGGGGTGCCGGCGGGCGAGAACAGGCGCACCGGGGGGCTGTTCCTGTCGATCGTTTCACGGTGACGCACGAGCGTGAGATCGTCCACCACGCCGCCGACCAGATTGATCGAGCCCTTAAGGCCCGGCGCATCGATCGGCACGCGATTGCCGGCGTTGAGCGCCTGGCTCAGATCCTTCTGCTCCAGCGCCAGATCGGCCGGCGCCTGCAGCCCGCCCTCGCGGCTGGGCTTGGCAGGCGGACCGCTGCTGGCCGGCGCGGCGACGGGGGCGGAAGCGGCTGCCGCCGGCCTGGTCTTAGGCTGCGGATAGAAGTAGCGGATGCCGTAATCCCAGCCGATCAGCAAAACGCCCATCAGGACCATCGCCAGGATCAGGTTGCGCTGTTTCTCCACTGTGCCTCGCGTCTGTTGAATCAAGCCGGTTGAAGGAAGGGGCGCTCAGGGCACCGGATCATAGCCGCTGCCGCCCCAGGGATGGCAGCGCAATAGCCGCAAGGCCGCAAGCCAGCTACCCTTAATCGCACCATGTTTTGTCCAGGCTTCGATCGCATATTGCGAGCACGAAGGGGCATAGCGGCAGGTCGGCGGCATCAGGCGCGATGGGCCGAGCTGCCAGCCCCGGGCGACGAGAATGAGCAGCCGTTTCATGGTCAGCGGCCAAAGGCGGGCTTGGGACCCCGCCTGTTTCCCGGCTTGCGCGGCGGGTCGCCCTTGCCGGCGGCCGCACGGGCAAGTGCCTGGGCCAGTTCGCTGCGCAGCAGAGCGTAGTCGCGCTCCACCCCGTTTTCGCGGCCGATCAGCACGTGATCGGCCCCGGCGATGCCCTGGGCGGGCAGCAGATCGCGCAGCAGCGCCCGAAAGCGCCGCTTCATGCGGTTGCGAACCACCGCATTGCCGATTTTCTTGGTAACCGTCACGCCGAAGCGCAGCGAGCCATCAGCGCGCGCCAGCGGGTTGACCAGAAGCACGAAACCGGGCCGCGCGACTCTTATCCCGCGATTGGCGGCCAGGAAGTCTGCCCGCCTGGCGATCGTGGCGAGCCGGGCAGGGCGTCGGCGGGATTGGAAGCCGGCGGGCCCGGAGCCAGAAGAGCAGGCCGTTTCGGCCCCGGGCCCGCTGGGCCGCGCTCCGTCCATGGCGCCGGGAAAAGACGCGATCAGGCCGACAGGTTCTTGCGGCCACGGGCACGGCGGGCGCGCAGCACCTTGCGGCCACCGACGGTGGCCATGCGGGCGCGAAAGCCGTGACGGCGGGCACGCACGAGGCGGCTGGGCTGGAAAGTGCGCTTCATGGTCGAACTCTTCTTCTTGTCTGGCGAATCGGAAAAAGGCGCGCTGCCGCAACCGGCGCCGCGCCGAAATCAGGGCTGGGCCGATAGGCGAGGCGGCCGCGTTCGTCAAGCGTTTGCGGCCCCTTCGCAATGTGTAGCGGCGCCGCAACGATGCGGCGAGCGAAACCAGCGGGAAGGCCCGCGCGCGCCCTTGGCACGCTTGCCTGATCGCCGGCACTTGTCTAGGCAGCACGCATGGTTGCCATCAACACCGGGCAGACCCACGTGCCAGGCCGTACGTGGCGCCGCAAGCCGGCATGGCTCACCCTGGCCCTGCTCGCCGTGCTGGCACTGGCGCTTCTAGGCACTTTCGTTCTGATTTTCAGCACTGTCGATGCCGAGCGCGTGCAGCGCGAGCAGGCCTCGCGGACAAGCGCGGTGCTGGCCGCGCTCGATGGCATCGTGGCGGCCACGCTCAATGGCGAAACCGGGCAGCGCGGCTATTACATGACGTACGACCGCCGCTACCTTGCCCCCTACGAGCAGGGGCATGCGGCCTATCGCGCGGAAATGCGCGCGCTGCGCCAGCGGCTGGGGAAGGACGTCGATCCGCAACAGGCCGCCCTGGTGGACGAGATCGAGCGGCTGGGCGATGTCAAATGGGCGGAAATGGCCGGCATCGTGGAACTGGTGCGCCGGGGCGAACTGGTCGAGGCCCGTGTGCGCACCTTGTCGGACGAAGGGCAGCTCGCCATGGAAGGCCTGCGCCAGGCGGTGGGGCGGCTGGAACGGACCGAGCGCACCCGGCTGGACGAGGCGACCGACAGCGCCGCCGCGGCCGAAGCGCGGGTGATGCCCTCGCTCGGCCTGCTGGCGGCGATCATCGTGATCGCGCTGATCCTGGGGCTGTGGCAGGTGATCCGCACGGCCCAGGCCCAGGCCGCCGCCGCCAATGCGGCGCTGATTGCCGAAGCGCGCGACCGGGCCGATCTGCTGGCGCGCGAGTTGAACCACCGCGTGAAGAACCTGTTCGCGGTGATCCTGGCCATCGTCAAGATGTCGGCGCGCGGCGATACGGCCGCAGCCCCCGCGGTCGATCGCATCGCCAAGCGCATCCACGCCCTGGTCACCGCGCACGACGTGACGCAGGGAAGGCTGGACGGCGAAGGGGAAGTGGACCTGGCCGATCTGGTGGAGAAGGCGATCGCGCCCTATCGATCGGACAGCGAGCGGTGCAACCTGTCAGGCGGATCGCTGGTGATTTCGGGGCATCACGCCGTGCCGCTCGGCCTCGTGCTGCACGAACTGGTGACCAATGCGGTCAAGTATGGCGCATGGTCCGCGCCGGGCGGCCTGCTCGACGTGCGCTGGGCCTGCGAGGCGGACCGGACGGTGCGGATCGTCTGGCAGGAACATGTCACCACGCCGCTCCCCCTTTACGAAGACGGCGTACCGGCGCGCGAAGGGTTCGGCTCGGCCTTGATCCGCAGTTCCGAACGCCAGCTGGGCGGGCGGATCGAGCGGCGTTTCCGGCCCGAGGGCATCCTGGTGGAAATCACCTTTCCCAACCGCGACGATCGGCTTTCGCCCGGCGCGTGACGGCGGCCTATGCCGCCGCGATGGCCAGCGCCAGCACGCCGATTGCCCCGGCCATCAGCATCAGCCCGATCTGCCGCCGCCGGCGCAGCGCCCGGGCCTGAGCGCGGCTCTGAGCGCGGCTCTGCATGCCATGGCCGCCGGACGGGCGCGGCCAATGCCAGTTTCCGCTTTCGGTCCATGCATGGATTTCCTTTCCGGCCAGCATGACCAGCCCGGCCGCGAGCAACGCGCAGGCAAGGGCCACGCCCGCAAGCGCGGCGGCGGGAACGGCCGCAGCCTCTTTCCCGCAGCGCGGCTGGCCGACGCGGGCCTCCATCGTGGCGCAGGCGCCGGCGGCGACGGGTGCCACCAAGAGCGGGTTGCCGGCAAGATCCGTCGTCAGTGCCGCGTTGACGGGTGTTGGCTGCCCCGCCGGCAGCCCTTGGCCGACCCCGGCATCGGCGACCGGTGGATGGCTTGATCGGTGCGGCATGGCGGCTGGCCCGTTTTCACCAAGTCCTGCGCGGCCATGATGCGCCGGGTCCGCCGGCAGAACGATGGCGGCCGCATTACGGCTCCGTCATCGGCGGGCAATTTGCCGCAGGGGCAATTCATGATAGGCGCCGATCCCATGACAGCACAGATCGAACCCTTTCATGCCATTGCCGTTTCCAACCTGGCGCACCGCCTGGCAGCCGATGCCGCCGCGGCGGGGCGGCCGATCATCCACATGGAATTCGGCCAGCCATCCACCAGCGCTCCGGCAGCCGCTATCGCCCGCGCCCGCCACGTCCTAGATACCGAAGCGCAGGGCTATTGGGAAAGCCAGGCGCTCAAAGTGCGGATTGCCGGGCATTATCGCGAGTCCGCCGGCGTGGCCGTGGACCCGGGGCAGATCGTGCTCACCTGCGGCGCCTCGCCGGCGCTGGTCATGGCCTTGACGCTGCGCTTTGCCCCGGGCGCCCGCGTGGCGATCGCCCGCCCGGGCTATGTCGCCTATCGCAACACGCTGCGCGCGCTGCACATGGTGCCGGTGGAACTGGACTGCGGGCCGGAGCAGCGCTTCAACGTGACGGCCGCGGCCCTGGCGGCGCTGGACCCGGCGCCCGAAGGGCTGATCCTGGCCAGCCCGGCCAATCCCACCGGCACGGTGATCCCGCCCGCGGAACTGGACGCCATTGCCCGCGTCTGTCGCGAACGCGGCATCGCCGTGATCAGCGACGAGATCTATCACGGCCTTACCTATGACGGGGTACGCGCGCAGACCATGCTGGCGGTCGATCCCGAAGCCGTGGTCGTCAACAGCTTTTCCAAGTACTTTTCGATGCCCGGCTGGCGGCTGGGCTGGCTGGTCGTGCCGCCCGCGCTGGTCGACCAGGCCCGCGCGCGGATGGGCAACCTGTTCCTGACGCCGCCGGTGTTGAGCCAGAATGCCGGGCTGGTGGCATTCGAATGCCGCGAGGAGCTGGAAGGGCATCTTGCCACCTATGCCCGCAACCGCCAGCGCGTGCTCGATGCGCTGCCGGCGCTGGGCCTCAAGCGCATCGCCCCGCCCGACGGCGCTTTTTACATCTGGGCCGACATCGGCCACCTTACGGACGATTCCATGGCCTTCTGCCTCAAGCTGCTGAATGATACGGCCGTGGCGACGGCGCCGGGGATCGATTTCGATCCGGTCGAGGGACACCGGTTCTTCCGCATCAGCTTTGCCGTTTCGACAGCCGAGGTGGAAGAGGCCCTTGCGCGGATGAAGCCGTGGTTTGCCGCGCGGCTGGCGGAAGCGGCGGTTTGAGCAGCCCCATGAACGGGTTGGCGATCCGCCCGGCCCGTGCCAGCGATGCCGAGGCGATCTGGGCCGTTCTCGAGCCGGTGATCCGCGCGGGCGAAACCTATGCCCTGCCGCAGGACATGCCGTGCGAAGCGGCCCTGGACTATTGGCTGGGCACGGACAAGCGGGCTTTCGTGGCACTGGACGTGGCCGGCACGGGTAACGTGCTGGGCACCTATTACTTGCGTGCCAACCAACTGGGGCGCGGCGGCCATGTCGCCAATTGCGGCTATATGACCGCGCCGGCGGCCGCGGGCCGGGGCGTGGCGCGGGCGATGTGCGCCCATTCGCTCGACGCGGCCCGCGCTGCCGGCTTTTCCGCCATGCAGTTCAACTGCGTGGTGAGCACCAATACCCGGGCGGTGCGTCTGTGGGAGGCGATGGGCTTTGCCATCGTCGGGCGGCTGCCCGGTGCGTTCGATCATCCGTCGCAGGGCCTGGTCGATGCGCTGGTGATGTTCCGCACGCTGTAACCGGCGCGGGCAGGGCAGCGTCAGATATTGTGGCGCCGCGCCGTACTCGGCGGATGCTTGGCATGCAGCGCCTTGGCGCGGGCGGGGCGGTCCATCAGCTCGCCCTGGCAATTGGGGCAGCGATCGTCGAGATCTTCGGCGCAGGGCGCGCAGAAAGTGCATTCGAACGAGCAGATGAACGCGCCCGGCGATTCGGCCGGAAGCAGAGTGCCGCAGCGTTCGCAATCGGGGCGCATTTCGAGCATGGCCGTCTCCTTCGTTCAGGCCGCGGCCTTGCGCACGGCGGCGCAGATCGCGTCGACCACTTGCGTCACGTCGCCGGCATCGTCGGCCTCGGCCATCACGCGGATCACCGGCTCGGTGCCCGAAGGGCGGATGACCAGGCGGCCGTTGCCCGCCAGGCGCTCTTCCGCCTTGGCGATCGCGGCCTTGACGCTCTCGGCCTCCAGCGGCTTGCCGCCGGCAAATCGGACGTTCTTGAGCAGCTGGGGCACGGGATCAAACAGGTGCAGCGTCTGGCTGGCGGGCTTGCCGCTGGAAACCAGCGCGGCCAGGACCTGCAGCGCCGCGATCGTGCCATCGCCCGTGGTGGCGTGATCGGTCAGGATCATGTGGCCCGAT
Organism: Novosphingobium sp. DS6-6; assembly: GCF_057784975.1. Lineage (NCBI taxonomy): Bacteria > Pseudomonadati > Pseudomonadota > Alphaproteobacteria > Sphingomonadales > Sphingomonadaceae > Novosphingobium > Novosphingobium sp. DS6-6. Next base: position 163,775 of record NZ_JBYNTS010000004.1, on the reverse strand, counting down.
TGCTCGCCCCCCACGTTGAACCCGCCCTCGCGCATCTTTTCCAGCACATGACGATCGCCCACCGCGGTGCGTACGAGATCGAGGCCCTGGGTCTTGAGAAAGCGTTCGAGCCCCAGGTTCGACATGACGGTGGCCACAACGCCGCCGCCGGTCAGCGCGCCGCGCGCAGCCATCTGGCTGCCGATCAGCGCCATGATCTGGTCGCCGTCCACCGTCTGGCCCTTTTCGTCGACCACGATCAGCCGGTCCGCGTCGCCATCGAGCGCGATGCCGATATCGGCGCGCACTTCGCGCACTTTGGCCTTGATCGCGTCGAGATGGGTGGATCCGACATTGAGATTGATGTTCTTGCCGTTTGGTTCCACCCCGATGGCGATCACTTCGGCGCCCAGTTCCCACAGCGCCGACGGCGCCACGGTATAGGCCGCGCCATTGGCGCAATCGACCACGATGCGCAGCCCGTCGAGGCGCAGGTTGTGCGGCAGCGAGGCCTTGACCGCATGGATATAGCGGCCGCGCGCATCCTCGATGCGGCGGGCACGGCCCACCTCGCCGGCCTCGGCCAAAGGCAGTTCATCCTCCAGCATGGCCTCGATCGCCAGTTCGTCTTCGTCGGAAAGCTTGAAGCCATCCGGGCCGAACAGCTTGATGCCGTTATCCTCGAACGGATTGTGGCTGGCCGAGATCATCACGCCGACATCGGCGCGCATTTCGCGGGTCAGCATGGCAACCGCGGGCGTCGGCATGGGGCCGAGCAGCACCACGTCCATCCCCACGCTGGTAAAGCCGGCGGTCATCGCGTTTTCCAGCATGTAGCCGGAAAGGCGCGTGTCCTTGCCGATCACCACGCGATGGCGATGATCGCCGCGCTGGAAATAGGTGCCGGCCGCCTGGCCCACTTTCATGGCGGTCGCCGCGGTCATCACCCCGGCATTGGTCCGGCCCCGGATGCCATCGGTGCCGAAGAATTTACGTCCCATCGCGAAGATATTTTCCTTTTACCGGCGGCCGTCGGGACGCCATTGCGCTGGTGCCCTACACCATTATTGTCACCATGGCATGAACCAAGCGATTACCGATCCGTCATCAAGCCCGCAAGACGGCCTTCCGCCGATCACCCGCGTTCCGGCGCTGTGGATTTTCCTCGGCCTGGTCGGCGGGCTGGCGCTGGGCCTGGCATTGGCCTTTTCCGCGCCCGGCGTGCTGCCGCCGGTTCTGGCGGTGGCGGAGCCGGTGGGGGACCTGTGGCTGCGCAGCCTGCGGGCCACGATCATGCCGCTGGTGGTGGCGCTGCTGTTTACCGGGATCGTGCAGACCGTCGCCGCCGCGCGGGCCGGGGCCATGGCACGGCGGGCGCTGGGCTGGTTCATGTTGGTGCTGGTAGGCGGTTCGGCCATGGCCGGGCTGCTGACCCCGGCCCTGCTGTCGCTGTTGCCGATCCCCCAGAGCGCGGGGGCCGCGCTGCGCGCCAACGTGGGGGCGACGGCGCAAGCGCCGGCAATGCCCGGCCTTGCCGATTTCGTCACCTCGATGGTGCCGGCCAACGTCTTCACTTCGGCGGCGGCGGATGCGGTTTTGCCGGTGATTCTCTTCACCACGGCCTTTGCCATGGCGGCAACGCGGCTGGCCACCGCACAGCGGCAGAGCCTTGCGGTCTTTTTCGAAGCGGTAGCCGGCGCGATGCTGATAGTGATCGGCTGGGTCCTGTGGTGCGCGCCGGTGGGCGTTTTCGCGCTGAGCCTGGCCGTGGCCGCAAAGAGCGGCACCGCCGCGATCGGCGCACTGGCGCATTACGTGATGATCGTGACGATCGTGGGCAGCGTGGTGTTTCTGGCGGCCTATCCGCTGGCGGTGCTGGCCGGGCGGCAGCGCCTGGTGCCGTTCGCGCGGGCCATCCTGCCGGCCCAGGCCCTGGCCCTGTCGACGCAGTCCTCGCTTGCTTCGCTGCCTGCCATGCTCAATGCCTGCCGCACGCTTGCCCTGCGTGACCAGACCAGCGAGTTCGTGCTGCCGCTGGCCGTCGCGCTGTTCCGCGGTACCGGCCCGGCGATGAACTTTGCCGTGGCGATTTATGTGGCGCACTGGTTCGGCGTGCCGGTGGATGGCTGGCACATGCTGACCGGCTTTGCCGTGGCCAGCGTGATGAGCTTCGGTGCAGTCAGCCTGCCGGGAACGATCACTTTCATCACCTCGATCGGGCCGATCGCCCTGGCGATGGGCGTGCCGATAGAGCCGCTGGCCCTGCTGGTGGCGGTGGAAATGCTGCCCGATCTGATGCGCACGCTGGGCAACGTGACGCTGGACGTGGCAGTGACGACCGCCGTGGCCGCGCGCAGGGAATGAGGCGGGTGCCACTGATCGGCTGCGTCTTTCCCGGCCATCAGAAAAATTAACTGGCATTCGGCGGCAAATGCCATAGGCCGCGATGGCGACCGACGCTCAACCCGGGCGTTGGTTCGGCATTGCCGATTTTTCCTGACGAAACGGAGCGACCATGGCAATTTCCCTTCTTCCGCTGCCCTATGCCGATAGCGCGCTGGACCCCACGATTTCGGCCGTGACCTTGCAGACCCACCACGGCAAGCATCACAAGGCCTATGTCGACAAGACCAACGCCGCCATTGATGGCACCGACCTGGCTGACAAGAGCTTGGAAGAGATCGTCGCCGCCGCCGAAGCGAAAGGCGACAAGGGCCTGTTCAACAATTCGGCTCAGACCTGGAACCACGGTTTCTATTGGCACAGCCTGACGCCGCAGAGCGCCGAGCCCACCGGTGATCTTGCCGCCGCGATCGAAACCTCGTTCGGCACGCTCGACGCGCTCAAGACCGAACTGGCGACCCAGGGCGCGGCGCATTTCGCCTCGGGCTGGGTCTGGCTGGTGGCCAAGGACGGCAAGCTGGTGGTGGAACAGACCCACGACGCGGCCACGTTCTCGTCGCTGGGCGGCAACCCGCTGCTGGTGATCGATCTGTGGGAACACGCCTATTACGTGGATTACAAGAATCTGCGCCCCGACTATCTCAAGGGCGTGATCGAAAAGCACCTGAACTGGGGCTTTGCGGCCGAAAACCTCGGCCGTGGCTCGGTCTGGGCCTATCCGGCCTGACAGGCGCGGCCCGATCGGTGCGTTGGGAAAAAGGGCGGGCGCCTGCCCGCCCTTTTTCATGACCGCCCTTTTCCCCTGCCTGACAACGTTCCTGGTGCGACCACGTATCGCAAATGGTGCCCGATTTGCCGTTTGGTAAAAGATTCCAGCCATGGCTGTGGGCTCGCCCCCTTGCCGGGCGGCCTTTGCGATGCGATATTAAGAGTTCCGATGTCCAGTTGTGATCCTCGTTCGGCGCCTGTCGCCCTTTCGCCGCGTGCATACCACGCGGGCGATTCCGCGCGCCCGCCCGGCCTGGCACCGCGGCTGGCCGGCAACGACCGCGATGCCGATCATGACGACGTGATCGGCGTTGCCACCCGCACCCGCGCCCGGCCCAAGAAGCCCAGCATGTTCAAAGTGCTGATGCTGAACGACGATTACACGCCGATGGAATTCGTGGTCATGGTGCTCAAGCGCTTTTTCCATATGGATCTGGAACAGGCGACACGGGTGATGCTGCATGTTCACCAGCGCGGCGTGGGGGTCTGCGGCATCTTTCCCTACGAGATCGCCGAAACCAAAGTGAATCAGGTGATGGATTTTGCCCGGCAGAACCAGCACCCGCTGCAATGCACGCTGGAAAAGGCTTGAATTCCCCAACTGCCGGAAGGGTGTTCCGGCGGCTCACCCGGCTGAACGTTCCGTCTGCCGACAAGCGTCCTCGACTTGGCGAGCGAGCGCTTTTTCGCCTTTCGCATTGGCGCGAAGCGGGCTAACCGACACCCACGCCGGCGCGGCGCCTTCGGGTGGCGCGGCCTTCCCCTTGACGCCCACACGGTGATCCGCCGAACGTGACTTTCTTCAGCGCCATCGACAGGTACATCGCGCGCCTGGTGATCGTGCCGATGCTGGCCGTGTTCGTGCTCGCCGCGTCGCTGCTCTTGCTGGACAAGATGCTGCGGCTGTTCGATTTCGTCGCGACCGAGGGCGGGCCGGTGACGGTCGTGTTCAAGATGCTGATCAACCTCTTTCCGGAATATGCAAGTCTGGCGATTCCGCTGGGGCTGATGCTCGGCATCCTCTTTGCCTTCCGCAAGCTGGCGACGAGTTCCGAGCTCGACGTGATGCGCGCGGTGGGCCTTTCCTATACCCGCCTGCTGCGCGTGCCCTATCTGTTCACGCTGGGGCTGGCTGCGCTCAACCTGCTGATCGTGGGCTATATCCAGCCACTGAGCCGCTATTACTACGAAGAGCTGCAGTACGAGCTGGGTTCGGGCGCACTGGGCGCCTCGATCAAAGTGGGGGAATTCAACGCCCTGCAGGATCGCACCGCGCTGCGCGTCGAATCCAGCCGTGACGAAGGCCGCGATCTGGAAGGAATTTTTGCCCGCCTGGTGACGCCCAGCGGGGAAACGATGACCATATCGGCGCGCGAAGGGCAGTTCTTTGCCAGTCGCGAGAACCGCGACACCATCGTCCTGCGGCTGACCGATGGGCAGATCGTGCAGGATGGGCCGGATCTGCCTTCGCCGCGGGTCCTCACCTTCGCATCGCACGATCTGCCGATCGACCTTCCCAAGATTGCCCAGTTCCGCCAGCGCGGCGACAAGGATCGCGAATTCATCCTGCCCGAACTGCTCAGGATCGGCTGGAACAAGGCCTATTCCGAGGATATGCGCAACAAGAGCAAGGCCAGTCTGAATTTCCGCCTTGTCGAAGTGGTGATGATGTTCCTGCTGCCGCTTCTGGCCGTGGCCCTGGCCGTGCCGCCCAAGCGCTCGTCGTCCTCGCTCGGGGTGTTCCTGTCGATCGTGATGGTTGTCGCCTATCACAAGGTCAACGAATATGGCCAGGACGTCGCCAGCCTGGGCCGCATCGATCCCGTGCTGGCGTTGTGGGGCCCGTTCGTGCTGTTCGCCGCATTGATCGTATGGATGTACTGGCGGCTGGCCTATGTGCCCGGCGGCCAGCCGATCGGCGCACTGGAAACCGCTTTTGCCAAGCTCGCCCGTCGGCTGCGCAACCTGCTGGGCAACCGCAAGCCCCGCCAGGAACCCGACCCTGCAGTCCAGGACGAAGCCTTTGCAGCTTGAATTCTTTCCCTCGGTCACCATGACCCGCTACATCGCCAAGATGTTTGCGGTGCGCGTGGTGGCGGTGCTGCTGATGCTGGTTCTCGTGCTGCAGATGCTCGACCTTTTGAGCGAAAGCGGCGACATTCTGGCCCAGGCCGGCAACGGGCAGGCGCAGCTTCTGACTTATGTGGGGCTGCGCGCGCCGCAGCTCGTCGCGCGGTTCCTGCCCTATTCGGTGCTGCTGGCCACGATCATCACTTTGATCACGCTCAACCAGAACAGCGAAGTGGTGGCGATGAAAGCGGCTGGGCTTTCCGCGCACCAGGTGCTGGCGCCGCTATTTCTGGTGGCGGGCGTGATCGCGGTGGCGAACTTTGCGTTCAACGAACGCATCGTGACCCGGGCCAGTGCCACGCTCAAGGCCTGGCAGGCGGCCAATTACGGCCCGCTGCCCCTCGATTCCCAAGTGCGCGGCAACGTGTGGCTGCAGGATGGGCAGAACGTTCTCTATGCCCGTACGGTCACCGGCGAAGGCAATGCCATGCGCATGACCGACGTGACGTGGCACCGCCGCGATCCCACCGGGATGGTCACCGAGATCGTGCGGGCCGACAGTGCCACCTATGCCAATCCCGGCTGGCGCTTCGACCGCCCCAGCGCATTCGACGTGCAAAGCGCGCGGCGCACCCGGATGGGCGCCAGCGCGGTCTTCGCCGCCGAGGTGACGCCGGCGCAGGTGGTGATCCGCAAGGCCGATGCCGATGCCGAATCGCTGCCCCACCTGTCGCGCTCGATCGCGGCGATCCGGGCGGCGGGGCACAGCACGGGCGAGCTTGAAAGTCGTTGGTGGCACAAGCTTTCCGGGCCGCTTTCGGCCTTGCTGATGCCGCTGCTGGGCTCTGTCGCCGCGTTTGGCCTGGCGCGCTCGGGCCAGTTGTTCATGCGTGCGGTGATCGGCATGGCGCTGGGTTTTGCCTATTTCGTGGTGGACAACGCGGCCCTTGCCATGGGCAGTTTCGGCGGATACCCACCGCTGGTGGCGGCCTGGGCGCCGTTCGTGCTGTTCCTGCTGATCGGGGAAACGGTGCTGATCCGCACCGAAGAATGAACGGGCGCCTTGCCCGCGCCGTCAGCCCTGCTGGCGCGCGCCCATTGTCGCGCGCACCAGCCGCGCCAGCAGCGGCCACAGGCCGGCATGATTGCCCCGCTCGTAAGTGGATTGCACGCCCAGATGCGCCCGCAGGCGACGGTGGCATTCGCCCAGCGCGTGATAGGGCATCGAGGGCAGCAGGTGATGCAGGGCGTGATAGCGCAGCCCCACCGGCGCCCACAGCGCGCCCAGGAGGCCCGGCGGCGGCACGTTGACCGAGTCCAGGTATTGCCCGGTCACGCTCATCTGCTCGCCCTCGTTCTCCCACAGATGCGCCACCAGGGTGCGCACCTGGTTGAGCAGCGCGGCAAGCGAAACGACGCCGACGGCAATGCAAAGCGGCAGCCAGCCCTGCGTGGCCGACCATGCCAGCAAAGCCCAGGCCCACAGGCATGCGCCGAGTTCCTGCCAGAACACCATGCGGGCCAGTTCGCCCTCGGGCTTGCGCCGGCGGAATGCGGGGTTGATGGACAGCGAGGAAGCGCGCTCCCACACCAGCGTGCGTAGCGGCGGCACGATCGCGCCGAGCGGCACCAGCACGGCGGAACGCAGCAGCAGGCCAAGCGGCAGCAGCACTGCCGTTGCCGTGAAAACCGGCAGCGACCATGGCTTCATCAGCGCCAGGGGCAGATATTCCGGATCGTCGGCCGTGCCATAGCGGATGCGCGAGTGATGCAGCGGGTGGACGCCTTCGTACATGAACGAAGGCATCAGCATGGGAATGCCGACAACGAGATTCCATGCAAAGCGGAAGCCCGGCAGCGCATCGCGATGAATATGGGTCAACTCGTGAATGAACAGCAGTGCGCGATAAAGCGCCAGGGCGGAAAGAACGCCCAGGGCAACGACCGCGCCCCAATTGCCGCCGCGCTGCGCGGTGGCGATCGCCAGGCCCAGCGCACCGTACCCGACAAGCGACGCGATGAGCATGTCTGGCCAGTAGACGCCAGGGCGCGCGCGGGTTAGGTCACGCGTCAGATCGACAGCGGCGCGCAGCATGGCCTTGTCCTCGGGCGTGGCGGCAAGGTCTGCGGCGCGCAAGGCCGGGTTTCCAGCCCGCATCGGCGGGGGGGCGGCAACACCGGGCCGATCGAGGCCGGGCTGATCAAGAAGGTCGGTCACAAGCATGACAGAAACGGTTCCAAGAAACCCATGTTAATCGGGCGTATGGCATGCCCGAAGCGTGTTTGCCGGCCCGCACGGACCATGCCGGCTTGACAAGTCACCGGCTAGCGCCGCAGGCATCCGCAGCAGCGCGTGTCTAACTCGAAACAAAGGCGATATCGTGGCAGGTGAAGTAGTCATCACTCCCGTTGCAGGCAAGGCCGAACGTTCCGCCTTTGTCGATCTGGCCTATCGCCTCAACGCGGCCGACCCCAGCTGGGTGCCGCCGCTGCGCATGGAAGCGATGGAGCTGATCACGCCTGGCAAGAACCCGTTTTTCGAGCATGCCGACGTGCAGTTGTTCCTGGCCCGCCGCGATCGCCGCATCGTGGGCCGCATTTCCGCCCATATCGATCACCTGGCCGTGGCCATGGACCCCGTGCAGGGCATGGGGCCGGGCACGGGCAACTGGGGCCTGCTGGAAGCCGAGGACGAGAGCGTTGCCCACGCGCTGATCGCGCGGGCCGAGGAATGGCTGCGCGGCAAGGGAATCACCCGGGTGCTGGCGCCGCTGTCGATGTCGATCTGGGAAGAGCCGGGGCAGTTGACGCAGGGCTTCGACCATCCGCCGACGGTGATGATGGGCCACCAGCCCGAACGGTATCAGCGTTATATCGAAGCGCTGCCTTATGCGCCGGCCAAGCAACTGCTGACCTATGAACTTGATATCAAGAAGGAATTTCCGCCGCTGATCCAGCGCATCGTGCAATCGGGCGAAAAGAACGCCAAGATCCGCATTCGTGACGTGGACAAGAGCAAGTTCGACAGCGAAGCGGCGATCATTCTGGACATCCTCAACGATGCCTGGTCCGACAACTGGGGCTTCGTCCCGTTTACCGAGACCGAGATCGCCTATGCCGGCAAGAAATTCAAACCGATCGTCCGCGAGGACCTGATCATGGTGGCCGAATACGAAGGCGAGCCGGTCGCTTTCATGATGACGCTGCCCGACCTGAACGAGGCGCTCAAGCCGATGGGCGGCAAGCTGTTCCCGTTCAACTGGATCAAGCTGCTGCGCTGGCTGAACAGGCCGCGGGTGCGGACCATGCGCGTGCCGTTGATGGGCGTGCGCAAGAAGCTGCAATCCTCGCGCCTGGCGAGCCAACTGGCGTTCATGATGATCGAATATATCCGCCGCAATTCGGTGACGCGATATGGCGCCTCGCGCGGGGAGATCGGCTGGATTCTCGACGATAACCAGGGGATGATCGCGATCGCCGATGCGATCGATAGCCACGTCAACAAGCGTTACACGATCTACGAACGCATGCTGTAGGGCCGGCGTACCCGGCCAACCGGCGGGAACGGTGCAAATGATCGTGCGTTGTAGGGGCTGGAACCGGTAGCGCTTTGCCATACCGGCCCGCCCGCCCTCTGATAGCGGGCGGTCTGGCGAAAAAGGATCACTGGCGATGCAGCAGCCGGAACAACCCGGCGCCATGTCCGGTTCGCCAGGCGGGCTCGGCAATGCGCTGGTAGTCGAAGACGAGATGATCGTGGCGCTGACTATCGCCGAAACGCTGGAACAAGCCGGCGCCGATGACGTGGCGATCTGCAGTACGACAGCGGTGGCGCTGGCCGAGATGAAGCGTCTGCGCCCCACGATCCTGATACTCGATGTGCAACTGGCCGATCGGGACGATGGCTGGGCGCTCGCGGAACTCGCCGTCGCACTGAGCCCGGTGCCCCCGTTGATCGTATTTGCAACGGCCATGCCGGAACGGATTCCGCTTCACGTCGCCGAAATGGGCCATGTCCTGCCCAAGCCCTTTGCACCCGATGCGCTGGCGCGTCTGGCGCGGCGCCATGGGCGCCATCCCGGCCTGCTGGGCCGGCTGCGCAATGCCTTGACGCCGTAAACGCAAAGCCGCGCAAACGCATATAGCCACAAACAGGCGCTCGGGCCGCAGGCCTACGAAAAAGGCCTCCGCCGGGGATTGGCGGAGGCCTTCGGGATCGTATCACCAGCCGCTTGGACGGGAGGGGGGGTCTCGGCGGTGACATGCCTTCAACGGGGCACATCGGCATCGGTTCCCTACCAACCAAACTTTTTTGGATTTTTTTGTCCGGTACGGGAAACGCCCGGCCTGGGCCGGTTTGGGCCACTTATCCGCCTTAGATGTAGGGCCTTTTCGGAAGCCCGTGAGAGTCGAAGCCGAGCAGCGATCGCACTGCGGCAAGATCGGGAATGCGAATGGCGTTGCTGCCCCAATCGACATGCCCTGCCTTGCGCAGGGCTTGCATCGTCCGGTTGGTATGGACCAGCGACAGGCCGAGCATGTCGGCGACCTGGCCCTGGTTGAAAGCCACCGGGAGGACGGCAGGGCCGGCGCTTTCGTGCAGCAGGCCGGTCTGCAGACCGCGCTCGATCAGCCACAGCGCCAGATAGGCCACGCGCTCGCGCGCCGAACGCTGGCCCAGGGCAACGAGATGCTGTTCCAGCGCGTCTTCCTCGCGCGCGGCCAACCAGATCACGTCATAGGCAAAGCGCGGATGGGCCGTGACCAGATCCAGGAAACGATCCCGCGGGAACAGGCACAGGCGCGCGTCGGTAAGCGCCACGATGCCATGGTTCATTTCGCCGTCGAACGCTGCCTGGAGGCCGACCAGGTCACCCGGGAACATCACGTTCACCACCTGGCGTCGTCCGTCTTCCAGCAGGCGATAGCGCATGAGAACGCCATCGAGCAGCGTGAATAGCCGGTCACCCGGCGCGCCCTGGCGCAGGACATCCTCGCCACGCTGCACTGTTCGTTCCCCGCTGCGATGGCTTTCTATCCATTCGCGCTGCATGGCATCGGGCGCTGCCAGGCCCGGTTGGTCGCGCAGCGGACAGGTCCGGCATGGCTGGTTGTGCGCGCGTATGTCTGCGGGGTATCGGCCCCCGCCCCCCGTACTGCTGCCGCCGCCCTTGTACATGCCCGTCATGCTCCTGTTTTGTGCCCGCCAGCACATTTCATCGGTTCGTCGCGTCGGTGCGCCGGACGGCCGAAGGCCGCGCCGGCGCGGTAATGTCAAATGACACAAACGGGTTCCCGGTTCCCGGGTACGCCGCGCGGCTGTCGTGGCCGCTGTGCCATCGCCGCGATGGAGCACATGCCGATGATTGCCGATTACCTGCTGGTACTGGAAGATAACGTATTGGTCGCCATGGAAATCGAGGACGAACTTGTCGGGCGGGGGCATCGGGTGGTTGTCGCCGTCGATCTTGCCGAAGCCGAAAGCCTGCTGGCCGACGGCGTGCCGCGGGCGGCGCTGCTTGACCTGCGCCTGCCCGATGGCAGCGCCGCGCCGCTCGCGCTGCAGCTTATCGACCGGGGCTGTCCCGTGGCGCTGATTTCCGGGGCGGACTCGGGTGTCATCCCGGCCGAACTGGCCCGGGTGCCGCGCTTTCCCAAGCCGGCCGGTGTCTGGCGGCTTGCCGATTGGGCCGATGCGGTTTCCGGCCGGCGCCACGATAAAGGGAGCGCCACGCGCGCCTGAAACAAACCCGCGGCTGGCCCGGGAACCGAAATTGCGCTAAGGCATTTAGGGGTGCATTGCGTATCCAGGAAGGGGTTTAAATGTCGCTGGGCGCCAAAGTAGCTACCAATCTTCCCTATCTGCGCCGCTATGCCCGGGCACTGACCGGTAGCCAGCAGACCGGCGATGCTTTCGTGCGCGCGACGCTTGAAGCCGCGCTTGCGGACGAGACGTTGCGCAGCGCCATCGGCGAAGGCCGCGTGGCGCTTTATCGCGCGTTCAACAAGGTCTGGTCGAGCGCTTTTGTCGACACGGTCGATCATTCCGGCAGCGGCGACTTGAGCCTGCACGAAACCGCGGCGCAGGAACGCCTGTCGCAGATCACGCCCGCCAATCGTCAGGCCTTGCTGCTGGTCACGCTCGAAGATTTCTCGGTGCCGGAAGTTGCCGAGATCCTTGAGCGCTCGCCGGCCGACGTGGAGGCGCTGGTGCAGGAAGCGATCGAGGAAATCGACCGCGAATCGACCACCACCGTGCTCATCATCGAAGACGAGCCGCTGATTTCGATGCAGTTGGAAGACCTCGTGCGTTCGCTGGGCCACGATGTGTGTGGCATGGCCGCCACCCGCACCCAGGCGCGCGAGATCGCGGGGCGCGAAACGCCCGGGCTGGTCCTGGCCGACATCCAGCTGGCCGACGGTTCTTCAGGCCTCGATGCGGTGGACGACATTCTGAAGCTGGTGGACGTGCCGGTGATTTTCATCACCGCCTATCCCGAACGCCTGCTGACCGGCAACCGCCCGGAGCCGACCTATCTGATCACCAAGCCGTTCCAGGAGGCCACGGTGCGTGCCGCGATCAGCCAGGCGCTGTTCTTCGGATCGAGCCGTCCCCTGATCTGATTTTTCCGGCCCGATCGTTTCAGGCACCGTTTTTCCAAAGGCCGGGCCCTTGTGCCCGGCCTTCGTACATGCCGCGCTCGTCAGGCCGCAGCGCCTTCGCGAATGGCGAACGAGCCGCGCTGGCGCACGGGAATGATAAGCGTGCAGCGCACGCCGTCGGGCTCGAAACGCAGGTCCACCGGGTTGCGCAATTCGTGCGCCACGATCTTTTCGATAAGATCGGTGCCGAAGCCGCGTTTGCGCGCGGCGCCGGGATCGATCGGCGGGCCGCCATGTTCGCGCCAGAAAATGCGCGCCGTCGTTTCGCTCGCCAATTCCCAGCGCACGTCGACGCGCCCGCCAGGCACGCTGAGCGCGCCGTATTTGGCGGCGTTGGTGGCCAGTTCGTGAATCGCCAGGCCCAGCGACAACGCATCGTTCGGCGCCAGCAAAACGTCCGGCCCGGCGATATCGACATGACGATCCGCGCTTTGCGCATAGGGCGCCAGTTCCGCTTTCACGACCAAAGCAATGGGCGTTGCCCCCCAGTCCGACTGCGTGAGCAGATCGTGCGTTGCCGAAAGGGCGCGGATCCGGCCTTCCAGGCTTTCGACAAAGCTGTCGAGATCGCCGGCGCGGCGGCGGGTGAGCGCGATGATCGACAGCACGTTGGCCAGTGTGTTCTTGACGCGGTGGTTGAGTTCGCGCGTCAGTGAATCGCGGATCGAGGATTGCTGTTCGAACCACGCGAGCGCCATGCGGTCTTCGGCCACCTGCTGTGTCACCAGCCGGGCCAGCACCAGAAGCAGGGTCGCCACCAACAGGCCGAACAGCAAGGTCATCATCGAAAGCAGGCTGAGCATCAGCGCGGGGGGCGCGTCCACGACCAGCAGCCAGCGGCGCCCGGCCACTTCCACCCAGCGCCGTACCGTCCGGCCCGAGCGGATTTCGGGCCGGTCCTGGGCGAGCAGGCTCGCCGCGCTGTCTGTCCCGTCGTAAAGGCGCACGCCCAACGGCGCATCGGGATCGCGCGGGATCGACGCCCGCAGGAAATCGCCTGCGACAAAAGGCGTGAACACAAAACCGCGCAGGATGCGGCTGCCATCGTCGCGGCTGGCACCGAACACCGGCATATACATGACAAAGCCGACATCATGGCTGAGCCGGCCGCCCCTGATCAGGCGCAGTCTGCCCGAAACGATCGGCCGTTCCAGCAGTTCGGCGCGGTCCATCGCCGTGCGGCGCGCCGGGTCGCTCGCCATGTCGAACCCTATCGAATGGCGGTTGGACGCCGTTTCGGGCACCAGGTACATCACTGGCACGGCATAGCCGCGCTCCGCGTAATCGCGGGGCCGGACGGCAAAGGCCGGTGCCCTGAGATTGCCCGGCGTATTCTGACGTGCAAGGCCATGGCGCATAACGCGCTCGACCATGGGCACGTCCTGGCTGGCGACACGCATGCCCCAGCCGATGCCGTTGACTCCGCTGGCAGCACCTTCCATCTGCAATTGCCCGACGAACGAGCGGAACTGGGATGAATCGACCGACCGCTGCGTTGCGAACAGCGCGGCTGCCGAGCGCAGATAGGCCGCGTTGCCATTGGCCCGCCGTTCCAGCCCCGACGATATCTCCTGGGCGATCTTGTCGAGCTGGGCGACCTCGCGCTGACGATCGGCGCGTTCGATCGCATAGACGCTGATCGTGGTGATCGCCATGGTCAGGGCGAAAATGCCCACGGGCACGGCCCGGGGAAATCGTTCGTACCACCGCGGGGCAAGATTTTTCTGGGACAGCAGTTTTTCCACGTGCCCGGGCGATCCCTTTGTTGTGCCGTTCCGACGCGACGCCGCATTACGCATGCGATACCCCGGATACGATCATGCCCGATGCAACGCGCGGCGCAAGCGCCGGTGCCCAACGGGCCGTGCATTCGATGGTCCCGGTCATTGCCTTGCTGACGGCATCGGGTGGCACGGGAGGTGGCACGGGCAATGGCACGGGGCGGCGCGGCGGTGCCTGCATGCGCGCACGCGACATTCGCCCGGAAAAGGCCAAGAAAAGCGCATGGAGATGGGAACCGATCACAACCGATTTCGTTCCTTTGGCGATCACCCGAGACACCGGGCACCCTGTGATTCCGGCGGCCCTATGGGTATGCATGTTGGTTCCGTCGGCAATGGCGGCCGGTTCAAATCTTGCGACGACCCATAGGGAGGCGTGGCCGAAAGCGAATGTCGAAAGATAAGCCTATGAAAAGCCTGGGGACCCGACGCCGCGCCAGCGGCCGGGCCAAGTCGCCCGAGTGGGCCGATGGTTTGCGTCGCCTTTATGATTCCGTCGTGGAGGAGCCTTTGCCTGACAGCTTCGCGCAACTGCTCGACAAGCTGGACGGCGATGCGCATGGCTGATGCGCTTGGCCCGCCGGCGGAACCCACAGGCGAAACCGCCGCCCTGACGACAGCCACCTCATCCAATGCCGCAGCATTCAAGCGCGAATTGACAGGGGTGATCCCGCATCTGCGCGCTTTTGCCCGGGGCTTGTGCGGCCGGCCCGATCTCGCCGACGATCTGGTGCAGGAAACGCTGCTCAAGGCCTGGGCGGCGCAGGAACGGTTCGAACCGGGCACCTCGATGCGGGCGTGGACGTTCGTGATCTTGCGCAACGCTTATCTGACCGACATGCGCCGCAACCGGTTTCGCGCCGAATACGACGAAACGGTGGCGGAACGCGTGCTGGTTGCGCCGGCCGGCCAGGAAAGCCCGCTGCATCTTTCCGACATGCACCGTGCCTTGCTGACCTTGCCGCCCGAACGACGCGAAGCGCTGCTGCTGGTGGGAGCGGGGGGCTTTTCCTATGAAGAAGCCGCACAGATCTGCCAGTGCGCCGTCGGCACGATCAAGAGCCGCGTCGGCCGGGCGAGGGCGGCGCTGGCCCAGATGATCGACACCGGACAACTCCCGCGCCGCAGCACCGATGACGGCGTGGCGCACGATGCGATCATGCACGAGCTCGACAGCACGGTGCAATCGGGGCATTGAGCGCCGCGCGGCGACAGAACGATCGCTGCCTCTTGATTGCGCGGGGGGGCAGGCCCAAGACGGACAGCCGGCGAATCACCGCCATTCCTTCCAGGCCGTGCCCGTGTCACGAACCGATTCCGATCCTTTTCCTGCCCCGCACGTCGATCCCGTGGCGGAGCCATGCCTGCAAACCCAGCAGGCGCGGCTGCAATCAGCCATCCTACTCGTGCTGGGGTTGGGTCTGTTCCTGGCGTTGCCGTTCGTTCTTTCGATCGGTGCAGTGGTGTTCCTGCCGCCGGTGACGGCCATCGTGCTGACGATCGTGCTCGCGCCGGCGGCCGACCGCATGGTACGCCTGGGTCTGCCCAATACGCTGGCGTCTTTCCTGGCCGTGATCCTGCTGATTGCGGTGGTCGTCGTGGCGCTTTCGCTGATCCTGCAGCCAGCCTATGACATGGTTGATCAGGTTCCTGCCATGATGCGCAAGGTCACCTTGCGGTTCGCCGAACTGCGCAGCAATCTTTCGTGGATGAGCGATCTCAACCGTCAGATCGCCCGGTTGACCGGCCATGCCACGACCCGCGAAGTAGTGGTGGCGACGCCTTCGGTGATCGAACAGGTGGCCTTTGCCACGCCCAGCGTGCTGATCGAAGTATTGCTGACGCTGCTGCTCACGTTCTTCATGATCGAATCGCGCATCCGTACCAAGCGGCGCCTGCTGTTCGAACGGCACAGCTTTGGCGCATCGGTGCGCATCGCCCGCGTGATCCGCGCGGTGCAGGATCGCGTGGCGTCATACATCCTTACCGTGGCGCAGATCAACCTGGGGGTGGGCGCAATCGTGGCAGGCGGGGCCTGGGCCTTCGGCTTTGCGGCGCCGGTCATGTGGGGCGGCCTGGCGTTCGTTCTCAATTTCCTGCCCTATGTCGGGCCGCTGGTGATGATCGCCCTGCTGACTCTGGTGGGTGTGGGCACGGCAAGCACGGTCGCGCTGGGCATTCTGCCGGCACTGGCTTTTCTGGGCCTGCACGCGGTGGAAGCCAACTTCGTCACGCCATCGGTACTAGGCGCGCGGCTGACGCTCAACCCCGTGTCGATTCTGGTTTCGATCAGCTATTTCTCGTGGATATGGGGCGCGCTGGGCGCTTTGCTGTCAGTACCGATCCTGTTGACGTTGACCGCGCTGGTCGATCACCTGGGACGGCCCAACCTGGTTGGCTTCCTGTTTGGCGAGCCGCTGTTCCAGCCTGGCCTCGTCTTGCAGGATGACCCGAACGATCCCGATATGGCGGGGTCCGATATGGCGGGGTCCGATATGGCAGGGACCGCCGCCGATGATGCCGGCATGCTGGCGCGCCCGCGAACGGTGCAGGACGCCTGAGGCCGGCAAGCACGTGCGTCCAGATGAAAATGTCCCAATGAAAAAGGCAGCCGGGCTGTATGCACCGGCTGCCTTTTCGTGACTGTGCCCGTTCCAGAACAGGGCCTGTCAGTTGCCGATCAGGCGGCAACCTTCATCTTTTCGACAGCCAGGCTGACACGGTTGGAAATTGGCTGGAACGCTTCGTTGGCCAGCTTGAGCATGGCTTCGCTATGCTTGCTGCTGGCGGCCACCATGGCATCGAACTGCTTGCGCACCATAGCGGTCTGCTTTTCGAGATATTCGGTAGGCGACTTGGCGCTTGCCAGTTCCTTGATTTCGGCGGTCAGCACTTCGATGGCGTGCTTGCTGTCCTCGGCATAGCCCTTGGTCAGTTCCTGAATGCCGGCGGCCAGGATCTTGCTCGATTCCACGACGGCTTGGACGTTGCCCTTGGCGAATTCGCCGGCATCGCCGAACGCGGCCTGGCTTTTTTCGAAAGCAGTCTTGGCCTTGTCGGAAGCTTCGCTGAAAGCGGACTGGAACTTGTCGGAAAATTCGGTGGCGGTATTCATGAGCGAGTATTCCTTCCTGGAAGCCGCGGCGGCGGCCGCAGCATTAGTCACGCGGTTCTTAAACGGGGCCGGCACCTTCGCGTGGGGGATGCCGGTGGATAGGCCTGTTCCGGGCCTGATCGTGGCCGGGGACGGGGACTTTGCAGGCTTTGCCCCGGCGGCGATCACGCGGGCTGCGAGAGCGGCCTTGGGTTTTGCCGCCACCGTGGGCTTTGCCGGCACCGGCTTGGCAGGTGCCGTTCTGACTGGCAGCGGCTTGGCCGCGACCGGTCGTGCTGTTCCGGGCTGGCTCGCCCGGCGGGCCAACTTCTTGCCGGCCCGGGCGGGGGCGGGCGCTGGGGCTGCCGGCGCTCCTTGCACAGGCGCTGCGGTTTCGGCCCCTACGGGCTCTGCAAAAGGCGCGGGCTCTGCCACAGGTACTTCTGGCGCTGGCGCAGGAACCGGAGCAGCGGCGGTGGCAGGCTGCGCCGCTTCAGCCTCTGCCGTGGTTGCGAGCAGACGGGCGCGGCGGGTGACTTTCCTGCCCTGTCCCGTTGGCGCCTGTTCCGGCTCGGTCGCGGGACTCGCCGGCGCTACCCCCGGCACGGGGACGGCATTTCCCAACGCGCCATCCGCCTTGGGGGCGGGGCTTGGCGACGTAACGGAAAACGTCCCTTCGTCCGAAGTCTCGTCGGCCATGGCAATACGGCTCCTGCATTGCGCAAAGACAGGGACCGGAAACCGAAAAAGCCGGGCTCGATCGACTCAGGCCTGGCCGACTCAGCGCGGCCGAACCCTGTTTCTGCTGCATTGCAAAAATAGAAACAGCTGCACCGAAGTCAAGATTTTTGTGCGCTGCACAATATCCATCTTGGATGTAATTGCCAAAGGTTTCTGGGCATGCGGGGTCTATAACAAAAGATAATTACCGCATGCGCACATAACGGCCGGGAGCGTCCTCTATCGCATCGGCACCGGGGATGCGGGCACCGTCGGCTGCAACCGTTTCCGCGTCCAGACCGGCCAGCCAGGCGCGCCAGTCGGGCCACCAGCTGCCTTTGGTTTCCTGTGCCCCGGCCACGAACGCTTCGAGGCTGGTCACATCGCTGGCGTTCGTCCAGTACTGATACTTGCCAGCGGCCGGCGGATTGACGACGCCGGCGATATGGCCCGACCCGGCGAGCACGAATTTCCATGGGCCGCCAAGATGCCGGGTGAATTTCCACACGCTGTTGGCCGGCGCGATGTGATCCTCGCGGCCGGCCTGGATATAGCAGGGCGTCGTGATGCGATGCAGATCGACCGGGGTTCCGTCGGCAGACAGCGCATCGGGCACGACCAGCTTGTTGTCGCGATAGAGATCGCCGAGATAGGCGCGGTGCCAGCGCGCCGGCAGATTGGTGGTATCGCCGTTCCAGTAAAGCAGATCGAAGGCCGGATAGTCTTCGCCCAGCAGATAGTTGTTGATCACGTAGTTCCAGATCAGGTCCGGCCCGCGCAACAGGTTGAACGCCGCCGCCAGATAGCGCCCGTCGAGGTAGCCGTCGGTTTCCAGGCTTTCCAGCCAGCGCAGCTGAGCATCGTCGATGAAATGGCAGAGCTCTCCCGCTTCGCTGAAATCCACCTGGGCGGTAAAGAACGTGGCCGAAGCCACTTTGCCCTGCTCTCCGCGGCGGGCCAATACGGCAAGCGTGGCGGCAAGGGTTGTTCCGGCCACGCAATAGCCGATGGTATGGACGGCCGGCACCCCGAGCCGGGCGCGCACCACTTCGATCGCATCGATCTGGGCGCGCACGTAATCGTCCATGGTCACCTCGGCCAGGCTGGCATCGGCCGATTTCCACGACACCATGAACACGCTCAGGCCCTGGGCGATCGCCCAGCGCACGAAACTTTTCTTGGCATTGAGATCGAGGATGTAGAACCGGTTGATCCACGGTGGAAAGATCAGCAGCGGCAGCGTGGCGACTTCGGCCGTGGAAGGGGTGTAGTGAATGAGCTGGAACAGCGGCGTTTCATAAACCACCTTGCCGGGCGTGTTGGCAATGTTGCGGCCGACTTCGAAAGCCTCGCCATCGGTGTGGCTGAGCTGCCCGCGCCTGAGATCGGCAAGCAGATGTTCGACGCCCTTGACGAGGTTTTCGCCACGCGTTTCGAGCGTGCGTTCGATCACCAGCGGGTTCGTTATCGGAAAATTGGCCGGTGACAGCGATTCGGTGACAAGGCGCGTCACGAACCGCAACTGGGCGTGGCGTTCGGGCTCGAGCCCGGAAATCTCCTGCGCCATGTCTTCCAGCCGTTCGGCCAGCAGAAGATAGGTCTGGTGCAGCAGGGCAAACCAGGGCTGCTCGCGCCAACGCGGATCGGCAAAGCGGCGATCACGGCGAGGCAGCGCCTCGACCCCGATCTGCGCGGCGCCTGCCTGCGGGGTATAGAGTTCGATCACCCGGTTCCACAATTGCAGGCTCTCGTCCCACAGCCGGCCCTGCGTTTCGGCCTGGGCGACCGGCATCGTCGTGAACCATTCGTCCAGCAGCTGCTTCCAGCGCGTGCCATCGGCCAGGCGCAGCCAGGTCGGCTCGGCCACGGCGGTCTGCTCCGCCATGAAATCGAGCCACATTTTCTGCAGCTTGGCCCCGGACATGGCCCAGTGCTGAAGATCGTTGGGGTCCGGCGCCTTGGCATGGGCGGTGGGCAGGAACGGGGCGGCGACGGCTTGTATTGCTTCGGCCTGCAGGCGGAACAGGTCTTCGAACACGGCACTGTCGCGGGCGGCGGGCACTTTGGCATCATCCGTTTCGCGCATCGGCGCAAGGTCCCCTTGGAACGCGGGTGGGCAGAACGTATCTTCTTTATCGCGCGCCCGGCCGACCGGGGCAAGCCGCTTCGCGTCGGGACGACCGGTGCCGGCGCTCGGCAGGCCAGCGCCGCATGCCGTTGGCCCGCGCGATTGGCGCATACAATTGGCCCATATGATTGGCGAAGCGGATCGATTGGCGTAAGGGAGCGATCCCGGCAATCCAGCCGGCAAGCATTCGAGTCATGCCCGTGGAAGAAGAGTTCTACCGCATCAAGCGCCTGCCGCCCTATGTCATCGCCGAAGTCAACGCGATGCGGGCCGCAGCCCGCGCCAGCGGACAGGACATCATCGACCTTGGCATGGGCAATCCCGACCTGCCGCCGCCCGCGCACGTGATCGAAAAGCTGTGCGAAGTTGCGCAGAAGCCGTCGGCCCACGGCTATTCCGCATCGAAAGGCATTCCCGGCATCCGCAAGGCGCAGGCCAACTATTACGCCAACCGCTTCAACGTGGAACTGGACCCGGAGACCGAAGTGGTCATGACCATGGGGTCGAAGGAGGGGCTGGCCAGCCTGGCCACCGCGATCACCGCGCCCGGAGACGTGGTGCTGGCCCCCAATCCTTCCTATCCGATCCACACGTTCGGCTTCATCATCGCCGGGGCGACGATCCGTTCGGTGCCCACCACCCCGGACGCGCGCTATTGGGAATCGCTCGACCGGGCGATGGCCTTTACCGTGCCACGTCCGTCGATCCTGATCGTCAACTATCCGTCCAACCCCACGGCCGAGACGGTAGACCTGGCGTTCTACGAACGGCTGGTGGCCTGGGCCAGGGAAAACAACGTCTGGATTCTGTCCGACCTTGCCTATTCCGAGCTCTATTTCGACGGAAATCCGACTCGCTCGATCCTGGAAGTCCCCGGCGCCAAGGACGTGGCGGTGGAATTCACCTCGATGTCCAAGACCTATTCCATGGCCGGCTGGCGCGTGGGCTTTGCCGTGGGCAACAAGCGCCTGATCGCGGCGCTGACCCGCGTCAAATCCTATCTCGACTACGGCGCTTTCACGCCGATCCAGGCGGCGGCCTGTGCCGCGCTAAACGGGCCGCAGGACATCGTCGAGCACAACCGGCGGCTATACCAGAAGCGGCGCGACGTTATGGTCGAAGCGTTCGGCCGTGCCGGGTGGGACATTCCCAGCCCGCGCGCCTCGATGTTTGCCTGGGCACCCCTGCCGCCGGCCTTGCGGCACATGGGCAGCCTGGAATTTTCCAAGCAGTTGCTGACCCATGCCGGGGTCGCCGTGGCGCCGGGTGTGGGGTACGGCGAGGATGGCGAGGGCTTCGTGCGCATCGCCATGGTGGAAAACGAGCAGCGCCTGCGCCAGGCGGCGCGCAGCATCAAGCGTTACCTCACCAGCATGGGCGTCAACGCTTCGGCCGCCTGAACCGGGGCAAAGGGCACGGGGCCGCGTCGGGGAACCGTGCTCTTGTCACGAGAACTTGTCGGCCTTGCGCTGGCCGAAACGCATGCCCCGTTCGAGGCGGGCGCGCAGCTGGGTGTAATAGGCTTCGAGGAAAGCGCGTTCGTCGCCCCGGCCGTTGTGCCATCCGATCTTGGCGCAGATCCTCTCGGCAACTTCGACAAGTGCGTCCTGCGCATTGTCGCGCAGGACGCGTTCCAGCACCTGCAATTCGTATTCGCCATAGACCGACAGCTCGGCCTCGCCGAACTGATAGCGGGCCTGCGTCAACGCGCTATGCCCTTGCGCCGCGGCTGCGGTGGATAGCGCGGCCTTGAGCCGTTCGCGCCCGGCTTCCACTACCCAGGTGCCGGCGACCACATCGCCCGCTCGCAGCGCATCGCGGTTCAGAAACGGGAAGAACGCGAAAATCAGGAACCACGCGGTCCCGGCCCAGCCGGCCAGCACGGCATCGCCATCCTGGGCCAGCGCCGTGACGAAGAAAATCAGCGGCAGGGTCAGTTCGATATCGCGCAGCAGATTGCGCGCGACCACGGCTTCCGTCGTGAGCCGCCCGCCATCGCGCGCGGCCACGCGCAGGCCAAGGATGCGCTTGCCCGGCGTGGCGCCGCGCGGACCGAGTTCGAAGTAGAGAAACCAGACATGGCGAAACAGGAACATGCCCACGATCCACGCAACGGCCACAACCTTGCCCACGACATCGCCACGGTCGCCGGTCTGCGGGTTGATTGCGCGAGCCAGTGCGAAAACAAGGTACGATATCCCCGCCATCGTCGCCACGATCAGCACCTGATCGAGAATCAGAGCCAGGGCCCGTGCGCCGCGCGCGCCGATGACGAACGGCAGCGGCACGCCTTCTGGCGTGATCACCAGGCGCCGGCGCCGGTCGGCCGCCAGGCGATCCTGCCGGGCACGGCGGGCCATCAGCCGCCGCTCCGTTCGCGCAGCGGTCGATAGGCAAGGAAATAGGCGCTCCACCAGGCTAGCATCGCGCCGCCGATGATCAGGCGGGCGGGCGTCGAATCCACCAGTTGTCGGCCGAACCCTTCGAGCAGCGCAGCGAGGACCAGCATCAGCACCACCCCGACCATGACCTGCGCCGCCCGCCGTCCGGCGGTGGCCGCGGCATCGAGCACCCGCGCTTCGCCGGGAAAAGCCATGGCGCGGCCGATGTGAATGCCCGCCGCCCCGGCCAGAAGAATGGCGAAAAGCTCGGTCGTGCCGTGGATCGCCAGCCAGCCGATCAGGTCGAGCGTCAAACCCCGGCCATGATAGAGCCACAGCAGCGCGCCGAGGCCGGCCGTGTTGTGCACCAGCAGCAGCAGTGACGGGATGCCGAAAGCAAAGCCCAGGGCAAAGGCGAACAGCGAGACCTGGGCATTGTTGCTGAACAGATAGGCGGCAAAGACCGAAAGGTTGTTCTGGCCCTGGTGGCCGAACAGGGTTTGCAGCAGTGCTTCGCGGCTGGCACCCGGAACACGCACGTCATCGCCCATGCCGCCCATCAGGCTGTAGAACCAGTCGGCATTCTGCGCGACCAGCAGCCATCCCACCACAGTGCCCAGCACCATCACGGCAAGGGCGATGAGCAGATCGATGCCCAGTGCGCGTACCGCTGCGCTCCACCCGCCCAGAAAGAAGCGCCGCAACCACGCACCCAGCCCTTCGCGCGGGCCATAGACGGCAAACCAGGCCCGCCGCGCCAACCCTTCGAGATACGTGATGAGCGCCGCATCGAGCGAAGTCTCGCGCGCGATCGCCAGGCTCGACACCGCGGTCCGGTAGAGCGCGGGCAAGGCCAGCAGGTCTTCGTCGGAAAGCTTGCGCAGGCGCCCCGCCTCGATCCGGGCGACAATCGTCTCGAGACGCTGCCAATCGTTTTCGCGCGCCTGGCGAAAACGGTCGGATCGCAGCGCCGCCGCTTCGACAGCGGCATCCTGGACGGCGTTGCGCCCTTTCCAGCGTGCGATCATCCCAGGCTCCCTTGCCGTTTCACCGCCAGATAGGCGTCGATCAGGCGCGTGCCGATCGATTCGTGCCCCGCTTCGACCACGCGCACGCCCAGTTGCCGCAAGCGTTGCAGCACCAGCGCACGCTGACGCTGCAGGGCCGTGGCGGTTACCGCGCGGGCCATGGCATCGAGATTTGCCGGGTCTGCCGTGGCAAGACCGGAAAGCTCCACATCGGCCATGACCACGAACAGCATGCGGTGCCTCTCGAGCAGGCGCCCCATGCTTTCGATCATCAGTTCGGCACTGGTGGGATCGGTGAAATCGGAAAACACCACGATCAGCGAGCGACGCTGCAGGCGCGTGGCCAGGGTGGCCATGGCGAACGTGAAATTGGGTTCCTCGCCGTGGTAATCGAACCCGGCTGCGCTGCGTTGCAGGCGGGCGAAATCGCGCGGCGCGGCAACGAACGGCGAAAGTGCCAGCGGCCTTGCGGCAAAACCATAGACCGCGACCCGGTCCTGCGCCTTGAGCGCCACCCAGGCGGTGGTGAGCGCGGCCGTGATGGCATGGTCGAGCCGTGCCAGACCATCGAGCGGTTCCGACATCGCCTGCCCGCAATCGAACGCAAAGACGATCTGGTTGTTGCGCTCGGTCTCGTATTCCCGGGCAAAGAGCCGGGCGTGCCGGGCCGAGCTCTTCCAATCGATACGGCGGCGATCCATCCCCGGTTCGTATTCCGCCAGCGCTTCGAACTCGTTGCCTTCGCCACGAATGCGCCGCGCCACCAGGCCGAAGGCGGCGTCACGCAGGAATATCTGCAAGGCCGGGCTGCGCACGGGGCTGATATCGGGCCACACGCGCATGGACCGGTCCAGGTTGCGCCGCGCCTGGCGGTGGCCCAGCCCCAGCGGGCCGGTCCAGCGCAACCACAGCGTTTCGATCGAGGCCTGGCCGCGCCGGATCGGCACCAGGGCCACGCGGCCCTGCCAGTGTCCGGCACCGTCGTACGACAGCGCCACACTGGTCCGTCCGCCTTCGACAAGGCGTCGATCGCAGGCCAATGCCGCCGTTGGCGCGGCGCGTGCGGCAGGCAATGCTGCCGTCAGTGTCAGGACGACAGGCTGGCCCACTTCGGCATCGTCGGGGCACGAAAGGCCGATCCCGTCCATACGCCCCGCCAGCAGCGCATCGAGCAGCACCAGCACGACAAGCGCGGCGCCCGCCGCCGGCGCGGCGATCCAGGCCTGGGGCGCAAGACTGGCCAGCATCAGACCGACCGGCGCCGTCAGCGCCAGCAGCATGACCGCCCGCGTCGTCGGGTAGACCGCCAGCGTCGGCCAGGACACGAGCCGGAAGGGAAAGCGCAGGCGCGGCATCGGGTGCGCAGCGCCGGCTTAGCGCGGGGCCGGGGTTTGCTGCACCAGATCGGCCACGATCGCCTCGGCCTGGCGGCCTTCGATCTCGGCCGCCGGGCTCAGCACCAGGCGATGGCGCAGCACGGCCGTGGCCAGGGCCTTGATATCGTCTGGAATCGCATAGTCGCGCCCGGCAAGCGCGGCCCGCGCGCGCGCTGCCCCGGCCAGCAGCACGGCGGCGCGGGGCGAGGCACCGGCGATCAGATCGCCGTTGTCGCGCGTTGCCCGCACCAGCGCCACGATATAGTCGACCAGCGGCGGTGCCAGAGTCACGGCCTTGAGCGCGGCTTGCCCGCCGGCCACGTCACGGGCGCCGGCAACCGGGGTCACGCCCAGTTGTGCGGGATGCAGGCCCGTCTGTCCCTCGCCATGGCGGGCCACGATCCGCACTTCCTCCTCGGCAGAAGGATAATCGACCAGCAGCTTGAACAGAAAACGATCGAGCTGCGCTTCGGGCAGGGGGTAGACTCCCTGGCTTTCGATCGGGTTCTGCGTGGCGACCACCATGAAATGCGGCGGCAGCGGGTGTGCCGTACCGTCCAGTGTCACGCGGCGTTCCTGCATTGCTTCGAGCAAGGCGGCCTGCGTCTTGGGCGGGGTGCGGTTGATCTCGTCGGCCAGAACGATGTCGTGAAAGATCGGGCCACGGGTAAGCGTGAACTGGCTGGTCTGGAAATTGAACAGGTTCGAGCCAAGAATATCCCCCGGCATCAGATCCGGCGTGAACTGGATGCGCCCGAAATCGAGCCCTACCGCGGTGGCGAAGCTCTGTGCCAGCAAGGTCTTGGCCGTGCCCGGCGGGCCTTCGAGCAGGACATGGCCCCCGGCCAGCAGCGCCACCAGCAGATGATCGACCACGCCATCCTGCCCGATCACCGCCTTGGCCACCTGCGCGCGGATGGCATCGGCAAGCGCGCGCACGTCATCGAGGCTGAGAGCGCCGGGCTGAAACACGGGTTCGGTCACGCAAGATCCTTTTCGATGGCATGCAGGGCTTGTGCCGCCCGCACCGCTTCGGGCGGACGGCGCGCGGCGGAAAGTTGGGCGACGAGGTGCGAAAACGGCACGTCCCGCGCGGAAAGACGGGCCTGATGGGCATCGATCAGCCGGTCGATCTGTTCCGGCGAGGTGCCCCGCCGCAGCCCAAGGCGCTGTGTCAGTCTTTCGCGCAGCGCATCGGCATAGGGCCGCGTCAAAAGATGCAGGCGGCCCGCACGGCGGATCAAGGCAGCGCTGTTGGCCACCAGCGTGGTCTTGCCGGGCGGAATGGCGGGCACCGCCACGCGCGGCGGCCCGAACCGGCAGAACGCGCGCCAGCCCACCGCGAACAGCGCCAGCAGCAGGCCGATGGTGGCGGCAAGGAACGGCGGCTCGAACGCCAGGGTCAGCAGATTGGGCCTGGCGCCGAAACCGGCCAGGCTGAGATCGAACGTCACGGTACGGCTGCCCGAACCGTCTGCCGCGGCGCGCAGCATGGCGAGCGCGAGCATGGCCGTTTGCCGTTTCGCGAGACCGTAATTGTTCATGAGATCGGGCTCGAACACCAGGATCACCGGGCGCAGACGCCTGTCGGGGCCGTCGTTGTCCTCTTCGCCCTCGCCGCCCTCTTCGCCAGAGAGCGGCGGGGTTTCCACCCCAGCCAGGGCATCGAGCGATGGATAATGGCCATTGTCGTCACGGAATGCGGCCAGGATGCGGCCATCGGGCGTGGCGACCAGCGGCACCAGCGCCTGGCCGGTGCCCGAAACCACGAGGCGATCGTCGGGCAGCGGACCCTGGCGGCCATCGGCGGTGCGCCATCCACGCCCGCGATAGCCCTTGGGCCGTTCCAGGGTGATCGTCACGTCATCGGCAAAGCCGCGCCATTGCGGCAGCGCCGGGCCGCCCAGGGCCGTCCACCCGCGCGGCTTCCTGAGCTTGCGCGGCAGAGAGACGGCCTGCCATTTGGGCAGAATGACCACCGTGGGGCCGATCATCCGTCGCCGTTCCACGATGCGGTTGATGGCCTCGCCATCGGCATCGGGCAGCGGGGTCAGCACCAGCACCCCGGGCTGTTCAAGGCCCGCCTTGTCGCGCCGGCGCGCCACGATATAGCCATCGGCCTCGGCCAGGGCGGCAAGCGCGGCATAGCCGTTGAGCCCGCGCCCGCCGGCATGGCTGCCGCCGTTGTTCGCGGGAGGGCTGGCGTGCCCCAGAAACCACAACATGCCGATGAACAGCGCCGCCCCGATCACCAGCAGGGCCAGAACGGTGCCGCGCGCGAAAGGCTGGCCTGAGGTTGCGGGCCGGGACGTAGCGGTTAGGCGCACCTCGGTCATGCGCCAACCGCCAGGGGCGCAAGGGCAAAAGCGGCATAGGCGGCGCGGGCGCGCCGCCATTCGCCGATGCCGGGCGGATGCAGGGCATAGCGCGCGCGCTCCACTTCTTCGGCCATGGTGGCAAAGGCCTGCCGGGCGGCCGGCGGCAGGGCAGGCAGGGCGGCGATCTCGCGCGCCGTGCTCGACGGCGCGAACCAGTCGGAACGGACGGCGGCGATATCGGCCACGCTGCGTTGCAGCAGGAGATGCACCGCCTCGGCATAACGGGCCTGGGCAGCCAAGGCATCGGCATCTTCGAGCAGCGCGGTCACCGCCGCGTGGGGCGGTGCCCATTTTGCAATGGCGGGCTCGCGCCGGCGGCGTGCCTGCCACCAGGATGCCGCCAATGTCCAGATCAGCCAGGCAAGCGCGGCGCAACCTGCGGCCAGAACGATAATCAGCAGGACTTGCTGGCCTTTTGCGAGGGCGAGGCCGAGCGGTACGAAAAGGTGATCGTTGATCCAGATCAGCGCCTGTCCAAGCGCATCCACCAGCGCCTTCAGCCACCGGGGCGGCTCGTAAGGGGGATCGGGCGGCGGCTGCGGCACCGGGGCAAACTGGATGTCGCCCATGCCGCGTACCGCGTGCCACGCCTGTTCGGCACGGGCGGTGTCATCCGCGGTAGGGGACACGGCCCGGGCGGCCGCAGCGGCGTTGCTCACGTCACGGTTCGTCGCATGGCGCGAGGCCTTCCGCAAGCGCAGATTGCCCCGTTTCGCCGGGTCAAGGTTCAGCCTCGCGGGCGTTCCAGCGGGTAGGAACCGAGAGTGCGCAAGTCCTTGGCGAAATAGGCCAGTTCTTCCAGCGCGCGGTCGACCGCCGGATCGCCGGGCGCGCCGACGATATCGGCATAGAACATCGTGGCGGCGAAACTGGCGCCTTTCTGATAGCTTTCCAGCTTGGTCATGTTCACGCCATTGGTCGCAAATCCGCCCAGCGCCTTGTAAAGCGCGGCGGGAATGTTGCGCACTTCGAATACGAACGTCGTCAGCGCCGTGCC
The DNA here is from genome assembly GCF_057784975.1 of Novosphingobium sp. DS6-6. NCBI lineage: Bacteria > Pseudomonadati > Pseudomonadota > Alphaproteobacteria > Sphingomonadales > Sphingomonadaceae > Novosphingobium > Novosphingobium sp. DS6-6. Next base: position 136,009 of record NZ_JBYNTS010000004.1, on the reverse strand, counting down.
GGTTAGCGTGGCCGGATCGCGCGGCGTTTGCGACAGCAGGACGAAGCGCGTCGTGTTGTCGGGCGCATCCTCGATATCCTCGGCCAGCAGGGCCAGTTGATAGAGATCGGCGGCGATGCGCGGCGCAACCGCGGCAATGCCGGCGTCGCGGCTTCCCGCCACCAGTGCCGCGGCGCCGGCGGTATCGGCATAGGCCATCGGCACGATGCCCCGCTCGCGCAGATAGAAGCGCGACTGGCCAAGTGCCTGCGGATGGCTGTAGGCGGCGACGATCGGCCCCGCATCGGCGCGGGCCATCAGGCAATGGTGAATGTCGAGAAAGTGTTCGCCCACGATCGAAAGGCCGCTTTCGGGCAGCAGGAAATGAATGTCGGCCACGCGGCCGTGCTGCGAATTCTCGATCGGGATGATCGCCTGGCCGGCCCGCCCGTCCTTTACCGCTTCGAGCGCGTCTTCGAACGAAAAGCAGGGCAGGGGCAGGCCGTCGGGCATCACCTCCAGCGCCGCGCGATGCGAATTGGCGCCCGGCGCCCCTTGAAACGCCACAGCGCGCGCCGGATCGGCCGCGGCGGCGGCACTCATGCGATCGACCAACAGACGGGCGGGTTCGGGGAAACTTTGCATGCGCGCAGCCGTTAGGCGCAAATCCGGATGATGGGCAAGGCGAATTGGCGCTTTCCCGCCGATCAAATTGTTGTTGATCGCGGCGTGGCTTTCGCGCCAAGGCACTAATCGCACTTGCGCCGGGGCGGGGGGCTGATTATCCCACCGCCAAACTGGCGTACCGGCAAAGGGTCGGCGACTGCGTGCGATAAATGGGGCTGGGAATGGACGACCGTTTCAATACGATCGCGGGATGGACCTTGTTTGGCGGTATCGTGGCTCTGGGCCTTTCCACGGTTTCCGCCCATTACTTTCTTGCCGACAAGCCCGAGCGCCCTGAAAAGATGGGCTATGCCATCGAAGGCGTCGAGGCCGAAGGCGGTAGCGCCGCGGCGGCGGTGGAGCCGATCGCCAACCGTCTGGCCAAGGCCGACGTGGCCAAGGGAGAAGCGGTTTTTGCCAAGTGCAAGGCCTGCCATACGGTGGATCAGGGCGCGGCCAACGGCATCGGCCCCAACCTGTGGGCGGTGCCTGGCGATTCCATTGCCGAAGGGCGTGGCGGCTTTGCCTTTTCCGATTCGCTGAAAGGCAAGGGCGGCAAGTGGGATTTCGCCAGCCTGGACGAATGGCTGACCAATCCCAAGAAGTTTGCCGAAGGCACCAAGATGTCGTTCGCGGGCCTCGCCGATCCGATGGATCGCGCCAACGTGATCCTCTATCTCAATTCCAAGGGTTCAAACCTGCCGCTGCCCCCGCCCGAAGCGGTGCCGGCCGCCGGCGCGGCGCCGGCTGGCGGCGCCACCGCGGCCGTTGCCGTGGTGGGCGATCCAGCCAAGGGCGAAAAAGTCTTTGCCAAGTGCAAGGCCTGCCACACCGTGGACCAGGGTGGCCCCAATGGCATCGGACCCAATCTTTTCGGCATACCCGGTGACGCGATTGCCGAAGGGCGCGGTGGCTTTGCCTTCTCCGACGCGCTCAAGGGGCACAAGGGTGTCTGGGACCAGCCGACGCTGGATCAATGGCTGACCGCCCCCGCCAAGTTCGCGCCCGGGACCAAGATGACTTTTGCCGGCCTTGCCAGCGCGCAGGAGCGCGCCGATGTCATCGCCTACCTTAACACCAAGGGCGGCAAGCTCACGCTGGGCGCGCCTGCGGCAGCGGCCCCGGCTGCCAAGTAACCGCATATGATCCCTCTGCCGGCCGGGGCCGGCGGAGGGCGCGCGGCAAGCGTCAGGTTTCCTCGCGAAAGATCGCGACTTCCGCGCGGCCGGTGTGATCCGCAAAGCCGCGATAAAGGCCGCTTGTGTTGAACGCGTGGGCAAGATTGCCCTGCGCATCGACAGTGATGATGCCGCCTACGCCGCCCAGTTCGGCCACGTCGTCCAGAACGGCGCGCGTGGCATCGGCCAGGCTTTCCCCCGCCAGACGCACCCGGGCCGCGATTTCGTGAGCCGCGCCCAGGCGAATGAAGACCTCGCCGGTTCCGGTGCACGAAACCGCGCAGGCGCGATTGTCGGCAAAGGTGCCCGCGCCGATGACCGGCGAATCGCCAATCCTGTTCCAGCGCTTGCCCGTCAGGCCGCCGGTGGACGTGGCGGCGGCGAGATTGCCAGCCGCATCGCGGGCCACGGCCCCTACCGTGCCGAATTTCAGATCGGCATCGAACCAGCCTTCCTTGCGGGCCTTGAACTGGTCCAGCTGGTGGCGGCGTTCCGGGGTCGCGAACCAACTTGGGTCGATTTCTTCCAGGCCATGGTCGCGGGCGAATTCTTCGGCGCCGCTGCCGGCCAGGAAGACATGCGGCCCCTGTTCCATCACCAAGCGCGCCAGCCTGACCGGATTGCGCGTGCGGGTGACGGCGCAGACCGCACCGGCCGCCCGCGTGCGCCCGTCCATGATTGCCGCGTCGAGCTCGTTGGTGCCATGATACGTGAAGACCGCGCCCCGTCCGGCGTTGAAAAGCGGATCGTCTTCCAGCACGCAGACCGCCGCGGTCACTGCCTCGATCGCCGTGCCGCCGGCACGCAGCACGATAGTTCCGGCTTCCAGCGCCGTCGCGAGAGCGGCGCGATAGGGGCGCGCGGCAGCCGCGTCCATGGTATCGGGAGACATTGCGCCGGCACCACCATGAATGGCCAGGCTCCAGCAGGGCGATGACGGGGTGGACGCAGTCATGGCACTGGCGATAGCAGAAGGGGGCGGTTTGGCCAGATGGAACGCGCTATGCCCGAGACGACGCAACACCCTGAAATAAGGAAAAGACCCGAGGTGACGATCCGTGAGGACGACCTGTCCGGCACGGCGATCCGGGCGCTTCTGGCCCTGCATCTTGGCGGGATGCACGCCAATTCGCCGGCGGGCAAAGTGCATGCCCTGCCACTCGAGGCGTTGCGCGGGCCGGGCGTGCTGTTCTACTCCGCCTGGGTGCACGGCGAGCTTGCCGGCATGGGCGCGCTCAAGGTTCTGGCGCCCGGCCATGGCGAACTGAAATCGATGCGGGTGGCGCCGGCCTGGCTGGGCCAGGGCGTGGGCAAGGCCATCTTGCGCCACCTGCTCGCGGTGGCCAGAGCGATGGGCATGACGCAAGTGAGCCTGGAAACCGGGCGGGGGCCGGCCTTCGAACCGGCCCTTGCGCTCTATCGTGCCCATGGTTTCGTGCCCTGCGCCGCGTTTGCCGATTATGTCGAGGATGATTTCAGCCAGTGCCTGACCCTGCATTTTTAGGCAGGCAAGGGGCGAGAATTTTTGAACGATCGTGCAGAAGAACAGCGGGATTTCCCGGCTTCGCTGCAGATGGCCAGGTCGTTTTCGCAACTTTATTGCATTTGCATAATTATTGCCATTAAGTTAGAGGATCGCCCCTATGGTGGCAGGGCTGACGGCATGACGCATGCGAATCCATCCTTGCCGTATTTTGAGCCAGAGGCCTGGAGACATTGATGCTCGACATGTCGGCGCGTGCTGAACCAAGCGAAGAATTGGTCGTATTCCGGGAGCAGGTCCGCCGCTTTGTTCGCGACGAAGTGCTGCCCAATGTCGAGCGTTGGGAAGAGCAAGGGCTGGTGGAGCGGGAGTTCTGGCTGCGCTATGGCGCGGCCGGACTGCTTTGCCCGCAAGTGCCGCCGGAGTTCGGCGGGCTTGGGCTCGATTATGGCTTCAACGCCGTGATCAACGAGGAAATTTCATATTCCGGCGCAGTCATGGGCACCATGCTGCAATCCGACATCACCTCGGGCTATGTTATCCGGCTGGGTACCGAGGCGCAGAAGCAGCGCTGGTTGCCCGGTATGGTATCGGGCGAGGTGATCACGGCGATCGCGATGACCGAACCCAACAGCGGCTCGGATCTGCGCGGTATCCGCACGACGGCGCAAGCCGATGGCGATGACTATGTGATCAACGGTGCCAAGACCTATATCACCAATGGCATTCTGGCCGACCTGGTGATCGTGGTTGCCAAGACGGTCGACGCGGCCGGCAAGTCTGGCATATCGCTGTTTCTGGTGGAAGCCGACCGCGAGGGGTTCCGCCGCGGACGCAAGCTCGACAAGATCGGCCAGAAAGCGTCGGACACGGCGGAACTGTTCTTTGACGATCTGCGCGTGCCACGCGAAAACCTGCTGGGCAGCCTGGGCTTCGGATTCGACTATCTGATGTCGGAACTGCCGCAGGAACGGTTGCAGATCGCCATCCTGGCGCAGGCGGCCGCCCAGCGGGCATTCGACGAAGCGCTTGGCTTCGTGCGCGACCGCAAGGCGTTCGGCCAGAAGATCATCGATTTCCAGAATACCCAGTTCGTTCTGGCCGAGCTGGTCACGAAGCTGCAAGTGGGCTGGGCGCACATCGACTGGGCTATCCAGCGCCATATCGCCGGCAGACTGACCGCGCCCGAAGCATCGGCAGCCAAACTGTGGCATACCGAGCTGCAGTTCGAAGTCTGCGACCGGGCTTTGCAGTTGCACGGCGGCGCCGGATACATGAACGAGTATTTGATCGCGCGGCTGTGGCGGGATGCCCGTGTTCAGCAGATATACGGCGGAACCAGCGAAATCATGAAGCTGTTGATCGGCCGGAGCCTGAAATCTCAATAGTAATAAGTACAATTGCTGTTTTCGATCCGAATGATCGTAAGCACGAAATGCGTTGCCGAGAGCGGTGCATATTTGCATTATCACGAATATTATTTGTCTTCTATAAGATGTCTGGCTATTTAAGAGGCTATGTGAACCATGGACGTATATCTCTACGACGCCGTTCGAACGCCGCGGGGGCGCGGGAAGCCTGATGGATCGCTGCACGAGATAACGCCGATCCAGCTGGCCACGCAGGTTCTCGAGGCGGTGCGCGACCGCAACCAGATCGACACGGCCGACGTCGACGATATCATCATGGGCTGTGTCACGCCGGTGGGCGAGCAGGGGCAGAACGTCGCCCGCGTCGCCGCGCTCAATGCCGATTATGCGCAAAGCGTGCCGGGCGTCCAGATCAACCGTTTCTGCGGCTCCGGCCTGGAAGCGGTGAACATGGCGGCGGCAAAGGTCTTTTCGGGCGAAGCGATGTTCGCCATCGGCGGCGGTGTCGAATCGATGAGCCGCGTGCCCATGGCGTCGGACGGCGGCGCCTGGTCGATGGATCCGTCGGTCGCTTACAAGACCTATTTCGCACCCCAGGGCATCGGGGCCGATGTCATCGCCACCAAGTACGGCATCAGCCGCTATGATGCCGATGCCTATGCCGTCGAAAGCCAGCGCCGCGCCAAGCAGGCGTGGGATGAGGGGCGTTTCGCGAAATCGATCGTGCCGGTGAAGGACGTGATCGGGCAGGTCGTGCTCGACCATGACGAGCACATGCGGCCCGATGCCACCGTCCAGTCGCTGGGCGCGCTCAAGCCGAGCTTTGCCGCCTTGGGCGAGGAGATGCCGGGCTTCGATACGGTAGCCCTGCTGCGCTATCCCGAACTGGAAAAGGTGACGCACATCCACCATGCCGGCAATAGCAGCGGCATTGTCGATGGCGCCGCGGCGGTGCTGGTCGGCAACGCGCAGATGGGGGAAAAGTACGGCCTTAAGCCGCGTGCCCGGATCAGGGCCATGGCCTCGGTCGGGTCCGAGCCGCTGATCATGCTGACCGGCCCCGAATTCGTCGCGCAGAAGCTGCTGCAGCGCGCCGGCATGGCCCCTGGCGATATTGATGTGTGGGAACTGAACGAGGCGTTCGCTTCCGTCGTGCTGCGCTACATGCAGGCGATGGACCTCGATCATGACAGGATCAACGTCAATGGCGGTGCGATCGCCATGGGCCACCCGCTCGGCGCGACGGGCGCAATGGTGCTTGGCACCGCGCTCGACGAACTGGAGCGCTCGGGCAAGGGAACGGCGCTCGTCAACCTCTGTGTTGCCGTGGGCATGGGCACCGGCATCATCATCGAGCGCGTGTAAGCTGCGGATAGAGGAGAGAATTACATGGAAACCATCCGCATCGACGTCGATGCTGAAGGCGTCGCGGTACTGACCATCGATGTCCCCGGGCAGACGATGAATGTCATCGGCGCCGCTTTCTTTGCCGATCTGGAACGGCTGATCGACCGCATCAAGAGCGACGAGGGCATCAAGGGCGCGGTCATCGCATCGGGCAAGACCACCGGCTTCATGGCCGGGATGGACCTGCGCTATCTGCCCGCGATGCTCATGGACGGGGAACGGCGGCTGACCGATCCGCGCGACATCTTCGACCGGGTCTACGTTCTCAATGCGCTGCTGCGGCGGATCGAGACGGTGGGCAAACCGGTTGCCTGCGCGATCGAGGGAACCTGCGTGGGCGGCGGCTTCGAACTGGCGCTGGCCTGTCACCGTCGCTTCGTGGGCGACAGCGCCGCCACGCGGCTGGGGCTGCCGGAAATCCTTGTCGGCCTGTTCCCCGGTGGCGGCGGCTCGCAACGCCTGCCCCGCATGATCGGCGTGAAGCGCGCGCTGGACTATATGCTGGCCGGAAAGCTGTTCGGCCCCGCGGAAGGCGAAAAGCTGGGCGTGATCGACGTGGTTCCGCAAGGGACTGCAGTATCGGCAGCGCGGGACTGGGTTCTTGCCAATCCCGAAAGCTTCATGCAGCCATGGGATGTCAAGGGCTTCAAGGTTCCCGGTGGTGCCGGTGGCTTCAGCCCCGAATTCGCGCAGATCATGACGGCGGCGCTGCCGCTGACGCTCAGGCAGACGCAGCGCAACATGAATGCGCCGATCGCGCTGCTTTCGGCGCTTTACGAAGGCATCACGCTGCCGATGGACAAGGCCCTGCGGCTGGAAAGCAAATATTTCGCCAAGGTCGTTGCCGATCCGCAGGCAAGCAACATGATCCGCACGCTGTTCGTCAACAAGCAGGCGGCCGAGCGTGGCGCGCGCCGCCCCAAGGACGAGCCGAAGGCGCCGACGAAGAAGCTGGCCATGCTGGGCGCGGGCATGATGGGCGCCGGGATCACCAGCGTGGCAGCGCAGGCCGGCATCGAAGTGGTGCTGTTCGATCGTGACCTCGCTTATGCCGAAAGGGGCAAGGCGCACGTCGAAGGCGTGCTCAGGAAGCGTCTGGGCAAGGGCGTCACCCCTGAGAAAATGGCCGAAACGCTCGACCGGATCACGCCGACCACCGACTATGCCGCGCTGGCCGGCGCCGACTTCGTGATCGAAGCGGTGTTCGAAGACATGGGCATCAAGGCCGAAGTGACCAAGCAGGTCGAAGCGGTGCTGGGCGCGGATACGATCTTCGGGTCGAACACCTCCACCTTGCCGATCACCAAGCTGGCACAGGCCTGGAGCAAGCCCGAGAATTTCATCGGCGTTCACTTCTTCTCTCCGGTGGAGAAGATGCCGCTGGTGGAAATCATCCTGGGCGAAAAGACCGGGCCGGCGGCAATCGCCAAAGCGCTCGATTTCGTGGCGCAGATCAGGAAGACGCCGATCGTCGTCCATGACAGCCGCGGCTTCTACACGTCGCGCTGCTTCGCATCCTATGTCAACGAAGGGGCGGAACTGGTTGGCGAAGGCATCAATCCCGCGCTGATCGAAAACGCCGGCAAGCAGCTCGGCATGCCGGTCGGCCCGCTGGCGGTAAGCGACGAGGTATCGATCGAGCTGGGCTATATGGTGATGGCCGCGGCCCGCAAGGAACTGGGCGATGCCTATGTCGCCGAAGCGTCGGATGCGGTGACCACCAGGATGTACGAGCTCGGCCGCTATGGCCGCAAGAACCGCAAGGGCTGGTACGATTATCCCGAAAGCGGCCCCAAGTTGCTGTGGGACGGGATCAAGGACGTGTTCCCGCCCGCCGCGTCGCAGCCCGATGTCGATGCGGTGAAGGAACGGCTGCTGTTCCGTCAACTGGTGGAATGCGCACGCTGCCTGGAAGAGGGCGTGCTGCAGAATCCGGAAGATGGCGATATCGGTGCGATTTTCGGCTGGGGCTTCGCGTCATGGACCGGTGGGCCGTTCAGCCATATGGACACGCTCGGCATTCAGAACGTGGTCGATACGTTGAACCGGCTGGCCGCCGCGCATGGAGCGCGGTTTGCGCCGACCAGGCAATTGGTCGAAATGGCGACGGCGAACAAGACGTTCATCGGCTGATCGACTGCCCGGCCGGCCGTCCCGCAGAAAGGCGGGGCGGCCGGCCGGGGTTGCAGCGGCGATGCCTTAGCCGGGGGTGCCGATCAGCATTTCCCGGCGGGCACTTTCGCTCATAGGCTGCTGCGAGCGCCGGCTTGCGGTCCACAGCAGGAAGCTTACCGCGCTCCAGACGAAAATGGTCATCCATTCGGGCGGGATGCGACCGGGTGCGCTGAACCAGGGCTGCACAAGCGCAAGCAGGCAGATGATCGCCGAACACACGATCGCCGCATAGACTACAGGCACGCCGCCCGGCGCGACAAAGCCCGGGACCGCCTCCCTGTCCGACCGCCGCAAGCGCAGTAGGGCAAGGCAAGTGACGAAGTAGGTCAGCCCGAATGCCGACGAGGCAATGTTGACCAGCGGCTGGATGAACCCGCGCCCCAGCAGCAAGCCCAGGATAGTGGCCAGCGTGATGACGGTAAGCGCCCAGATCGGCGCTCCCTTGCTGCTCAAGCCCGATAGCCACGTCGGCGCGAGTTGCGCCCGCCCGAGTGCAAAAAGGACCCGTGACCCGGCCATCAGCAGCGCGTTCCAGGCGGTGAGATTGCCGAGCAGCGCTGTCAGAAGAACCAGCTTGGTGACGACAGGGCTGCCCATGGCAATGGCGAAGGCATCGGCGGCCGGCATCGGCAGACCGACCATGACCGCACGGGGGACAAGCGCGCTGATCGCCAGGACCAGCCCGATGTAGAACACGCCGGCGGCAACGATCGCGGCGATCAGGGCATAGCCGACCTGCTTCATCGAATGGGCCGCTTCTTCGCTGGCCGTGGCCACCACGTTGAAGCCTCCGTACCAGAACGGGGCCATCGCCGCGACGCCGAGAATGGCGGAAAGTTTCGCCCCCGATGTTTCACCGGGCACCAGTGGCAGCAGGTTTGCCGGCTGGGCATAGACCAGGGCAACGGCAAAGAAACCGACGATCAGCGAAAGCCTGATCACTGTCACCCAGTTCTGGGCAGCAGCAGTCGTGCGGGTGCCGATGGCATTGAGAGCCCAGAGAAACAGGCAGATCCCGCCGCCTGCCAGAAGCGACCCGGCATGCACGTCGCTATCGAGCACGCGATAGAGCACCGGGCCGGTCGAGGCGGGAAACAGCAGGCTGATCAGTTGCCCGATGGAAATCGCCTCGAACGCGCAGGTGGAGGTATAGATCAGGGCAAGCGTCGCCCCGGTGGCAAAGGTGGTGGGCGAACCGCCGAGTTCGAACGCATAGACCAGTTCGCCGCCGGCCGTCGGCCGCCGGGCGGCCATTTCGGCATAGCAGAAAGCGATGATCAGGACCGCCGCGCCGCCTACCGCCAGAGCGATGGCGGTCCCCCCCGGCCCGGCGATCCTGACCGCTTCGCCGAAGATGACGATCCATGCCACCCCGACGACGCAACCGAAAGCCATGGAAAAATACTGGATGGCCGACATCGATCGGCCAAGTTTGGGGCGCACGGACAGGGCTGCATCGGTCACTGTTCAGGCCTTCCGGTTAAGATGAGCATCGCTGTGATTGTAGCACCCCCTTTTTGGCACGCGGCGATGGTTTCCGCAAAGCGCCGGTCGGCCTGATCTGTTGGAAGAGGGGTAATTTCGTGATCGTGTCAGACATTGCCTTTGCGGGAGTCGCAAAGAACCCGAACGTTGCCGTCGCGCCCGCCACAGGCGAGCGCGAAGGACATCCTCAAAACGACTTGCTTACCGAAATACCATAGGTACGTGGTTGTGCGATAACACCCCATGCGTTGGTTCGTCCCGAAATGGTCGAATTGGTCGTCGCGGACAGGATGGCCCGCTCATCGGTCACGTTGTTGACCCGAAATGCGAGTTCGAATTTGTCGGCCAAGCTGAACGCTGCTCGCAGATCGACAATCGCATATGACGGCATGACTGCTTGAACGTTCACCGGGTCAGGATCGTTAGCGAAGTAATTGGCGCGCGAAGAGATGTAGCGGGCCACGGCGCCCAACTGCAGTTTATTCGAACTGCCCAGATCGATCATGTAATCGATGCTGCCGTTGAGCGCCCACCGTGGCGTATATGTCAAGCGATCGCCTTTTTCGCCCCCGAGACCGGGAGCATCCCTGTCCAGGCGAGCATTTGTAAAGCCACCGCCGAACCCGAGCGAGAGCGCGGGGACCGGTCGGTAGTGGATGTCGAAGTCGAACCCTCGGCTGCTAGCTTTGGCGGCGTTGGTGATGATCGAACGCCTGAGCGTTTGCCCATTAACGACAACGGCAACAGTTGTAGTAAGCTGGACATCGGTCCAGTTAATATAGAAAGCGCTGGCGTCGAATGAGAGTGCGCCATTCAATGCGGTGGCCTTCAAGCCGGCTTCGTAGTTCCTTGTCGTATCCGGCTTGAAAGAGCTCGGCAGACCATTGAGGGCATTCGATACCTGCGGACCACCGGGGCGATACCCACTGGCTGTCTTCAGGTAAACAAGCGTGTTAGGATCAACCTTGTACTGTATCGAGGCAAGATAGGTTGTCGCATGTTCGCTTGACGGCCTGCTCGTGGTCCCTCCACTGACAAGCAATCCCGATCGAATGTAGGTGAAGTTTTGGCGATTTTCAGCATAGCGGATTCCGCCAGTCACACTCAGTTGATCGGTCAAGTGGTAGGTCGCGTTGGCGAACCCTGCCGCTTCTTTGTACTTCGTCACGCCGCGAAAGGTGTATAGATTGTCGAACGGTGGGCTTGCCGGCGCCCGTGTTGCGCGGTCAATGCCACTGATATCAAAGTTCCATGTGTTTTCTTGGTGTGTATAAAAGAACCCAGCCATCCACTCGAATTTCTGCCCGGTAGGTGACGCGAGCCGAAGTTCCTGCGTTATGTTATCGAGCGAAAGCTGTGTTGAGTAAGGATATAGATTGTCGGGATATTCAGGCGGCGGTGCACCGATATTGCTAGTAGCGTCCAAAACCTGATCAGTGCTGTAATGTCCATAGCTTGTAATGCTAGTAAGCGTAGCCGGTCCGAAGTCATAGGTCAATTTGGCGCTATAAACCTGATACTTCAGAAGGTCTCTTGGTTGAAACGCCGCTTCGGCTGTAGCGCGATCCCCCACTATGGGCTTGAGTGTGGTGCTATTAAGATCCACAATATTGGCGCCATTGGACTTCGTGCGCTGATACAGAGCTAGAAGTTCAGCAGTGAATTGTTCGGTGGGTTTGTACAAGACCGACATGCGGCCGCCGTAAGCGTCAGCAGTATTCATATTGCGACGAAAATTACCCGGCGATCGGTTGTCGATAAATCCAGGGTCCCGCCGCGCCGAGCCTACGACACGGACTGCAAGTGTGTCGCTGACAGGGATGTTGACCATGCCATTGGCCATCCAGCCGGCGCCGCCTTTGTCCACGACACTGCTGTCGAGCATGAATGCCGCTTCGGCTTTGGCAAAGTTCGGGCTTGCGTAAACGGTCTTGATCAGACCGCCCAACGTGCTTGCGCCATACAGGGTACCTTGAGGTCCTTTGAGCACTTCGACGCGGGCAATATCAAAGGTGTTGGGATCAGCCACAAATACACCGCCGCTCGCCAAGCCACCCGCAGAGCCGAACGGCACATCGTTGATATAAGTCCCGACCGACGCGTTCGTTTGCGAAGCACCGGTGCCAATACCGCGAATGGTCACGATAGCCCGGCCCGCCTGTCCGCTAGGGACAGCCGATAGACCCGGAATCTTGTCGAAATACTGACTGAACTGCGCCGCGCCAGACTGCAGCAAGGCCTCACCGGTAATCACCGAGATTGCTGCGGGAACATCGAACAGGCGCTCTTCGCGCTTGTTGGCGGTGACCACGATCTCGTTGAGCGGGCTGGCGTTGTCGTTGTTGTCGGCAGCCGTGCTGTTTGCGGTGGCGGTGCCTTGGCCCTGAGCACAGGCCGGAAAAGCGATCGCCAGCGAAAGAGCTGCGGCGCCGATGCCCCAATACGCGCTTCTCATGATTTGTAACCTCCCCTAAGTTCGAACGCACACGAACATACACATGTGTATCGAGTCAATGGAGGAGAAACCCGGCAAACCGCTTTTTTTGACGTGCAGTGGCGAATTGGGCACAGGTACGCCGATACGCCGCTGCATTCCGCAAAATGCGCAGCGACCGGTGCTGCTTGGTCGTGCTGACGATGGACGCCGTGCAACCTGGCCACGCCGCGCAGTAATCGTGATATGATGGAACCGGCACCTCAAACAGAGCGTGGATACGAATATCCAGACCCTGTTCGAGGTGCCAGTCGAGGCACGCTTGCGATTAGAACTTCACGCCGGCGCTGAATGTCACAGTCCGGGGACGGATTACCGTCGCCTGCGCTGTCGTTGCGCTGAACACGTTCGAGTTCGTATATCCCAGTGTGTTGAAGACGTTTTCGGCCCGAACCTGCAAAGTGAATTTGCCGTATTCTATGCCGGTCCGTAGATCGACGGTTTGGAAGCTCGGCAGCTTCACACCCGAATTCAAAGCATAGTCGCTGATCATGTCCGACTGGAAGCGGAGTGTTGCCCCAGCCGTGAAATCGACCGAGCCGGAAATCGGCGTCTTGTAGTCCGTGAGTGCGGCTACTGTCCAACTCGGGGTAAGAGGCAGTCGATCGCCGGTTCGTGCGCCGATGGTTGCCGTAATATTGGAGGGCACACTTAACAATTTCGTATCCGTATGTCCGACCGAGGTAACGACGGTCAGCTCGCGGGAAGGCCGCATCGTGATCGCGGCTTCAAAGCCATTCACGCGCGCCTTGCCTGCATTGCCCTGCAGGATCAGTCTGCCGAAGAGCGTCGGCAACTGAATATCTTCCCAGTCGATCCTGTAGACCGATGCGTCGATCGACAAAGTCCCGTCGAGAAACGTGCCCTTGATCCCCGCTTCATAGTTCCACAGCGTATCCGGGCGAACTTCCTTCTGGGCATCCTCGGGCGGGTTGGGGTTGGTTTGCGGGCCGCCGGGGCGATAGCCGCTTGCCGCGCGCAGGAACGTGCTGATATTCGAGGTCGGCCGCCAGCGCAGCGTGGCGAGATAGGTTGTAGCCGTGTCCGACGATCTAAAGGGAATCTCTCGACGCGAGGCGCCGAATACCACGGCCGGTTGCCCATCGACCGGGGCGCCGGTGGTCGAAACATCCCGCCCATTGGCAACGCGGATGCCGCCGGTGATGTCCAACTGGTCGCTGAGATAGAACGTCAGGTTGCCGAAGCCGGCCAGTTCCCTGAAATCGGACAGGGTGGCCGTGCGGATCAGATCGCCAAGGGTGGCCTTGGTCGCAGGATCGGAAAGCCGGATCGTGGTGGGATACGTCGATTTCTCTTGCGTGAAGAACACGCCCGCGATGAATTCGAACGCCCCCAGCCGTTCAGACGTCAGGCGGCTTTCCACCGTGAACTTGTCGTTGTTGGGGCTAGTGTTGGCTGTTGCCAAAGGTCCGGTCGTATAGTCGTCGGTGACATAGGCTGCCGTCGCATCCTGGTTGATCGACGTCTTGATCGTCGAATAGCTGACGGTCGTCAGCCAGTTCAGCCGGCCCAGTTCATAGTTGATCGTACCGCTCACCAGACGGTAATCGATCTTGGAGGCAAGATCGGCCGCGATGTTGGTCTTGTAACGTCCGTAAAGCGGCGTGTTCGTGCCAACCGCATTGTCCTGCGTGGCGAAACCGGTGGTCCTGATCGCCTGAAGGAAGCCAACGAGATCGATCGTCAACTTTTCGGTAGGCGTTGCGCGCAGAGCCAAGCGGCCGCCATAGACCTCGCCATCGTTGACGTTGTCACGGCCCGTGTAGATATTGTCGATGAACCCGCCGGATTTACGGTAACCACCGCTGGCGCGAATTGCGAGTTTGTCGGTGATAAGCGGCACGTTCACCGATCCGCGCAGCAAGTAGCTGGGGTCGCCGCCAGAGGTCGTCGACACTTCGCCGCGAACCGCACCGTCTATTCTGGTCGAGTCGGGCGATTTCGACACGACCTTGACGAGGCCGCCGAGGCTCGTCGCACCGTAAAGCGTGCCTTGCGGTCCTTTGAGCACTTCGATCCGCTCGACATCGCCAAGATCGGGGCTGGGCGTCAGGGCGCCGGACACGGCAAGGAAGCCGCTCGACGAAAACGGCGCTTCATCGAGATAGAATGCCGTCGTGTTGGTGGTTTGCTGCGAACTGGTGTTGAGACCGCGAAGAATGATCGTTCCCTGCCCGATGCTGCCGCCGTCGCGCTGGCTCAGCCCGGGTACGAGACTGGCGTAATCGCGGAAATCCTGCACGCCGATCCGCGCGATCGTGTCGCTGGAAATGGCGGTGATCGCTGCGGGAACGTCCTTCAGCCGCTCCGCACGCTTGCTTGCCGTCACCACGATTTCTTCCGGCGGTGCGGAAGCGCCCGCGTCTGCTTGTGCCTGGGCGAAAGCGGTATTGGCGCAGAATGCGACAGCCGCGCCGCTGACCGCCGCCATCAATCTTGTTCGAATAACGAAGCTCATTGTTTTGCCTCCCTTTACCCCATGGACGCGTGAGCGGTTCGCTTTATCGGGCCATGTCTATCTGTATCGACAAAAGATGAGCATACAGGGGTGTATCTGTCAAGGCTCGCCAACCGATCCGGCAAAAGACAGCGGCGAGATGTGAAAATGGTTATCCCGGTGCTCGCAATCGCCATTGCCAAACGGGATTGCCAGGCTGGCAGTACCCGGATGACAGTCATTGAACGTAGGTGGCGGTCGGTCTTGCGCATTTCATATGTCCGGTTCTGCGCGTGATGGCAGCAATCCATACATGCATGTATCGGACGAGATCAAAGCGCCGATGTCGGCAATGGAACGGGACGGGCGCGCCCGGCTGGGCGACCTGGGCAAGAGGCAGGCTGGCGTCTGCTCACAAACACCAGCCTGCCATCCCGGTTTGCCATGTCGGCAGCCCTTCAGGGCGCCATCGCCGCTTCCGGCAGATCGACCGTGACGCGCTTGTCGGCCTGGCCCGATGAGGCGCCGACCGAAAATTCGTACGTTCCCCTGGCGACGCGCCACGTCTTTGCGGCCGCGTCGTATTTCGCCAGGATGCGGGGATCGACGTCGAACGTGACGGTCCTGGCCTCTCCGGCCTGCAGAGGTACCGAAGCGAAGCCTGCCAGCTTCAACGTCCGTTGCCCGGCCGCGCTGGTCAGGTAGACCTGCGGCACCGCCCGGCCCGGTGTCTGGCCGGTATTGCGGACCACGGCCGAAAGCTTCAGCGGCTTGGTCGATACCACCGCTGGCGCGGCGAAATCGAACGTGGTGTAGGACAGGCCATGGCCGAACGGATAGAGCGGCGAAGCGCCCGTGCGCGCGAGCCAGCGATAACCGACGTCCGCGCCTTCCTTGTAGGTCACGCTGACCGGCTTGAAGAACGCCGTTCCCAGATTCGGCAGTTCGGGGAAGGGAAGCTGGTCCTGGCTGCGATAGAGGGAGAAGGGCAGATGGCCCGACGGGTTGGTTCCGCCGGTCAGGATTTCGGCGATTGCCTTGCCGCCTTCCTGCCCGGGGAAGCCGGCCCAGACGATGCCTTTGACTTTGTCGGCCCATGGCATGAGCACCGGATTGCCCGATTGCACGACCACGACGACGTTGGGATTGGCGGCAGCCACGGCTTCGACCAGTTCGTCCTGGCCCAGGGGCAGGCGCATGTCGGTCGAATCCCGGGTTTCGGTTTCGTGCCGCCAGACGAAAACGATAGCCACATCGGCATTGCGGGCCGCCAGCGCGGCGTCCTTGGCCTGGGTGCCGGGATCATAGGTGATCATCGCCAGCGGCAGCTTTTCGCGCAGGCCGGCGACCGGCGACGACGGCAGGAACGTCGGGTTGCGAACGGCTTCATAACCCTGCTCGTCGAACGCCGGCATGACGAACAGCTTGCCGTTGGTGGGCGTCACTTCCGACGATCCCGAACCGCGCAGCACGCCCCGATCGGCAAATCCGCCGAACGCGGCAAACGTACCGTCCGTTTTCACGAGGGGAAGAATCCCGCCCTCGTTCTTGAGCAGGACGATGCCGCGGCGGGCGGTGTCGAGTGCGGCCTGGGCCCCTGGCGCGGGATCGAACGTTTCCACCCGGGTGGCGGGAAAGCGGTCGAGTCCGATGCGGAACTGGGTCCGCACGATCCGCAAGGCCATGTCGCGCAACCGTGCCTTGCTCGTCTGCCCCTTGGCCACGCGCTGGCGCAATGCATCGCCGAACCACGGCTCTGAATCTATTTCCGCGCCCGATTCCTGATCGAGGCCGGCATCGGCGAATGCCGCGCTTTTCGTGGCGCCCCAATCGGACATGACCCATCCATCAAACGCCCACTGCTTTTTGAGCACGGTACCGAGCAGCCACGGGTTGTTGCAGGTCGGCGCGCCGTTGAGCGCGTTGTAGCTGCACATGACCGCGCCTGGCTGTCCCTGCTCGATCGCGATCTGGAAGCCCAGCAGCTCGGACTCGCGCAAGGCGCCTTCGTCGATCCGGGCATCGAGCGTGTTCTGGTTCACCTGTGTGGAATTCAAGGCGAAATGCTTGGCGACGGCAACGACGTGCTGGCTTTGGATGCCGCGAATCATGGCGCCGCCCATCAACCCGGTCAGCAGCGGATCTTCGCTGAAGTACTCGAAATTCCGGCCGTTGCGCGGCTCGCGCAACTGGTTGAGGCCAGGGCCGAGAACCACGTTGTACCCCTTGCGATGCGCTTCGCTGCCCAGGGCCGCACCGGCCTTTTCGGCAAGCGCGGGATCGAAGCTTGCAGCAAGCAGCAGCGTCGATGGAAAGGCGGTAGCGGTATCGCCCGGGCGCATCTTGTCCCGCAGATTGCCGATGCCCAGCATGGCGTCGGTTTCCCACAAGGGCGAAACGCCAAGGCGCTCGACACCGGCGACGAAGCCGGCGGAACTTCTCGCTCCGGCCGGCGGCGGGACGCCTGGAAGACCGCCGAGAATGCTAAGATCGATGCCGACATGACCGAGCGTCAGCGTCAGCATCTCGTCAGTCGTCATCCGGGCGACGACGCCGTTCGCGCGGCTTTCGACAGAGGCTTCCGCGTTGGGTTTTTCCCGCGATGCCGCGTCGTCCGCCCAGGCGATCTGGGCGGTACAGGCTGTGGCAAGCATGAGCGTGATTGAAGGCCAGCGGCGCATGTTCATACTCCTCTCGGTTCTTTGTAATTGCCTCCAGCTTAGCGCGGCAGGTTCAAAAATGAAATGGTATTGCATCAGCACTTGTATTGCACTAAGCCGAGCGCCTGAAGGCATAAGGCTGAGCGGGGATGATGGTTGAAATGGAACGCAGAGGATTTCTGATGGGAACGGCAGCTGTAGGAGCCACGGCGATGACGCAAGCCACATCTCTTGTTCCGACGGCCGCCGCTGCTGCGGAAGGCCCCACGCTCACCGCGGCCCAGCGCCTCGCTTTTGTTCACCCAGAACTGCGTGAACAGACGGCGAATTTCCTGCCTCTGCTCGAATCAATTCCGCCGCTCAGCGACGAAGTGCTGCCGATGATGCGCGAAATGGCCAACCCGCTGGCCAAACCGCTCGAGGCAACGCCGGCCGTTGCCGATACGACCATACCCGGCCTGGAAAAAGATCCCGCGATCAAGGTCTTTACGATCAATGCGGCAAAGGGCGCCAAGCGCCCCGCGGTGCTTTATCTGCATGGCGGTGGTTATGTCGCCGGAAAGGCGGAGGGCGATCTGTCCGACGTCCAGGTTCTGGCGCGGGAGCTCGATTGCTGCATCGTCGTTCCCGATTACCGGCTGGCGCCGGAAACGCGTTTCCCGGGCGCGGTGCGCGATGCCTATGCAGCGCTGCAATGGATGCGCGGCAATGCCGCGGAAATCGGGATCGATCCCGCCCGCATTGCCGTGATGGGGCGTAGCGCCGGCGGCGGACTTGCTGCAATGCTGACTGACATGGTGCGCCGGTCCGGGCGACCTGACATCCTGTTCCAGGTGCTGCTCTATCCGATGCTGGACGACCGCACCGGCAGCACCAGGGCGGCCCCCGTGCATATGGACGGCATCATGTGGAGCAGCGCGCAGAACCGGTTCGGGTGGCGTTCGCTGCTGGGCGTGGAGCCGGGCTCCGCCACGGTCCCCCAGGGCGCGGTGCCGGCGCGTTTCGAAAGCCTCAAGGGGCTGCCGCCCGCATGGATCGGCGTGGGTGCGATCGACCTGTTCTTCGACGAGGACATGGATTACGCCCAGCGTCTGGCCGATACCGGCGTCTGGACGGAAATCAACGTCGTTCCAGGTTCGTGGCATGCCTTCGACATGGCATTGCCCGACCTGCGCATCAGCAAGGCGTTCCGCCACAGCTATACCGAAGCCTTGCGGTTCGCGTTTTCGGGGCAGCTGTCGCAATCCAAAAGTTAAATGTCGCAATCCAAAAATTAAACTGTTCCCTGGTGGAGATGGAGAAGATTATGCGTAACATCGTTGCTGCGGCGCTGGCTGCCGTTTCGCTGAGCATGGCGGGTGTCGCTCAAGCGCAGGACATGTCGGTCATGATGGACATGCAGAAGAACTGCATGCCCGATGCCAAGAAGTTCTGCTCTCAGCAGATGTCGAAGCCCGAACTGATGATGCAGTGCCTGGTGGACAACCAGCCCAACCTCGCTCCGACCTGCCAGGCATCGACCGCTCGCATGGCCAAGGCGGTAGGTCTGAAGCCGAAGGCGCCCCAGCGCTGATTTGACCGACTATTCCGGCGGCCGCGTCCTTGCTCGCGCGGCCGCCACTGCATTCCATCGGGGGTGAGTGATAATGTCCGAAAAAATGTCCGGCAATGAATACATCGCCCGGTGGATCAAGGCCAACGGCGGTACTCATTTCTTCTACGTGCCGGTTCTTTTCCCCGATGCCATGATGCATATGACGGCGCTTGGCCTGACGCCGTGCAACGTGCATAGCGAAAAATCCGCCGCCTACATGGCCGATGGCTATGCGCGGATCGCCAAGAAGCCCGGCTATTGCGGCGCCCAGGCCATCGGCGGCAGCAATCTTGCTGCCGGCCTGCGCGAACCGCTGATGGCGTTCAGCCCGGTGATCGCTTTCACAGGCGGCACTTCGCCCGAATTGCGCTATAAATCGCGTTACCAGGACATCGATGACATTCCGACCTTCGCGTCCTTGACCAAATGGACCGGCGTCGTCGAGCGTGTCGATCGCCTGCCCGACCTGCTCGACCAGGCCTATCGCCGCGCGATGACGGGGCGGCCCGGACCGGTTCACCTGCAAATTCCGGTGTTCTGGGGCGGGATGGCGGTCGGCGAATTCGAAACCACGAGCCCTGACGATTCCTCGTCGCGCCGGGTCGAACTGTCGCGCAGCATGCCCTCGCCCGAAGCGCTGAACGTTGCCGTCGAGCGGATCCGCGCGGCAAAGCGGCCGATCATCGTCGTCGGCACCGGGGCCGTGCAATCGGGTGCGCGCCACGTCGTGCAGGGCTTCGTGCTGACCACCAATATTCCTTTCGTCGCCGGAACGGGCGCCAAGGCCGTGGCGGTGGACGACAGCCCGCTCTATGCCGGTGTCGTTGGCGATTACTCCCAGGAATGCGCCAACATCGCGGTGTCGGAAGCCGACCTCGTCATTTTCGTCGGCAGCAATACGGGCAGCATGGTCACCCGCAACTGGACCGTTCCCGCCCCGTCCGCGCGCGTCATCCAGATCGATGTCGATCCCACGCATGTCGGCCGCAACTATCCCGACACGGTGCCGTTGATCGGCGATGCCGGCCTGTCGCTGCGCGTTCTGCGCGATGCCCTGGGCGAGTATTCAACCGACGAAAGCTGGCAAGCCCGGATCAAGGCCCTGCGGGCGGACTACGAGGCGCGGCAGGCACCGATCGAGGCGGACGATGCCGTGCCCATGCGGCCCGAGCGCCTGTGCAAGGAAGTTTCCGATGCCTTGCCGGAAGATGGCATTCTGGTGGTCGATACCGGCCATGCCGGCGGCTGGCTGGCCCGGCACTTGCGCTTCAAGCACGAGGAACAGGAAGTGATCCGCGCGGCGGGCTCGCTTGGCTGGTCGTTCCCGGCAAGCCTTGGGGCCAAGGCGGCTGCGCCCGATCGCCCGGTCGTATGCTTTACCGGCGATGGCGGCATTCTCTATCACCTGACCGAGCTGGAAACGGCGATGCGCTATGGCTTGAACACCGTTACGGTGATCAACAACAACAGCTCCCTCAACCAGGAAAAGTTCATCTGGGGCGATGCCCCGGAGCATGCGCACCACTGGAAGTTCGCCAACATCGATTATGCCGACGTCGCCAAGGGTTTTGGCGCATGGAGCGCGCGGATCGACAATCCGGCCGATCTTCCCGATGCCCTGCGTGCCGCGCTCGCCAGCGGCCGCCCGGCGGTGATCGACGCGCGGACCGACGAGCGGATCGTCGTGCCCAAGTCATGGGGTCCGGGCGAGGGCGGTCCTTATGGCGATGCCGGCGCAAACTGATCAGGGCGGGTGAGATGGTAGAGCAATCGTCTGCACAAGCTGATTTTCATCCCAGCTTTCACGCGCGTTACAAGCCGGACCATCCGGCTTTGATACTCGCCGAAAGCGGGCAGAGCGTCAGCTATGCAGAGTTGGAAAGACGTTCCAACCGGATTGCTCACTTCTTCCGGGCGCAGGGGCTGGAGCGCGGGGATCCCGTTGCCATTTTCCTCGAAAACCATCCCCGCTACCTGGAATTGGTGTGGGGCGCGCAGCGTGCCGGGTTGATCTTCGTCGCCGTTTCCTCGAGGCTTTCGGCGGCTGAACTCGACTATATCCTGCAGGACAGCGGCGCAAAGCTGATCGTGTCTTCGCAGTTTGGCGCCGCCCTGCTGAAATCGGTTTCCGCGAACGTGCCACAATGGCTTTTCGATGATCGGACGGGAACCGGCGGAAACCTGGACGCCGCGCTGGATCAGTATCCGACCACTCCGATTGCCGACGAGTGCCCGGGCATCGACATGCCCTATTCGTCGGGCACCACCGGCCGCCCGAAAGGCATTCGCCGGCCCCTGCCGGACGTTCAGGTTCTGGGCGTGCCCGATACGCTGATAAAGCTGGCCAAGGGCTATTACGGTTTCGGGCCGGACACGGTCTATCTCAGTCCGTCGCCGATGTATCACGCCGCCCCGCTGCGCTGGTCGATGACCGTTCAGGCGATGGGCGGAACGGTCATTCTGATCGACAAGTTCGATCCGGCAAAAGCCCTGGCCACCATCGAAAAGTACAAGGTGACGCACAGCCAGTGGGTGCCCACCCATTTCGTCCGCCTGCTGAAGCTTCCGCCGGAACAGCGCAACGCGTTCGATCTGTCGTCGCACAAGCTTGCGATCCATGCCGCGGCGCCCTGCCCGGTGGAAATCAAGCGCGCGATGCTGGAATGGTGGGGACCCATCATTCACGAATACTATTCCTCTTCGGAAGGCGTCGGGTTCACGGCTGTCACGCCGGAAGCATGGCAGAGCAAGCCCGGCACGGTGGGCCGGCCGCTTCATGGCATCGTTCACATCGTCGGTGACGACGGCGAGGAAGTTCCGGTGGGCGAGGACGGGCTGATCTATTTCGAAACGACCACGCCGGTCGTCTATCACAACGATCCCGAAAAAACCGCATCCGCTCATAACGAGCGCGGCTGGATGACACTGGACGATATCGGCCATCTCGACGAGGACGGTTATCTCTACCTTACCGACCGGCGCAGTTTCATGATCATCAGCGGCGGGGTGAACATCTATCCGCAGGAGATCGAGAACCGGCTGGTGATCCACCCGAAAGTGGCCGATGCCGCGGTTATCGGCGTGCCTGACGAGGAAATGGGCGAAAAAGTGTTCGCGGTCGTGCAGCCGGCAGCCGACGTTGCGCCAGGCACCGATCTGGCGGCCGAACTCGATGCCTGGTGCCGAGCCGAGCTTTCCGGGATCAAAGTGCCGCGCGGCTATGATTTCGTCACGGAGCTGCCGCGCGAACCGACCGGCAAGCTTCTCAAAGGTCTTTTGCGTCAACGCTACCGAACGAAAGTCAGCACCTGACAAGGCGTTGCGCCGATCGGGGTGCGGATTGCAAGTATTGGTATGTCTGGAGCATTCCTCTCAATGCTCGCCGGACATGACTTGGGCCAAGGGCGTCGGCCCTTGGCCCTTTTTGATGCCGGGATGTTCGGGTGCGGGCCAAAGATGGCGGTCGTTCCCGGCAGGTTTCGGCGGATCGGGAGTCGATGAGCATGACGGATTATAGGTGGATAGACGCCGGGCTCACCTCGCCCGAGTTTTGCTCGTCGGAGCAATTCCTCGATGCGTTGGCGCTGTTGCGTGCCAATGATCCCGTGCATTGGACACAGGGCAATTCGGCACGGCCGTTCTGGTCGGTCACGACCTATGCGGGCTGTCGCGCCGTGCTCGACAATGCCGATGCGTTCAGCTCTCGCCGGGGCGGCTTTATGCCGCTCAGTGCCGAAGACCCCACGCCCGAGCAGGAGCGGATGATGGGCGTCGGGTTCATTCCCACCCATGTGGACCCGCCCGAACACATGCGCGTCAGAAAGCCGATGAGCGGCTATTTCAGCCCGAGCGCGGCGGCGCGGTATCGTGAAGCGATTGACGAAGTCGTTTCCGCGATCATGGCCTCGATCAAGGCCCGTGGCCATGCCGATCTTGTCGGGGAAGTGGCCCAGGAACTGCCCGCCCGGTTCGTATGCAGCCTTCTGGGGGTGCCGCAAAGCGATCATGCGCATGTCGCCCGCCTGACGCGGGGCGTGATGAGTGCGGAAGACCCCGAGTACCAGATCGACGGTGATCCGGTGAAAACCCGGCGTCATTACCAGACAGAGCTGTTTCGCTATGCCGCGCAGCATACGGTCTCGCGGCGGGGCAAGCCGGCGGACGACCTTGCTGGCCTGATCGCCAATACCGAACTGCCCGAGGGCGAGCAACTGACCGACCTGCATCTGGGCTGGTGGACGTTCGCGCTTTTCGTGGGCGGCCTTGAAACCACGCGCAGCGTGATCGCCCTGGGGACGAAAGCACTGATCGAATGGCCTGACCAGCTTGCGCTGCTGCGCGCCGAACCGCAGATCGCCCCTTCGGCAGTGGAGGAACTGCTGCGCTGGGTCTCGCCTTCGCGACAGAAGTTCCGCATCGCCACGCGTGACGTGGAGGTTGAAGGCAAGACCATCAAGGAAGGGGACTGGGTGGTGTGCTGGCTGACGTCGGCCAATCGCGATCCGCTGGTTTTCGAGGAACCGGAAAGGCTGCAACTGACGCGCAAGCCCAACGCCCATCTCAGCTTCGGCAGCGGGGAGCACCGCTGCATGGGGCAGAATTTCGCCAGGCTCGAGCTGCAATCGATGTTTCGCGCGATTGCCTGCGAACTATCCGACCTGCAACTGGCTGGCGACCCAGTGGTCGAACCTTCGACGTTCGCCAACAGCCTGGCGAGCATGCCGGTGCGCTTCAGCATGGCCTGATACTGTCTTCGCCGGACGGTGCCTTGATAAAAAGCGGGCGTGGCGGGGGATAACCCCGCCACGCCCGCTTGTTTTCAGTATCAGGGCTTGCCGGGTTCTGTCGCAT
Organism: Novosphingobium sp. DS6-6; assembly: GCF_057784975.1. Lineage (NCBI taxonomy): Bacteria > Pseudomonadati > Pseudomonadota > Alphaproteobacteria > Sphingomonadales > Sphingomonadaceae > Novosphingobium > Novosphingobium sp. DS6-6. The sequence goes on along the minus strand of NZ_JBYNTS010000004.1, from coordinate 112,209 downwards.
CGCGTTTCGTGACGCAGCAAAACCCGGCGGCGGTTTTCCTCAGAACTTGGCCGAGCCGCGGAAGCCCCAGGTGCGGGGCTGGCCTGGCGTTGCCGAGCCGACCGAACCCGAGGTGCCGGACTGGATACCGTTCACTTCGACATTGTTTTCGATGTTGTTGATGAACGCGCCGACCGAAAAGCGATTGTCAGACCACGTATAGTCCACCAAGGCATCCGACTTGAAGAACGACGGCTGCCGGAAGATGACGCCCGTGGAGTAGTCATAGACGTTATAGCGGTCGGAGAAACGGGTTCCCGCCGCGAACGAGATATCCCCGCCAAACAGCGGCCGGGTGTGCCGCAGTCGGACGTTGGCGGTGAATTCCGGCGCACGCTCGAGCGACAATCCCCGGAAGTTGCGGCCGGTCGGCACCGGCTGATAATCGCCCAGCTTGGTATTGAGATACGTCAAGCCGGTCGTGAACGTGGTGCGCGGGTCGATCCGCCACAGGCTTTCCAGCTCGACACCGGTGTTCTTGGCCGTTGCCGCATTTTCGAACTGTGCGGTCGCCAAGGCATTGCTGGGGGTGCGCAGCAGCTGCAGGTTGGAATAGTCGTAATGGAAAACCGTCAGCTGATAGCCCAGGCCGAGCGAAGGAAATTGCCCCTTGAGGCCGCCTTCGTACGAGGTGATGGTTTCCGGGCGATAATAGAACGTGGCCGGGTTGGCGGGCCGCTGGCATGTCAGCCCGTTGCTGCCGACCGATCCGGCGGTGCAGCCATCATTGTAACCGCCGGCCTTGTAACCGGTGGAAACGTTGAAGAACGCCAGCGTCTGGGCGTTGACGTCATAATCAAGCCCTGCGCGCCACGTCACGCGGTCGAACTTGACTCTCGCCTTGTTGAGAAATGGTACGCTGTTATCGCCCCAGCTATAGATATCGAGACCTTCTCGCGACTTGATATCCTGCGTGTAGCGAATCCCCAGGGTCAGCCGCAGCGCATCGATCAGGGAATAGGTTCCCTGCGAGAATGCCGCCCAGGAATCGGCCTTGGCATTGCGCCTTAGCGTCCAGTCCAGCGTCTCCCCGGGCTGAAGCGTTATGCCCAGAGTCTGCCCGAGTATCGATGAGAGCACGCCAAAGTTGGTCGGGCCATCGGTGCGGTTGCGCTCGTTGAAATAGAAGAGACCAGCCTGGATCTTGAGCTTGTCCGAACCTTCGTAGGCAACCCGCACTTCCTGAGAATTCTGCTGGAACGTATTGTTTGCGCGGCTGCTCAGCGGGATGTCGAACAGGTTGAAGGCCTGCTGACCGCCGGCGTAGTACCGCCGGTAGCTGCCGAGATGCGTGACGGTGAAATCACCCAGCGTCCACGTCGTTTCCGCACGGATACCCCAAGCGTTGTCGTCGCGCCGCAAATCGAAAGGCAGCGCGAAAGGCATCGTCAGCTGGGCATCGGCCCCCCGGTTGACGTAAGTGGGCTTGGTGGAGTCCAGCGATCCCACGAGAGGATTGAAACTGGGGGTCTGAGAAGCCGGGAAATTGTAGAAATTCCGCTGGCTGACGAAATCGTACCGGCCGCCGCCGAACTTCGAATAGTCGGCGCTCAGGACGATCTTGAGATTGTCCGTGGCCTGGTAGCGTGCCGTGCCGCGGACCGAAACGTTGTCGTTGTACTTGGGCAGGTTGCGCGGCGTGAACGACGGCTGGCCGAAAACCTGCTGAACAAGCTGCTGGCTGGACGACAACGGACCTTCGCGAAGGAAGGAATCGCGTGCGTCGTAAAGCGCGGCCACGCGAAAGGCGAGCTTCTCGTTGACGGGAACGTTGACGAAGCCCTCGACATTGACGGTGCTGTAGTTTCCGACCGTTGCGCGGACGCCTGCTTCGGATTTGTCTGTCGGCTGCTTCGTCACGAAATTGATGACGCCGGCGGTCGTGTTGCGGCCGAACAGCGTGCCTTGCGGGCCACGCAGAACTTCGGTCCGCTCCAGGTCGAACAGGCCGCTATCGAGAAACTGCGCGCGCGCGATCGGTACGCCATCGAAAAGAAAGCCGACCGAAGCATCCCCTTTCTCGGTGATATCCTGGCTGCTCACCCCGCGGATCGTGGCCTGGATCAGGCCTGCGTTCGTGCGGTTGATGAAAAGGTTCGGAACTTCCTGGGAAAGCTGCGTCGGGTTGGTGATGCCGCGCGCGGCCAGTTGCTCGTTGTTGAGAACGGTAACGGCGGCAGGGGTTTTCAGAAGCTGGGTCTCGCGGCGCAGGGCCGTGACGATGATGGCAAAATCATCGTTTGTCGCTGGCGCGGCCGCCGAATGCGCGGTCGTGTCGGTCTGCGCCGGGCTGGTGGCGGGCGCGGCCTCCTGCGCCATTGCCGGAACGGTCAGCGCCAGGCTTGACACGGACACGGCAATCAAACTGGACCGGGATAGTCTCACAGGCATTTTTTCCTCCCCAAGGGCACCGACGCTTACGGCCGGAGTGGTACAAAATGCCAAATCCAATCCCTTTGCGCAAGCACTAGAACTGGGTATGCAACATCATTGCGCGAGAAAGCGGCTTTGTCGCAACAACCGCCACGAGGAAAAAAGGCATGCTCAAGAAGATCGACAACATCCTGACGCCCGAAGCACTGGCCGCGCTGCGGGCGATGGGTCATGGCGATACCCTGGTCCTGTGCGATTCGAATTTTCCGGCGGACTCGGTCGCCGCGCACACGGTGGTGGGCGAACCGATCCGCACCAATGCGCCATCGTGCGCGCGCCTCGCCTATGCCATCGCCGATCTCATGCCGCTCGACACATTCGTTCCCAATCCGCTTGTCCGCATGGAGATCGTCGGGAGCCCGGCGGAAATTCCGCCCGTGCAGCAGGAAGTGCTCGAAGCCGTGCGGCGGGCACAGCCCGACTGCCCCGATTACGGCAGCGAAGAGCGGCTCGCGTTCTATGAACAGGCGAAAAAGGCCTATGCCGTGTTTTCGACACTCGAGCGCCGCTTTTACGGTTGCTTCCTGCTCACCAAGGGGGTGATCGGTCCGGACGAATAACCCGCGCCGGCGTATTGAATCGCTTTGCCCCGTGGGGCGGCGAATCCGCACTGGCGCCGCCGAGCCGACGTCAGCGGCGAATCAGGTCACGGCATGGCCTGTCAGGTGCGGCACGGCACGTGCCTGTACGTTCTCGGGATAGCTGTCGGCGCCTGGCGGAGGTGCCGGTCTGATGCCCGCCTCGATCGGAAAATTGGCTTGTTTTCCAATATCCGAGCCAATGACGGCGGATTTCCACCAGGGCCGCAGCTCCCTCATCGGCCGCGAACTTGCAATCAAATGCAGGAATATTGCAAAAGCAGTAGAAATGCATAAAAGGCATGAGCCCCTTGGGAATCCATGTGGATCGGATGCCGAGCAAGGTAGAGGAGTTGTGGCATGAATATATCTGACAGCACGTCCAACCGGTGGACCGGCAAATGGATCTGGGATCGCGGTCCGCTGCGTGGCAAGCTCCGCCAGGTCATCGCGGCCAAGAAGGCTTTCGAGCTCGACGACGTGCCGGGCCAGGTTCCGGCGCGCATCTTTGCCGATGCGCTCTACGTGCTTTACGTGAACGGTGTCGAAGTGAGCCGTGGCCCCGGCCGCGCCAATCCGCGTTCGCGGCGTTACGACGCCCTCGACCTTGCCCCCTGGCTGAAGCCCGGTTCCAACGTCGTTACCGTTCTGGCGGCGATCAACGCCAAGGAATGCCGCAACTGGATGCCGGCGCCGGTGATCGTGTCCGACCTCGGCGGCGGCGTGCTCGTCTTCGAAGCGAACCTGGGCAAGGCGGGCATTCTCGCCACCGACGAATCCTGGCTGACGACGACGATCGAGGGCTGGAGCCTCAGCGAGCCGACCGGCATCGTTTCCCAGCGCGGCAAGGAACTGGTGGATCTCGGTGCGATTCCCGCAGATCTGCATGCGCTCGAAAGCAATCCCGACGTATGGCGCGCGCCCCGCGTCAAAATCGGCGTCGGCATGGGCGACCGTGAGAGCGTTCGGCCGCCGTCCTATCCGTTCGGTCCCACGCTGCCTTCGATGCTGTCGCCGCTGGTCGTCACCGAGCGGGCGCTGGCGCCCCACGGCGATGATCAATGGCGCCTGCCCAGCGTCGGTTCCGGCACGCTGGTGTTCGACATTTCGGGCGAAGGCGGCGAGGAAATCGTGGTCGAAACCGCCGAAGTTATCGAGAAGGACGGATCGCTGCGGCCGTTCCATGAGGAGATCGGCCTGGAACTGGTCGCGCCCTCGGGCCGTCGCCAGGTGGAAACGCTCGACCTGTTCGGCCTTCAGGCCGTCCGTTTCGAAAAGCCCGATACCGTCACTATCCACGGCGTTACCCTGCGCGAACGGACCTATCCGCTGGCCGGCAACGGCACGTTCAAGTCCAGCGATGCGTTTCTGGATCAGCTCTACGCCGCCGGCCGTCGCACCGTGACCCTGTGTTCGATCGATGCCTATATCGACAACCCCACCCGCGAAGGCCGCGCCTGGACGGGCGATGCCGTCGTTCACCAGATGGTGGATTTCGCGTCGAACGGCGACTGGGGGCTGGCACGCTGGAACCCCAAGCTGGGCGGCCTGTCGACCACGCCGGACGGTATGGTGCCCGGCGCCGTGGCCGGTGACGGCGAATATGGCCAGTACGGCGTGATCACCGACTGGTCGCTCCACTGGGTCCACTCGGTGTGGAACATCCACCGCTATACCGGAAACGTCGACGAGGTTGCGGATCTGCTGCCCGAAGTCGAGCGTATCATCCGCTGGTTCGACCAGTTCATCAATCCCAAGACCCTGCTGCCGACGGATGTCTATGGCTGGACCCTGGTCGACTGGGCCTGGGTGGCGACCAACGGCGCGTCTGCCGTGCTCACCGGCCTGCTGGGCCGCGCATGCCGCGATCTGGCCGAAATGGCGCGGTTCGTCGGTGACTATGGCCGGGCGGAACGCGCGGAAAAGCGCCATGAAAGCCTGCGCCAGGCGTTCGAACGGTTCTGGGACGCGGACCGCGCCCGCTATGCCGATACGATCGTGAACGACGCTTTCGGGCCGACCGCTTCGATCCACAGCCAGGCGATTGCCGTGGCCGCCGGCTTTGCCCCGGAAGACCGCTGGGACAGGCTGGTCGAGCTGATGTCGGACAAGTCGCTCCACGTGCATGCCACTCTGTCGGTTCCCGATGGCGATCCGGGCATGGACGGTGCGCAGGTTCTCCCCGGCGCCGAAATGATGCTGCCCGAACTGCCGCCGGCGTGGTGGGATGCCGACAGCAAGATCGTGATGGCACAGCCGTTCTTCCGTTACGTCGTCCACGATGCACTGGCGGCGGTAGGCAAGGCCGAACTCATTTTCGACTCGTTGAAGGACTGGTCGCACCTTCTCGACCGCTGCCCCACCTCGTTCGGCGAGACCTTCTGGAGCGGAAGTCTGGCGCAGGGCTGGTCGTCCACACCCGTGCGCGACCTGATCACGTACATCGCCGGCATTACGCCGGCCGAGCCGGGCTTTGCCAAAGCGGCGATCGCACCGGTGCCCGGGCATCTTTCGTGGTTTGAAGCCGTTGCGCCGACCCCGCACGGGGAAATCGCCGTACGCTTCGAAAACGGCGCGTACAAAGTGAACAGCCCGGTACCCTTTGCGTTCAACGGCAAGGACTATCCGGCGGGCGAGCACGCTGTGAACGGCTGATCGCTGCGTTGCAGGCATGACACGCAGATGCGGTCCGACCCCGGAAGGGTCGGGCCGCATCGTCGTTCAGGGTACCGCGTTCTGCATCCGCTGCAGCGTGGCGCGGAGCTGGCGCCTGGCTTGGGCGATATCGCGGGCCGAGGACCCGCTTGCCACCAGTCTGAAGCAGATGCCGGCGAACTGTGCCTGCATCTGCAGGGCGTCGCGGCCGCGCGGACGAAGTCCCGCCTGCTCCAGCCGCCGCAACCAGGCTTCGTGCTGATCCCGCACGGCATCCCAGACAGTGGGAACCAGCTCGTCACGGCGCGCCGCTTCCAGCCAGAACGAAAAGTTTGCCAGGTTGTGGAGCGCAAACTGCGTCACTTCGCGGCGCAGGATCATGGCGGTAAGGTTGGCAAGGCCGACGGTGTCGCGGATCGTGGCGCCACTTAGCATGGACCGGAACCGTTCCTTCGAATCGCTGAACAACGCCGACTGCACGTGCCGCAGCAGATCGGCGATTTTGGGAAAATGATAATAGGGCGCGCTTTTGCTCAGGCCGCTGCGGGTGGCCACGGTACGATACCCGACATTCTGCGGGCCTTCTTCCACGAAACAGTTCATGGCCGCATCTATGATCACGCGCCGGGTCTGCTCGGCCTTGCTCGTGCGCGCTGCACTCTCCCCGGCCGGCGGGTGCTCCGGCCGCCTGTGCCAATGCCTGCCCCAGATCTCCAGCGGGTCGCCGCCGTTGCGTAGAACGCTCAGCACTTCCTGCTTGCCGAGGCGCAGCCCGATAACCATCAGCATCATGCCGTTTGCTTCGTCCACGGCGGTTTGCGCGGTTTGCGCGGGATGGTCGAAACCGCAGACCTGGGCGATCTCGGTCCATATGCCCATCAGTTCGGCAAACCATTTGCGCGCGCGCGCGGCCGCCCGCTGGTTGCGGCCGCCGTGCAGCATGAGTTCGAGCCAGGCAATCGTGCCTTCGCGATGCTCCGACGTGGCCGCACCCACGATGGAGCTGGTCAGCAAGGCGAAGCGCATCTGATCGTGCGTTTCCTCGCGCAGCCGCGTTCGCAGCGCGTCGAAATCGGCGATGTAATCTTGCAGGATGGATGCCGAAACCTGATCGACCAGGTCTTCCTTGCTGCTGAAGTGATATGTGAGCGAGGCAAGGGGAATGTTGCCCTGTGTGGCGACGGCGCGATGGGTGAAGCGGGCGATGCCGTATGCGGCAAGTGCCTTTCGCGCTGCCGCAATGATCCGGGCCTTGGTGGCACTTTCCGACACGCTCTTCTTGTCGTTTGCCGCCTTCAATGCCCCGCTCCCTTTCCGGATTTCGGCGTGCAGCGCCGTTTCACCGTCGGGCTACCGCGCTACCGATACCCGGTGCGCGGCGTCAAGGGCGGTTCTGCCGCATTGTTTGCAGTGCGTCATGGCCGGCGCGGGTCCGCAGTGTCTTGACACACTGCCAAAGACTGTATTTGGTAAATTGTACCATTCCTTCCATTCATCGCCGAGCGTACTTTGAACAGGGGGATGGGCTGCATGCGATTTAGCTGCCGGAGCTTGAAATGACCCCAACGATACTACGGCGAGAGGATATTGCTTTTTTGCTCGATGACTGGCTGAAAGCCGACGGCTTGCTCGATCAGCCCCGGTTCTCCTCCCACAGCCGGGAAACCTTCGACGGATTTCTGGAGCTGTCTGAAAACCTGGCGCACGACGTGTTCCTGCCTTGTTACAAGGCGGCCGACGAGCGCGAACCCAAGCTTGTCGATGGCAAGGTCGAGGTGCTTCCGCAACTGGCCGAGGCGCTTCACCAATACGCCGAGCTGGGCCTGTTTTCGGCCAGCTTTCCCCAGACCCTGGGCGGCGCCGAACTGCCGTTCCTGGTATCCACGGCCGGCCTCGCCTGGTTTGCGGCCGCCAATTTCTCGGCCACCGCCTATACGATGCTCACCATCGCCAATGCCCGCCTGATCGCGGCATTCGGTACCGAGGCGCAGATCAACGCTTTCGCGCAACCGCAGATCGAAGGCCGCTGGTTCGGCACGATGTGCCTGTCCGAACCGCAGGCCGGATCGAGCCTGGCCGACGTGGCGACGAAAGCCGTGGCCGACGGCACCGACGATCTGGGCGACCGGTACCGGCTTTACGGAAACAAGATGTGGATTTCGGGCGGCTCTCACGGCATTGCCGGAAACATCATTCACCTCGTGCTGGCCAAAGTGCCCGATGCCGAGGGCAAATTGCCCCAGGGCACGTCCGGCCTGTCACTGTTCATCGTCCCCACGTTTCTGCTCGACGGCCGGCCCAACGATGTCGTGGTGGCGGGTCTGAACCACAAGATGGGCAACCGCGGTACCGCTAACTGCCTGCTCAATTTCGGCGAGCGCGAGGGCGCGATCGGTTGGCGGGTCGGAAAGGAAGGCGACGGGCTGCGCCAGATGTTCATGATGATGAACGAGGCGAGGATTTCCGTCGGCCTTTGCGCCGCCGCCATTGCCGCGCGCAGCTATTACCTTGCGCTCGATTATGCCAAGACGCGTGTCCAGGGCCGTCATGACGCCGGCGGCGCACCGGTACCGATCATCGAGCATGCCGATGTCAGGGCAATGCTGCTGGCGCAGAAGTGCTATGCGGAAGGGTCGATGGCGCTGTGCTTCTATGGGGCGGCGCTGGTCGATCGGGAAGAGGAAGACCCCGAGGCGGCCGAACTGCTCGCGCTGCTGATTCCCGTGATCAAGACCTGGCCATCCGAATTCGGCCTGAAAGCGAACGACATCGCCATCCAGATCCATGGCGGTTACGGCTATACGCGCGATTTCGACGTCGAACAGCTCTATCGCGACAACCGCCTCAATCCGATCCACGAAGGGACGACCGGCATCCAGGGCCTCGATCTGCTGGGGCGCAAGATCCTGCGGTCGGACAAGGGGTGGGCCCTGCTGCGCGCGCGTATTGCGGCGACGATCGAACGGGCGCAGGGCGATGCCGGCCTCCAGCCCCTGGCGGCCCGCCTGGCTGGCGTGGTCGGCGAGGTCGAAGCCGCGATCGGCGCGATCAAGGGCATGGACCGCAGCAAGGCGCTGGCCAATGCGACGTCGTTCCTGTTCGCCTTTGGCCATCTGGTCATGGCCTGGATCTGGCTCGATCTGGCCGTCGCCGCGACGGCGCGCGAAACCGGGGGCGGATCCGATGATCTCGCCGAAGGCAAGCGCGTGGCCTGCAAGTATTTCTATGCCTACGAGGTTCCGCGGATAAAAGCCTGGCTTGCCTGCATCACGGAAGACGAATGCGTGCTCGACGCGGCGCACACGGTATTCTGAATGCAGTCGCAGGGAGCCCGGCATGACCGTCAGGCTCCACCACGACATGGCGCATCCGGCAAGCCCGGATGCGCCAGACGTTTTTACCAGCCCAGCGCCTTCTTCAGCGCGCTTTCCAGCGTGGCGACCGCATCGGCCGATCCGGCCGGTGCGCGAAACGCTACGTGGCCATCGGGACGGACGAGGACCGCCCCGTCGCTGCCGATGCCGTACAGTTCCTCGAACGAGACGTCCACCGCGATGACATCCAGACCCTCGCCGACGCCGATCGATTTGACCGGATAACGAGCCGCAAGGTCCGCCGCGGCGGCCCGCCATGCTTCACCGCCACTGGCGGTCAGCAGGACGAAGTGATCCTCGAATTCCCACATGATCGGGCGCTTGGTTCCGTTGGCGGCCCAGAAGTGGGGAGCCCGGCAACCGGGCGAGGCCGTGGGAACATAGTTCGAGATCGATGTGGTCGGACGCTCCAGCCCATCGGGCACGATCACGTCGCTGGTATAGGCATAGCCCATTTCCTGGCCCAGCGCGGCGCCGTGCTCGAGCACTTCCATCATGTCGCGCTCGTTCTCGTCTTCCAGATCCTCGGCGATCGAGCGCACGCCGGTGGGAAGCGACCGACGTTCGATCTCGTCAAGCGTCTGCTGCGACGCGTTGAACGGCTTCACTTCGCGGCGCAGGTTCATGCTCTTGGCGTTGCGGAAGCTTTGTGCGGTGTTGAGGAAGGCGACCGGCTGCCGTTCGGCTTCATAACTGTCCAGCAGCTTGGGGCCGGCGTGTCCACGCAGATGCGCGTTGAGCTTCCACGCCAGGTTGTGCGCATCGGCCACGCCGGAATTCAGCCCGAAGCCGCCGCTGGGCGGGAACGCGTGCGCCGCGTCGCCGACGAGGAAGATATTGCCGACACGCATTTGCGCAGCGACATGTGCCGTCATGGTCCACGGCGATTTGGCGCGCACGTCGATCACCGCGTCAGGCCCCACGCCGGCGGCACGGCGAATCATCTCGGCGCAGCGGTCCAGCGGGAAATCGTCCGCCGTCTCGCCCTCTGCGAAGCAGTAGTGGAAGCAGTAGCGCTCCTTGCCGTCCATGCAGATGAAAGCACCGGGCACTTCGGGATCGACCGATGCGGAACCCACGCTCGGGATGTCCGAATCGGGCGTGATCTTGCCGAAGAAATAGATGTTGAGAATCGAATCGACGTTGGGATCGCCGATCATCGGTACCCCGAGCGAGCGCCGGATCGCGCTGTTGGCACCATCCGCGGCAATGCAGAAACGCGCCGTCAGCGTCTCTCTGACGCCGTCCTTGTTTTCCGTGACAACTTCCACGTGATCGCCATGATCGACGATATCGACAACCGCGGTGTTCCACCGGATGCCGTTCCAGCCGGTGCTCGTCAGGCGCTTTTCGATAGCGTCTTCAACGATATCCTGCGCTGCGGAAACGGTGATGGCGGGAGAGATCTCCAGCCGGCGTTCCATCGAAGGGCCGCCCATCATTTCCAGGATCGGAAAGAACATGTACTCCTGCGGGAACGCGCCGGCCACGACGTCGTCCTGCACGCCCCATTGCTTGAAAAGCTCCATGGTACGGGTATTTATATAGTGTGCTCGAGGATGATCGCTCCGTTCGTTCCGGCGCTCGACAATGAGCGAATCCACGCCCAGCTTTTCCAGAAGCAGGGCAGAGGTCAGTCCAGCAGGACCCGCCCCCACAATCAAAACAGGCAAGTCAGGCGTCATCTTCTTCTCCTAGGCAGAGCGCCTTCAGCGCACCAGAGTCACTTCCCAAGCTGCGTAATAGCTATTGCATTAACATTGTAAATGCAATAATGATGCATTTAGTGGCCGGCGACAATATGACCAAGATGACAGTGCCCCGTGTCGCAGGGCGCCTTTGACGGAGAGACGAAGTGGAGATGCAGCTGGAAGCGCCGAACGTGCCGAACATCCCGACTGTGCCGAGCGGTCTGACGCTCTATCATCTGGCACCTGCTCTGGGTACCGAGGTGCACGGCATCGATCTTAGCCGCGAACTTTCTGACGAGGTGGTGGGCTTCCTGAAGGAGCTTCTGCTGCAGCGTAAGGTCATTTTCTTCCGGGACCAGGACATTACCGTCGAGCGGCAGATCGAGATCTGCCGCCATTGGGGCGAGCTTGAAGTCCTGGACTTCCTGCCGCAGCATTCGACTCACCCTGAAGCGCTGCACATCAAGCGCGGCAAGGACAGCAAGGGCTACGAAAATATCTGGCATTCCGACGTGACCTGGCGGGAATGTCCGTCGAAAGCGTCCATGCTCCGCGCGGTCAATGTGCCCGAAGTCGGCGGCGACACCATGTGGGCCTGCATGGAATCGGCCTACGATGCGCTGCCAGCGGCATTGAAGCGCTTCTGCGAAGGGCTGACGGCGGTCCATTCGGTCTCGCAGGGTCTGTCGTTCACCCAGGGCATCGACAAGATGGCCGAGCAGATCAAGCGCTTCCCCCCGCAGGCACACCCCGTCATCCGCACGCATCCGGAAACCGGGCGCAAGTCGATCTTCGTCAACCGTGCCCACACCAGCTATCTGCGCGGCATCGACCGCCATCTCGGCGCGGAACTGCTCAATCTGCTGTACCGTCGCGCCGACGTGCCCGAGGTCCAGTGCCGCTTCCGCTGGCGCCCCAATTCCATCGCGTTCTGGGACAACCGGTCGACCCAGCATTACGCCGTATCGGATTATTTTCCGGCGGAGCGCGAGATGTACCGCGTCACGGTGGCCGGCGACAAACCCTTCTGAGCGCGCCATCGGCCGCCCCCTATCAGCAAGAGGCGAATCCTATGTATCCACGCACCCCTCTCGACCAGATGCCGGTCGAATCCCCGATCAAGCTTGCGCACATCGTGCTGCGCTCGATCAACGTTCCGGCGATGCGCGAATGGTATCTGACCGTTCTGAACGGGCGCGAGATCGTCAACGGCGGCGAAGGCAATGCCTGCGGCCTTACCTATGACGAAGAGCATCACCGCGTGCTGATCATCGGCATGCCGCCGCAGGACGTGGAGCGCCAGCAGGCCCTGGGCGACTTTTTCGAGCAGATCAACGAACGCCGCAAGGCTCCCGGGCTCGAGCACGTGGCGTTCACTTTCAATGGCGTCGGCGCGCTGCTCGGCAATTATCGCCGCCTCAAGAAGCACGGCATCGAGCCGGCTTTCTGCGTCAATCATGGCCCGGTTCTGTCGATGTATTACCTCGATCCCGACGGCAACAGCGTCGAACTGCAGACCGATACCATGCCGATGGATATGGCCACCGAGTTCATGTATTCCGAAGAGTTCCTCAACAACTCGATCGGTGTTCCTTACGATCCCGAAGAACTTTGCGAAATGTATGACAATGGCGTGCCCCTGAAAGAAATTGCTTCTTACGGTTTCAATTGAGTCTGAAAGGTAAAATAGAAATGGCTGACATCAATTCTCTCGAAGCTCTGATGATCGAACGCGTCGCCGGCAAGAAGGCCATTGGCAAGACGATCGCTTTCCGCATCAAGGACGAAGGCACTCTGCGTATCAACGGCAAGGAAGAGCCGATCGTTATCGAGCGTACCGAAGAAAAGGCCGACGCGACGCTGACCATCAGCGCCGACGACCTCCAGGGCCTGCTCGATCAGACCATCAACGGCCAGACCCTGATGATGACGGGCCGCGCCAAGATGGAAGGCAACCCCACCGTGGTGATGAAGCTGCGCGATCTTCTTCTCTGATACATCACGGGCCGGATCGTCCTGCCCGACTTCGAAAACCTGAAACCGCCCGAGCCCTCACTTGGGCGGTTTTGTTCTGTCAGGGAAACGTTATGAGCAACATTCCGTCGACTATCGGGGGGCGATCGCCCCACGAAATCGTGGCGACCACCATTGCCGCGATGACCGGCCATGCCGACGACGGCAAGGCGACGCGTGCGATCGAGCTTGCCGCCCCTACGATGAAGCTTGGTCCGGCCGACAGCGGCCGCGATATCGAAACGCTGAAGCTGGTGATGGAACAGCGCGAGGCCGCTCCCTACCAGACCCGCCACAGCGTGGGTTGGCCGGTCGTCTACGAAGCCAGCGATCAGCAGATCAAGGGCCGGGCCATCGTTACCATTCACCGCCTGACCGACGATCGCTATACGTTGAGCGCCGCGGATTTTCACGTCACGCTGATCCCGTCGGGCGATACCTGGCTGATCGATCATCTCCAGATCGTTCCGTTCGTGGCGCGCCGGATCGAGGAAGGCGGCGTTCAGGCCGCGACGACTTTTGAAAAGGTCGATACGCAGCCGCGCATCGTCCACACGACGGAAGGTTGGTTCGCCAAGGCGGGGCCGATGGTTTTCCGGCTGGCGGCGACGACCTTCGCCGAAGCTGTCGCCGCATTCGGCGATGGCAAGCAGATGCCCGGCGAGCTTCTTGCAGGCCCGGTACCGGGCGAGGTCCTGGCGCCTGTCGAGCCGGGGCGTCTGTTCCTGATCGGCCTGAACTACAAGTCGCACGCCGACGAATTCGGCATCACGCCGCCCGATCACATCGTCTATGGCGAACTGGCCTCGACCGATTGCATCGTCGCGCCGGGAAGCCAGCTGGTCCGTCCGGACGAGGCACCCGACATGATCGATTACGAAGGCGAAGTCGCCGTGGTGATCGGGCGCGACTGTTCCAAGGTGAGCAAGGCGGAAGCCGCGCAAAGCGTCTTTGCCGTCACTGCCTGCAATGATTTTTCCGCACGGGATCTGCAGATGGCCGCGTTCATGGCCTCTCGCGAAACCGGCGGAACGCCGAGCATGGACAAGGCCAAGGGCTTTGCCGGTGCCAAGCCGATCGGGCCGGAACTGATCGTGGTGCAGGGGCTGGACCCCGCGCGTCTCGATATCGAACTGAGCACGCTGGTGAACGGCGAAGAGCGCCAAAAGGGCAACCTTAGCGAACTGCTTTTTCCGATCCCCGAGCTGATTTCCAAGATCTCGCAGGATGTCGACCTTAAAGTCGGAGATGTCATCCTGACCGGCACGCCCGCTGGTGTGGGTCACGCCAAGGAGACCTATCTGAAAGCCGGCGATCGGGTCGAAGTCCGTCTGGGGAACCTGGAGCCGCTGACAACGGAAGTCGTCTGACGTTGCGTGGCGGAAGGGGGCCTTCTCCTTCCGCCACCGCTTCGACGGTGCCCATCCGTCATGTCGATCCGTCACATTGGTTGGTCACGGGGGCGAAAGCCGGCGTGCTATCTGAGCAGTTCGGCGATGCTCTGAACCGCTTCTTCGAGCGACATGAAGTGCTTGGGAGAAAGCGTTCCCGCGCCGGGATTCGAGAACGTCTGCCGTAGCCAGCTTGCCGCTGCCAGGATCGTTGCCGAGGCGCCATAAGGGCGAGGGTCGGTGAACGGATCGGTGCCAAGGTCCTTGGCGATGGCTTTGGTCAACTCCCCGCGCACGTAGTTTTCATAGCCGAGGATCGCCGCCTCGATAGCCGAGGAACGATCACGCGAAATCAGCATGGAGCGCTGCTTGTCATAATCGGAATCGACCGACTGGGACGCGGAGAACAGCGCCATCATCGTCCGATGAAGCAGGGTTTCGGAACGGTCGGCCTCGAACGCAGCGTGAAATTCCCGTGACCATTCGGTCTGTTCGGCAAACAACGTCGCTTCCTTGGAGCGGAAGTGCCGCCAGAACGTGGTGGGATCGACGTCTGCCTTCGCTGCGATCTCGGCAATAGTGACGTTATCGAAGCCCTTTTCGAGAAACAAAGCCATCGCGGAATTCTGTATAATGCGCCGGGTCTTGTCCTTCTTGCGTTTTCGCCGGGGCACGGGGGCCGCGCTCTCTGCCACAGGCGCAGTATTGCCAGGGTTGTTCTGAGGGCCGGATGGGAAATTATCCAGCGGTTTCTTCATTGTCCGTCCCATCGTCCCTCGGTATTCTGGCCTCTGTGCCGTTTGATCTGCAAAGCTGAAGCTGCATCGGAGCGTTGATCGTGAAAACTCTTCTTTATGTATATCCGTCTCCGGATGCAACCAACGCCCTTGCAGGCGCGGTGCCCGACGTTCTGGTCATTGATCTGGAAGAGGCGGTCGCCGAAGGGCGCAAGGCCAAGGCGCGTGGCAAGCTGGAAGCGGCGGTGGCGGCCTTCGCCGCCCTTGTCGCGCCCCAGGCCCGCATCCTGGTCCGCGTCAATGGCGCGGATACCGAGGACATGGCGCTCGATCTTGCCGCCGTTGCCCCGCTTGAACCGGGCATCGGCCTGCTTCTGCCAAAGCCTCTCGACCCGCAGATCGTGCGCAGTGTGGCCCAGGCACACCCCGGGCGTTCGATCTGGCTGATGGCCGAACGGCAGGATACGGTGCAATGGCTTCCCGCCGTCCTGGCCGGACAGCCGATCGGCGGGCTTGTCGTTGGCGGCAAGGATCTGTGCGCCGATATCGGTCTCGATGGCTACCGGCCCGATGCACCCGCCGTAAGAGCCTTTGTAAAGCAGATCGTCGACCTGGCGCATCCCTATGAAATCGCGGTGTTCGATGCCGTGGCCATGGGCGCGGCCGCCATTCCCGAAGCCCTCGAGCGCGTCCGTCACGCAGGATGCGCTGGTCCGAGCCTGGTTGACGGAAATGATGTCCATGTGGTGGTCGCAGCCTCGGCTTAGGTAAATGCAATCGAATTGTTGATGCAATGTTATTGCATTTAAGTGCGACATTTGCAATTGTGCTGCACGCGGCGCGCCGAAAGGCGGGGAGCCGCCTGCGAGGGAGAATGCTATGCCTGGTTGGCTTATTCGAGTTTTGCCGATTCTGATTCCGGCTGTGGTGCTTTCGGTGGTCGGCGTGCTGGTTGGCGGGCTCGTCAAGTGGCTGTTCAACATCCCCGACGATGTCGCTTTGACGGCTGGCAAGTGGATCGCCATCGGATCGCTGGCTCTCACCTTCGCTATCTTCCTCTTCAAGAAGTTCCGCAGCGGTTCGAGGAGCTGACAGCATGGACGCGATGCCGTTCGAGGTCCTCCCGGTTCCCGATCGCGGACCGGTGCCCGAGGTGGTTCTGGATCAGCTTTTCCTGAAAGCCAGAACTTTCAACAGCTTCCTCGACAAGGATGTGCCCGATGAACTGATCCGCCAGCTTTACGAAGTTGCGCGGTGGGCGCCGACTTCGGCGAACATGAACCCGGGGCGGTTCCTGTTTCTGAAATCGCGCGAGGCCCGCGAACGCATCCGTCCCATGATGTTCGAAACCAATCAGGAAAAGGTCATGAAAGCGCCGCTTTGCGTGATCGTGGCGCGCGATCCGGCCTATCTCGATTATCTTCCGCAACTGATGCCGACGGTGCATCAGTTCATCCGCCCCAATTTCGAAGCGATCCCGAACGCGGTTCAAGACACGCTGGTGCGGAACGCCACGCTGCAGGGTGCCTATCTGACGCTGGCGGCGCGGGCGCTTGGTCTCGATTGTTCGCCCATGTCCGGTTTCGACAATGCGGCGGTCGATCGGGAATTCTTTGCCGAAAGCGGCTGGCAATCCGATTACGTGATCAACATCGGCTATGGCGATGAATCGACGATATGGCCGCGCAATCCCCGGCTCGAATTCGACGTTGCCTGCCAGATTCTATGAGACGGGGCCAGATTATATGACGGGGCCAAATCCTGTGTTGGGGAACGGGCTTTTCGACCTGTCGGGCAAAGTCGTGCTGGTTACCGGCTCTTCGCGCGGCATCGGCCGGGCCATAGCGGAAGCCTGTGCGGCGGCGGGCGCCCGGGTTGTGGTGTCCAGCCGCAACCAGGCGGCCTGCGATGTCGTGGCCGAGGCGATAAACGCCGCCCATGGCGAGGAACGGGCAGTGGCGATCGCCGCCAGCATCTCTGATCGCGGCGCGTTGCAGGCGATGGTCGCCGCGGTCGAGCAGAAGTGGGGGGGCGTCGACGTCCTGGTATGCAATGCGGCCAGCAATCCCTATAGCGGGCCCTTGCTGGACATTCCCGACGAAGCATTCCTGAAAATCCTCAAGAACAACATTCTGTCCAACCACTGGCTGATCGGCATGGTGGTGCCTGGGATGCGCGAAAAGCGGTCCGGCGCCATTATCGTCATATCCTCCATCGGCGGCATGGCTGGCTCAGACACGATCGGGGCCTACAACGTTTCGAAAGCGGGCGATTTCCAGCTCGTGCGCAACCTGGCCCTGGAACTTGGCCGCGACGGCATCACGGTCAACGCCATCGCGCCCGGCGTCATCCGCACCGATTTTGCCAAGACCCTGTACGAAGGCGGTGAGGAAGAGCGCCTGAACCGCATCATTCCGCTCGGCCGCATCGGCGAACCGGAAGACATTGCCGGGGCGGTCGTCTTCCTGGGTTCCAGAGCGGGTGCCTATGTTTCCGGCCATGCGATGGTCATCGATGGTGGCGTGGTCACCCGGGGCGTCGTCTGACGAAGGGCCGGGGCGATGGCTCCTGACTATGCAGGCACGATGACCATCGATGGCGCGGCGGTTTCCACGCTGGCCACACTGCCGGTGTGGAACCCCGCCACCATGGAGGTCATCGGCCAGGTTCCGCAATGCGACCGCCAGCTTCTCGACAAGGCACTGGCCGCGGCCCGGGACGCATTCGGCCAATGGCGCGATGCCGAAGCGCAGGCCCGGGCGGGGCTGCTGATCAAGCTGGCCGAGGAACTGGCCGTCCATGCGGACGATCTGGCGCGTCTGCTGACCGCGGAGCAGGGCAAACCGCTGCAGCGCGCGCGGGAAGAAGTCATGGCCTCGGTGTTCTGGCTGCGCAGCGTCGCTGCCAAGAACATTCCCGAGATCGTCAACGAAGACACGGCCGACCGTCGGTCGGTTACCCGGCGCGTGCCTTTTGGCGTGGTGACCGCCATCGTGCCGTGGAATTTCCCGTTGCTGCTGGCGATCTGGAAAATCGCGCCGGCGCTGCTCACCGGCAACTGCGTGGTGCTCAAGCCTTCGCCCTTCACGCCGCTGACGGCGCTGCGCGTGGGGGAACTGTCGCGCGGTATTCTGCCTGCGGGCGTGCTCACCGTGTTGTCGGGCGGGGATGACCTTGGCCCGATGATTGTCGATCATCCCCAGGTCGACATGGTTGCGCTGACCGGCTCCAGCCAGACCGGCCAGGCCGTGATGCGTACCGCCGCGGCCAGGCTGATGCGGTTGAATCTGGAATTGGGCGGAAACGATGCCGCGATCGTGCTGGACGACGCCGATATCTATCTTGCCGCGACGCGGATTTTCCAGTCCGCCTTTGCCAACGCTGGCCAGGTCTGCGTGGCGACCAAGCGCGTCTATGTGCCCGACGCCCTGTTCGAGGCGTTCTTTGCGCGGATGCACGAACAGCTTTTCGCACTGAAAGTCGGCCCTGGCCTTGCAGACGGCGTGGAGATGGGGCCTGTCCAGAACAAGCCGCAGTTCGACAAGGTCAGCGCCCTGATCGCCCGCGCCCGCGATAAGGGTCTCGAGCTGGTGTCCGCGCCGCTGGCACCCGATCTGCAGAGTGGCCTGTTCGTAGCCCCGGTGCTGGTCAAGGATCCGCCGTGGGACAACGAAGTCGTGCTGGAGGAAGCGTTCGGTCCCGTGTTGCCGATCGTGCGGTACAAGGCGCTGGACGATGTCGTTGCGCACGTTAACGCCGGGCCGCTCGGCCTTGGCGGCTCGATCTGGTCGCGCGACACGGACCGCGCGATGGCCGTGGCACGCCAGTTGCGAACCGGCACGGTAACGATCAACGAAGGGGCCTATCTTGCCCCCTGGGTGCCGTTTGCCGGTCACCGCCAATCGGGTTTCGGTGTCGAAAACGGCCAGGAAGGCCTGCTTTCCTATACCCAGCCGCAAACCCTGACGACGAAGCTGGCCTGATCCGCCGCCCGGCCGGTTAACGCCCCGACGCAAGCCATGCGCATGGCCCGATTAATGGCGCGCTAACCCGCGCGAACATAGCTTGAGCGCTGTCGGCAGGCCAGTTTTGTACGGACCGGCCGACGGATCGGAGCGCGCCATGTCTCACAGCCAGACCGCTACCCAGTTGCTCAACGAACTGCGCGAGTTCGCCGGTTTTCCGGCGGCGACGCAGCGCTATATCCGGCGCAGTCTGGATATCGGCCTGCGACGGCGCGATGCGTTGCAGATCTGGGCGCGCGGCCCCGTCGAAACCGCGGCGATCCGCACGCAGTACGTGGTCTATCAGGATCTGGAGGCCTTGCGTGCGATCCTGCCCGACGGGCCGGCGGCCGATGGCATCGAACGCTTCATGGGGGCGCTGCTTCGCCTGTCGGCCTTCGACCTGGGGCAGGACAGGCTCGACGGCTTTTCGGCCTATCGCTTCCTCTACGAACGCCTTCTGGGCGCCGAAGCGCGGCCCTGGCTGCCGGCAGCCTTTTGCGGTGCCGCCGCTTTGCCGCAGATCCGCCCCCTGCGACGCAAGGAACTGCTGCAATCGATCAGCGAAGCGGCCGCCACGGCCCCAGGCTGGTCGACCCGCGCGCCGACGTTCTATCCCGATTTCGTGCCGCTGGAAGAACCGGCCTGAGTCTGCCCCGCCCGATGCCGTGCGTGCGGCCGGCGGCTATGCCTTGTAAAGCGCATCAAGCCGCGAGCCATACCGTTCCCGGATCTTGTGGCGGCGAATTTTCAGCGAGGGGGTAAGCTCCTCGTTGGCGATCGCAAATGGCTCGTCGGCCAAGGTGAACTGGCGCACTTTCTCGATCACGGAGAGATCCCGGTTCACCCGGTCGACCGCCTGGCGCACAGCACTGCGGAACGCCGGCAGGTCGGCCAGAAGCGCCAGATCGTGCGGCGCATCGTTTTCCACCGACCATTGCATCGCCCATTCCGCATCGGGCACGATCAGCCCGACCACATAGGGCCGCTGGTCGCCCGAAACCATGGCTTGCGCGATCTCGGGTTGAAGCGTGAGCATGCCCTCGATCTTCTGCGGAGAGACATTGTCACCCTTATCGTTGACGATCATGTCCTTCTTGCGATCGGTGATCTTGATCCGGCCCTGGGCATCGAGGTGGCCGATATCCCCGGTATGCAGCCAGCCATCCTGGATCACGCGCGCGGTTTCGGCATCGTTTTGCCAGTAACCGTGCATCACCAGTTCGCCGCGCACCAGAATTTCGCCGTCGGGCGCGATCTTCACTTCCGCCCCGGCCAGCGGCGGGCCAACCGTATCCATGCGAATGCCGGCGGCCGGGCGGTTGCAGGCGATCACCGGGCCGGCTTCGGTCTGGCCATAGCCTTGCAGCATCGTCAGCCCCATGGCTTGAAAGAACAGGCCCACTTCCGGATTCAGCGGCGCACCGCCCGATACCAGCGCTTTCATCCGGCCGCCGAACCGCGCGCGCACCTTGGGCCGCAACGTGCGCTCGATCAGCAGGTCGAGCGGGCGGTCGATCAGGCGCACACGACCGGCCTGTTCAGCATGGGCGGCAATGGCCATGGCCCGGTCCATCAGCCAGCTGGCCAGCCGGCCTTCCTTCTCGATCTGCTTGATGATCCGCGCGCGCAGCACTTCGAACAGGCGCGGCACCACCACCATGATCGTGGGGCGCACTTCCTCGATATTGCTCGCCAGCTTCTCCAGCCCCTCGGCATAGGCGATGCGGGCGCCAATGCCGATCGGCATCCACTGGCCGCCGGTGTGCTCGTAGGCATGGCTTAGCGGCAGGAACGACAGGAACTGGTCGTCGCCCAGGCGGAAATCCTCTGCCAGGACCTGCGCCGCGCCGGCCACGTTGGCCAGGATCGCGCCGTGGTGCTGGCGCGCGCCGCGCGGCGCGCCGCCGGTGCCGCTGGTATAGATGATGCACGCCGGATCGCTGCGCCCGATCGTGCCCATGCGCTGCGCCACGGCGGCACGGGCCGCGGCCGCATCGCCGCGGGTCATCGCGGCCCAATCGTGGAAATGCAGCGTTCCCGCCTGCTGCTGGCGCAGCGGTTCGATTCCGATCACGTGCTCGGCGCAAAGGGCATGCAATGCCGCCGCCAGAAGCGGCTGTGCCAGCCTGGCATTGGATACGATGATCGCACGCGCGCCGGAATTTTCCAGAACGTGCAAATGATCCCGGGTGGTGTTGGTCGTGTAGGTCGGTACGGTGATCAGGCCGGCGGCCATGATCGCAATATCGGCAATGCACCATTCCGGGCGATTTTCCGAAACCAGCGCCACCCGGTCTCCGGCCTTGAGGCCCAGTGCCACAAGCGATTGCGCCAGCAGGCAGGCCTGATCAGCAACATCGCGCCATGACAGCGCCACCCATGTGCCATTGCGTTTGGCAGAGAGGAACGGCGCATCGCCATGCTGTTCCGCGCGGGCCAGGAACAGGCTCACCAGATTTGGCATTTCCGCCAGTTGCGCCACTTGGCGGGCCGCTTGGATTTCAGGCACGGACATGCGAGCTCTCCCCACCTGGCCCGCATGCAGGCCAGTTCCCCAACGGATAGCTAGGCCGCGTGTTCCGCCACGGCAAGAGCGGGCGAGGCGCTGTCACCCGACCGCCATGGCGGCGGGCAACGGCCGAGGTCATTGCGCGATGGCTGCCCCCTCGCTGCGCGGATCCGCCGCGCCTTGCCAGCGGTTGCCCACCCGTTCGAGGGCATTGGCCTTGAGCGGCATACGGCACGCTTTCACCTGGGAATGGCCTTTGGCGACCAGCGCGGGAATCATCGCCTCGAGGCGGGTTCCCTGTTCGACGCAGACGCGTTCGCCGGGGGCAAAAAGCACGGGAAGAGCCAGGGCCTGTTGCGCTGTCAGGTGCCAGTCGATCACCCCGATCAGCACGCGGATCACCTGCGCGGGAATGGTGGCACCGCCCGCTGCGCCCACCACCAGGCGGATCTGCCCGTCCGGGCCATAGACCACCGTGGGCGACATCGAACTGCGCGGGCGCTTGCCGCCTTCCACGCGGTTGGCGGTAAGCTGGCCTTCCTGCATCGGATCGAGGTTGAAATCGGTCAGCTCGTTGTTGAGGAAATAACCACCCGCCATAAGGCCCGAGCCAAAGGCACTTTCCACTGTCGAGGTATAGCTGGCGGCGTTGCCCCAGCGATCCACGGCCACGAAATGCGAAGTGCCGAATTCCGGCTGTGCCGGTGCGGGGGCAAGGCGCGCTGTCACGCCCGCCGGCGTTCCGGCGGAAACGCGGGGCAGGGCGGTCTGGGCCGAAATCAATTGCGATCGTGCCGCGAGATAGGTTGGGTCGATAAGGCCCGCCACCGGCACTTTGACGAATTCCGGATCAGCCAGATAGCGGTCGCGATCGGCATAGGCCAGGCGCTCGCTTTCGGCCAGAACATGCCAGGCGTCCGGATTGTCGGGCCCGAGCGCAGACAAATCGAACCGTTCGAGCTGGCCCAGCGTGGCGAGCACGGTGGTGGCGCCCGACGATGGCGGCCCCATCGAACATATCCGATACTGGCGATAGGTGCCGCAGACGGGCGGGCGCGGCACCGCCTTTAACGCGGCGAGATCGGCCGTGGTCATCGGCGCGGGGTTGACCGGGGCCGTGCCCACCCGCGTGGCGATCGCCTGGGCATTGACGCCGCTGTAGAACCAGTCGGCCCCCCGGCTGGCGACAGCTTCCAGCGTATCGGCAAGGGCAGGATTGCGGATTACGGTGCCAACCGGCAAAGGTTGCCCGTCCGGGCCAAAGAACAACGCGCGGGCGGCCGGATCGAGGCTTGCCACATCGGCATTGTCCAGCAGCGCATGATAGAGCCGCGGGGTGATGGCAAAGCCATGGCGCGCCAGGCCGATGGCCGGGCCGAACAGCAGGCGCCAGGCAATCTTCCCATGCTGGGCATGGGCCAGTGCGGCAAGGCGCAGCGAACCGGGAACGCCAACACTGCGGCCGCCCGGGCGGGCCTGTGGATAGGCCATGGGCTTGCCGTCCTTGAAGAACCATTGCGGGGTGGCGGCTGCCGGCGCCTTCTCGCGGCCATCGACCGCATCGACGCGGCCGGCGGCATCCGCCATGATCAGGAAACCACCGCCGCCGATGCCCGAGCTTTGCGGCTCTACCACGGTGAGAGCCAGCATCGTGGCCAGAGCGGCATCGGTGGCCGATCCGCCCAGACGCAGCATCTGCGCGCCGGCATCGGCGGCGCGTGGATCAGCTGCGGAAACCAGCCCCTGCCTGCCGACGTCGGCCCCATCGAGACGGCCCGGCGTCAGCGGCGCGCCGACGCGTGCCGCAACGGTACCTGGCCCACTTGCCGGCCCTCCTGCAGGCATTGTCTGGCAAGCACCCAGTGCAAGAGTGGAAAGAGCGGCCAGCGATACGGCGGCCTGCGAGCAAAAACGGCGTGCGATCATGGCCGTACTTGCTATCGGTGTCCAACCGCCTCGGCAATACTCGTCATGCCTTCGGCGCGCACGCGGCGGGCAAGACCGGTGACGATGTCCTGCACCAGGCGGGGTCCGTGATAGATCAGCGCGCTGTAAAGCTGCACCAGACTGGCCCCGGCGCGGATACGCTGCCAGGCGTCTTCGGCACTGGCAATGCCGCCGACGCCGATCAGCGGGATCGCCCCGCCCGTAGCGCTGCGGAAGGCCCGCAGCATTTCAAGCGACAGCGGCGCCAAAGGTAGGCCGGAAAGACCGCCGGTTTCGTTCGCGTGCGTCGAGCGCAGGCTGGCGGGGCGAGCGATCGTGGTATTGGTGAGGATCAGCGCATCGAGGCGCCGGTCGAGCGCGATGCGGCAGATCGAATCGACGTCGGAATTCTGCAGATCAGGTGCCAGCTTGAGAAAGATCGGCGTCTTGTGCGTGCCGCGCGCGGCAATCACCGCATCGAGCAGATGCCCCAGTGCACTTTCATCCTGCAAGGCGCGCAGGCCGGGCGTGTTGGGCGAACTGATGTTGACCGTCAGGTAATTGACCAGCGGCGCCATCATCCGCGTCATCGCCGCGTAATCGGCCACGCGATCGGGCGAGTCCTTGTTCGCACCGATATTGGCGCCGACGATCCCGGGCCGATTCAGGCGCTGGGCCAGGCGGCTGCGCACCAGATCGACGCCATCGTTGTTGAAACCCATGCGGTTGATCACCGCCTGGTCCTCGACCAGCCGGAACAGGCGCGGGCGCGGATTGCCGGCCTGCGGGCGCGGCGTCACGGTGCCGATCTCGACCGATCCGAAGCCCAGCCCCAGCAACGCATCGGGCACTTGCCCGTTCTTGTCGAAACCCGGTGCCAGGCCGACCGGATTGGGAAAGACGATGCCGGCCACGCGCTGGGCCAGGGCCGGTTCGGGCGCGGCGCGAATACCTTGGGGCAGCAGCGCGACGGTGCGCAGTGTCAGGTTATGGGCGGTTTCGGCCGGCAGACTGAAAAGTAGAGGACGGGCAAGACGATAGAGCATACCGGGCCATGGATTGAAGTGATCGGGAGCAATCGGAAAACACTCTCCCTATCGCGGGCGGTCGCGCCGCCGCCAAGCTGCAAATCAGTGTCAATGTGGATTAAGACGACCGTGTTTCATCAAAACTTTTCGGCTGTGGCGCAGATGCCACCGATTTTGTCGAATCCATACAATCCGGGAATCAGTCGATCGCTTAATTCCACTCTGCGACCCGAAGGGCTTGATACAGCGACTGTATCGGGTTCTCCACTTCACGGCGGCCTGGCTCTTGGGTCAGCGCCGCCGTTTTTTTCATCCATTCTTGCAGTATCGGCTGCTTTGCCTTGACAGGATTGCGGCGCGAATGGTCGCATGCCTGCATGATGCGACTTGTTCGATCCCCAGGCACTGACGCCTTTTCGGAGCAGGCTTGAGCAGCGGCCGGCCGTTAAGCGCGGCGACGCTGGCCAGGGGGTGGTTCCACATGGCCCATCGGGCTGCCCCGCGCGATCTGGCGCCTTATGTCACCACGTTTTTCGAAATGCATTCCAGCCAGGCGCATATTGCCGATATGCTGCCCGCCGGGCCGGCCGTGCTCGCGTATTTCCTGCGCGGATCAGGGGTTTTGCATAAGGCCGACGGAACAGTCGACACAAGCTGCCCGGCCAGCCTGCTGACCCCGCTTTCTGCCGCGGCCAGGATCGAACTGACGGGGCCGTGCCACATTTTCGGTGTTTCGCTATCACCGCTGGGCTGGGCCGCGCTGACCGGTGGCAGGTCTGCGGCAGAGCAGGCCAACCGGCTGCGCGACGCCGGCACGCTCCTCGGCCAGCCGCTGCGCCGTCTTGGCGAGGGACTGATCCGGGCCAACGCCCTGCAGCCCTTGCCGCTGGCCGAAGCCATGGCTCTTGCCGCCCCTGTTCTGCGCGCTCAACTTCGCGCCGTGCCCGAGGCGCACGTCCGGCTTGTGGCATCCGTGCAGGAATGGCTGGCGCGCACGATCTCGCCTGCGCTGGAGGATCTTTACGGCACTGCCGGCTATTCCCCGCGCCAGTTGCAGCGGCTGGTCGATCGCTATTTCGGTCTGCCGCCCAAGCATCTGGCGCGCCAATATCGCGCCCTGCGCACGGCGACGCAATTGAGCGACCCGACCGTCACGCCGCAGCGGGCGGCCGCCGTGGCCGAGCATTTCTATGATCAGTCGCACATGATCCGCGAAGTGCGGCTGTTCACCGGGCGTACCCCTGCTCGGCTGGCCGAAGCGCACTTGCCAATCCTTGCGGCCATACTTTCCATGCGCAATCCGGGCGCGCTCGCCCTGCCATTGCGCCGCCGGCTCAAAGCCTGGGGCGCTGACATGGGAAAGCCATGACATGCGCGCCGCTGACCGCCGACACCGCGTTGTTCGCCGAAGCCGACCCCCGTTCCAGACAAAGCGCGATTCAGGCAGGGATGCGGCCCGACACTAATGTCCGCACGGCCCGGCGGCGCCCTTGGAAAGCCCGGACAATCCACGTCCATTATCGACTTTCAAGACCTGGCTCCATTCCGGCTTGACGAAAGCACACCCTACGCAGCTTGCGAATTCCCATCTCGGGGAAGCGAGCCGGAGCTTTGGTCGGGCCTGCACAGCCCTTTCGGGCAGGGAGCGCTGCCGGCCTTATTGCCCGGCTTGGGCCTGTTCGTGGTGGCGGATCACTTCCTCGATAATGAAGCGCAGGAACTTTTCGGAGAATTCGGGATCGAGCCGCGCCTCCTGCGCCAGCTTGCGCAAGCGGGCGATCTGGCGTTCCTCCCGCCCCGGATCGCTGGCGGGCAGCGCTTTTTCGGCCTTGTAGGCGCCCACCGCCTGGGTGATGCGAAAGCGTTCGGCCAGGATGTGGATCATCGCGGCGTCGATATTGTCGATGCTCTGGCGATAGCCGGTCAGAACCGGATCTTGCCCTTCGGCCGGTGCGCTCATCTTTCATTCCGCCTTTTCGTCAGTCGCATGCCATGCCGTGCTTGCCGCTACCGTGCAACTTGCGACTTGCCAAGCCGTGCCCCACGCGCCAAGCGGGCAGCGATGACTGCCACCCTCCACACGCTTCCGCGCAAGGCGCAACCCTCGCTGGCACCGCTGATGACGCTGGTGGCCGATGATATGAACAGCGTGAATGCGGTTATTCTCGACCGGATGCAATCGCGCATTCCGTTGATCCCGGCTCTGGCCGGGCACCTTATCGCCGGCGGCGGCAAGCGGCTCCGCCCGATGCTGACACTGGCTGGCGGCGCCCTGCTGGGATACGGCGGCAGCCGCCATTACAAGCTGGCCGCGGCGGTGGAATTCATCCACACCGCGACTTTGCTGCACGATGACGTCGTCGATGGATCGGACATGCGCCGCGGCAAGAAAGCGGCCAATATCGTTTACGGCAATCCGGCCACCGTGCTGGTGGGCGATTTCCTGTTTTCCCGCAGTTTCGAACTGATGGTGGAAGACGGGTCGATCAAAGTGCTGCGCATCCTTTCGAACGCGTCGGCGGTGATTGCCGAGGGCGAGGTGGACCAGCTTGTCGCCCAGCGCCAGGTGGAAACCAGCGAGGAACGCTATCTTTCCATTATCAATGCCAAGACGGCCGCGCTCTTTGCAGCGGCCTGTCGCATTGCCGCCGTGGTGGCCGAACGGCCCGAAGCCGACGAACTGGCGCTCGATGCCTATGGCCGCAATCTGGGAATCGCGTTCCAGTTGTCCGACGATGCCATCGACTATGATTCCGACGCCTCGGAAATGGGCAAGGAACAGGGCGACGATTTCCGCGAGGGCAAGATGACGTTGCCGGTGATCCTGGCCTATGCGCGCGGTACCGAGGACGAGCGTGGTTTCTGGCGCGATGCCATTGCCGGCAACCGCAACGGCGATGCCGACCTGGCCCACGCCATTGCCCTTATCCGCAAGCACGATGCAGTCAACGCCACGCGCGAACGGGCGCGCCATTTTGCCCAGCGGGCGATCGATGCCATCGCCGGTTTTCCCGCTAGTGCGGCCAAGGACGCCCTGAGCGAGGCTGCCGAATTCGCGGTGGCGCGGCGCTATTGAACCGCCGAGGCGGCTTTGCCGCCACGCCGCCTAGTGCCAGAGGCTGGCCAGGCCCTCGATCACCGAAGAGCCCGCCAGGGGCCCGACGAGCAGCAGCAGCAGGTTGAACACCACGATCACCGCGATCACGCGCTGGCCGCGCGGCGAGAGCCGGGGGGCGGGCTCGGGCTGCCGGTTGGGCGGCGCGGGGGGCCATGAGTCCTTGACGTTGAGAAACACGGCTTCCTCTCGCGTTCGGTGCGCGCCAAGGTTGGAGCACAAGGCAGAGGCATAGCATGTTTTGCACGGTCCCGCACGGACCTTGATGGGCAGTCCGTCGCGATGGCGCGCCCGGCCTGCCTTGCGCGCGGCTCCGCCCCTCGCCAAGCAGGGCGCAAGGCAGTAAGGCCGCCAGCGTGACCGACCTGCCCATTCATGCCGTATTGCCCGATCTGCTGGCAGCGCTGGCCCGCAATCCCAATGCAGTGCTGATCGCGCCACCTGGCGCGGGCAAGACCACGGCCGTCGCCCCGGCGCTGCTGACGCAGGACTGGTGCCGCGGCATGATCATCCTGCTGTCGCCGCGCCGCGTGGCAGCGCGCGCGGCGGCAGAGCGCATGGCCGATCTGCTGGGCCAGGCACCGGGCGAAACGGTCGGCTATCTCACGCGGCTCGACAGCCGGCGATCGGCGCACACCCGCGTGCTGGTGATGACCGAAGCGATCTTCGTCGCCACGATCCTCGCCGATCCCGAACTGCCCGGCGTTTCGGCCGTGCTGTTCGACGAAGCGCACGAGCGGCACCTGGATGCCGACCTGGGCCTGGCACTGGCGCTGGAAGCGCAGGGCGTGCTGCGCGCCGATCTGCGCATTGTGGTCATGTCAGCCACGCTCGACGGCGCGCGTTTCGCCAGCCTGATGGACAATGCGCCGGTAATCGAAAGCGCCGGCAAGGCCCATCCGCTAACGATACACTGGCTAGGTGCGAGCCCCGCCTTGCGCATCGAACAGGCCATGGCCAATGCCATCGCCCGTGCATGGCAGGAACAGGCAGGCGACATCCTCGCGTTTCTGCCCGGTGTGCGCGACATCGATCGCACCGCGGCGCTTCTCGCGCAGCGCCTGCCCGCGGCGCTGGTTCTGCCGCTGCATGGGCAGGTGCAGCCGGGCGACCAGCGTGCTGCGATCCGCCGCGATCCACAAGGCCGCCGTCGCGTGGTGCTGGCCACCGCGATTGCCGAAACCTCGCTTACCCTCGATGGCGTTTCGGTGGTGGTCGATGCCGGCCTTTCACGCCGCGCGGAGTTCGACAAGGCGGCGGGCGTCACCCGGCTGGTGACGACGCGCGCGAGCCAGGCCGCTGCCGCGCAACGCGCCGGCCGTGCCGCCCGTCAGGGCCCGGGCACGGCCTATCGCCTGTGGGAAGAGGCGGCCCATGCCGGGCGCGCACCGTTCGATCCGCCTGAAATCCTCAATGCAGACCTTGCCCCCCTGGCGCTGACGCTGGCCCAATGGGGCGCGGGCGATCCCGCGGCCATGGCCTGGATCGATCCGCCCCCCGCCCCAGCCATGGCCGCCGCACGCAGCACGCTTGGCGCGGTGGGCGCCCTCGACAGCGAAGGGCAGATCACCGATCATGGCCGCGCCATGGCCCGCTTGCCGATGGAACCGGCACTGGCGCACATGCTGCTGTTCGCCGCGCGCCATGGCGTGGCAGATGACGCGGCACGGCTTGCCCTGCTGTTGCAGGAACGCGGGCTGGGCGGCGGCGGAGAGGATCTGGCGCAGCGGTTCGAGCGCTGGCAGGCTGACCGCAGCGCCCGGGCCGACGCATCGCGTCAACTGGCTTCCCGCTGGGCCCGCGCGGCCGAGCGGGAAGTGCGGCGCGCGCCGGGGGGCAGACCTGTCCAATGGGGGCAGCGCCACCCCGGAAAGGAAGAAGCGCCCCCGCTTGCCGTGCTTCTGGCCGAAGCTTTTCCCGATCGGGTGGCGCGGGCGCGCGGCAGCGATAGCGAGGAATGGCTTTCGTCGGGCGGGCGAGGCTACAGGCTCGATCCGGGTTCGCCGCTGAGCTCTGCCGCCTGGTTGGTTATCGGGGATGCGCAAGGCGAAGCCAGGGGCGCGCGGATCATGAGCGCGCTGCAATTGAACGAGGATGCCGTGACGACCTGGCTGGCGCATCGCCTGGACCAGCGCCGCAGCGTGACATGGAACGCGCAGGAGCGCAGGGTTGAAGCCCGACTGGAAAGGCGCCTTGGGGCCATCGTGCTGGCCCGCGTGCCTGATCCTGCGCCCGATCCGGCGGCCGTGACGGCGCTGCTGCTCGATATGGTGCGGCGTGAAGGGCTCGGGCTCTTGCCGATCGGCGGTGCGGCGGGTGCCCTGCGTACCCGCGCGCGTTATGCCGGCCTGCCCGCGCTGGGTGACGAGGCGCTGCTGGCCGATCTCGAAGACTGGCTTGCCCCCCTGCTTGCCGGGCGGCGCGATCTCGACATTGCCGCCGCCAGATTGCACGAGGCGCTGGAAAACCGGCTCGACTGGAACGAACGGCAGATGCTGGACCGGCTGGCCCCGGCGCAATTCCGGTCTCCGGCAGGTACCACGCATGCTATCGACTATGCCCACGAAGGCGGCCCGGCGGTGGAACTGCGGGTGCAGGCGCTGTTCGGTCTGGACCGGCATCCCGTGATCGGCCAGCCGCCGCGCGCCCTGCTGCTTTCGCTTACCTCGCCCGCTGGCCGCCCGATCCAGACCACGGCCGATCTGCCGGCGTTCTGGCGCGGATCGTGGCGGGATGTGGTGAAAGACATGAAAGGCCGCTATCCCCGCCATCGCTGGCCCGATCAGCCCTGGGCCGAAGACCCCAGCCTGAAAACCCGCAATGCGTTCGAGGCATCGCGGAAGGGCTGACCGCGCAGGTCGGCGGCACAGGTTGGCGGCAGGGGGGGCGCGCGGTCAGCCTTCCTGCACCTGGGGAATGGTAATGATCCGGTCACGCGCGGCGCGCACGTCGCCACCCTCGATCTGGATTTTCAGCCGCTCCTTGTCCTGCGCGCGATACATGTCTTCGGCGCGGGTGATGATCTCTTCGCTCATGCCGGTTTCCGCCAAGGCGAGGCGCGCCATTTTCACCGCCGATTCCATCACTTCGCGGATCACCCCCCGCGCCGGCGAGCCGCGCAGGCTGATCACCCCGCGCCGGTCGAACGTGCGGACGAACAGGGCGGCCTGCGGAAACGCCTGCTTCACCGCTTCCAGCGCCGGCCTGTCCATCTGGTCGCCATCCATGCAGAACAGGATCAGCGCTGCCTCGTCGGCGCCGGCCTGGCGCAGCAGATCGAGCCGGGTGCCGTTGCCGAAATAGACCTTGGCGCCGAAATCGCTGGCCACGTCGATCATTTCCACGTCGGTATCGATCAGCGTCACCGACAGGCCGCCGGCGTTGAGCATCTGCGCCACGGTCTGGCCGAAACGGCCATAGCCGACGATGATCGCGTTTGCGGCGTCTCCCGTCGGTGCCTGGCGCTCGCCCTTGGCAACGCCCGGATCGGCGCGCAGCGGCTTGGTCAGCGCCATGAGGAACGGCGTCGTGGCCATCGACAGGGTCACGATCGCGCCGAACAGGCTGGCGGCCTCGGGCGCGATCAATTGCGCGTGCTGGGCCTGGGCAAACAGCACGAAACCGAATTCGCCTCCCTGGCTCAACAGCAGGCCCAGCGCCAGTGCGCCGCGCCACGCCATGCGGAAGGCAAGGCCGATGCCCATGATCACTGCCGCTTTCACCGCCACCAATGCCAGGGCCATCGACGCCACGAACAGCGGCCGTTCGGCAATCGCGTGAAGATCCAGCATCATGCCCACCGCCAGGAAGAACAGGCCGAGCAGGATGGAGCGGAACGGCTCCACATCCGCTTCCAGTTCGTGGCGATAGGGGCTGTCGGCCAGCATCACCCCGGCGATGAATGCGCCCAGGGCGGTGGATAGCCCCAGCGCTTCCATCACCGCGGCCGACGCCATGACCGTGAACAGCGCGGCGACCACGAACATCTCGCGCTCGCCCAGGTTGCCGATCAGGCGGAACAACGGCCGCAGCAGATAGCGACCGGCCAGGATCAGCCCAGCAATGGCCAGCACCGTCGAGAGCGCCAACTGCCAGCCCGGCGGGCCGTTGACATCGGCCGGATTGCGGCTGAGCGCGGCGATCAGGGTGATCATCGGAATGATCGACAGGTCCTGGAACAGCAGGATGGCAAATGTCCGCTCGCCGAATGGCGTGCGCAGCCGGCCCGAGGCCTGGAGCATCGGCAGCACCTGCGCCGTGGAGGAAAGCGCCAGCGGCAGGCCGAGCGCTATTGCCGCGGTCAGGCTGAAACCGCTGCCCAGGTGGACCACCGCCGCGACGGCCGCGCCGCACAGCACCACCTGCAACAGCCCCAGCCCCAGAATATCGCGCTTCATCCGCCACAACCGCGCGGGGTTCAGCTCGAGCCCCACCAGAAACAGCAGCAGCGTGATGCCCAGTTCGGCAATGACCAGCTTCTGCTCTGCATCGCCGACCAGATCGAGCACCTGAGGGCCGACCACGGCGCCGGCCAGAAGGTAGCCCAGCGTGGCGCCCAGCCCCAGCCGGCGGAACACCAGCACGAAGGCCATCGCAAAGCCAAGCAGCAGAAAGCCATCGTGAAGCATGGAATGAGGCTGATTCATGCCCCTTGCCTCGCCTTCCCGGCCGGCCGCGTCAAGAGCGGTGCGAGGGGAGCGACGGCGAGGTAGAGGCCGGCGGCGTGCGATGCGGGCGAGATGTACGGTCCAGCCGCCGCGTGGCGTTATCCCTTTGAGCGCTCAACCCGACCGCCGCAGTCCTCTCAAAGACCAGCGGATTGGATTATTCCTCAAATTCAACCGCATTGGACGACGCTTTCTGGCGCCGCATGCCATAAGTGAGGAACATGACCGCGACTGTCAGCAGCAAGGCGCCCATCGAAATCAGCACGCCGCCCGCGCCGACGACCCGGGCGACTGGCTGGAACGCAACCGGGGAAAGCGCTTCGCCGATATTCTGCACGGAGGCGAACGTGCCTCCTGCCGCCGCGCGCTTGTCCTTGGGGGCAAGGCTGAGAAGCATGTGGCTGACATGGGGGATCATCAGTCCGAGCCCGCCACCCGCAAGTGCCAGGCCGATGCCCAGCGGCACGATCGTGTTGGCTGATCCCGCCAGAAGATACCCCGTTCCCAGAAAGGCGACGATGACCGCGAGCAGGAACCGCTCGCCAACACGTCGGCGGATCACGGCAAAGCACATCGAGAACACGATGCCGAGCAGAAGCATCGGGCCCATCACCAGGCCCACCGCCTGTGGAGTGCCCCAGCCGATGTCACGCAGTTTGAACGGGGCGAATGTCGGCAGGATCATCATGATTCCGCCCGAGGCAAGCGCCGCGGCATATCCCCAGGCCATCGATTTCGTCAGAACGAGTTTCCGCTTGTCGGTGCTGACGGGCCCCGTCTGGCTTGCGGGAAGCGCCGCCATGGCCAGCCCCGCGACCGGGATCGCGATGAGAAACAGCGTGAAGGCGTAACGCCACTCGGTCTTGGACACCAGGCCCGCCAGCATCAGCCACACGGCCCCCGATACGGCAAGGATGGCGCCCATGAAGCCGAACGCCCGCGTGCGGTGCTCGCCTTCGAAATTGTCCGCCAGCAAAGCGACGCAGACTGCGAACAGCCCGGACGAGGATGCGCCGGTGACGAAGCGGGAGGCCAGGAGCATCCAGGGGTTGGCGATCCACAATCCGGCGCTGCCGAACAGAGCTAGGATCAGCAGGCAGGATACCAGGATGCGACGCCGACCCGCGCGGTCTGCCCAGTAACCGATAAGCGGTGCGCATGCGACCTGGGCGAGATTTGGCACCGTCAACATCATACGCGCCCAGAATTCGGCATCCTGCACTTGGGCACGATAGGCATCGGCCATTTTGGGGATGACGGGGGTCACGGCCGATGAAACCACCGCGCCCATCATCATGCAGGTCAGGATGACAAGCAGGCGCCCCCAGCGGAAAGCCCCGGCATCTTCGGACGCGAGCGAATGTGCGGCGTTTCGATCAATCACGATATCCATCTCCAGCTTATCTTGCCGCCAGTCCGACTGGGGTTCTTGTCGTGTCACGTCAGGTCACGGCGGCGCCGCCAAGGAAAATCTCGATCAGGTCCGCAAGGGGGGCGGTGGGCGAGCCAGCGATCTTGATGTGCATCGCTTCGGCAAACAGCAGGCCAAGGAACAGTGAAGCCGTCGCCTCGACCGGGAGTCGCAACGCGACAGTCTGGTTTTCGAACAGCGTCTGAACCTGATCAGCAAGCCGTTGATAGTATGATGAGCCCCGGCCACCCGTGCGCTTTCGCCGCAAGCTTTCCGTCAGCAATACGACCCGCAGCATGTGCTCGAGAAGCGCTGGCGCGGCATGTTGCAGCCGGGTGGCCAGTTCGGGTTGGCCGGCGGCGGCAGCAAGAGGGGCTTCCAGGTCCACCGGCTCTGCAATCACGTCGAGACAGGCCGAAATGATGGACTCCTTATCGGGGAAGACGCGAAACAAGGTGCCCACCGAAACACCGGCCGCGAGTGCCAGTTCTTCGCTGGTCACCTTGTCTCCTTGCGACTGTATGAGAGGCAGCAAGGCCTCTACCACCGCCTCACGCCGTAGATTACCCCGAAGATAACGCGTCCGAGCCATATCGATCACCTGTGCAGACATCCAAGCCCTGCCTAGAAATCCGCTGCCAGACGGATGCCGTACCGGCGGGGTGTGCCCGGGATATAGCGCCACCCGGCAGAGTCTTTAAAGATATTCGTAAAGTAATTGACCTTGGTAAGGTTGGTGCCCCACACGCTTGCCTTGAAGCGCCGGTAGGCAAGCATGATTTCGGCATCCACCTCTGTGAAGGCGGGCCGATGCTGTTCTACCTCGTTCGTGACGTCGAATTCGGTTTGCCCGGTATAGGTAACCGTTCCGCTTGGGCGAAGCGACAGATCGTCACCAAGTGGAAGATTATATTCGATTCTTCCGGTTGCTGTTGTTCTGGGCGCATTGATGATCCGCTTGCCGTCGCAGGATCGCAGCAAGGTCTGCGGCGAACCGCTGGAACCGGTGACCGTGCTGGTGGCGCAAGCGGCAAAGCGCCTGTAGATGGCATGGGCTGTGCCGATATTGCCCGAAAGGGTCAGCCGCTCTGACACGCGGGCAAGCAACTCGGCCTCGAACCCGTAGCTATAAGCGCTCTGCGCGTTGCTGATATAGGTGCTGCGGGTCAACTGATCGATCTGGGAAACCTGCAGGTTCCTATAGTCGATATAGAAGGCGGCCAGATTGAAGCGAAGCTTGCGATCGAGCAGAAGCGTTTTCACGCCGAGTTCGTAATTGGTTGTATCTTCCGGCCGATAGGTACGGTTCGAGGCCTCGAGCGCGGCGGGTATGGTCGAGACGTTCGCGCCCCCCTTGCGATATCCGCGCGCGATCGAGCCGTAGACCAGACTGTCACCCGCCAGCGTATAATCGAGGGCGATGCGCGGCGTGAACCCGCCGGTGTTCTGTCGGTTGGGGCCGATCGTGCCGGCGTTCAGGAAGCCCGGGATGGAGCCGATATTCTGGGTAAAATAGGTCGACCTGTCCCACGTATAACGCCCGCCGACCGTCACTTTCAGCCGTGGTGCCAGATTGTAGCTGCCTTCGCCGAAAAGGGCATAGCTGTTGCTCTGGTAGGATATGTTGTTCTGGACGTTGAACGGGCCGATCGTAAGGTTGAGATCGATCGATTCACCGAACGTGCGGGCGAAAAACGCCCCGATCGTCCATACCAGTTTATCCTGCGATCCTGATGCCAGCCGCAGTTCTTCCGTGAACTGGCTGGATTTGGAAGCTTGGGAATTGTAGTTCGCCGGCGCGGTTGTGCCGTCGATGTCGGTTGTCAGAAACTCGTTGTAATGGCGGTATCCGGTGATGGATGTCAGCGCAATCCGGCCGAAGTCATAAGACGCCCGCAGCGCCACCCCGTAGGAATTGCGGCGGTTGTTAGATGGATAGTCGAACGCGACCGTCCGCGTGTAGGGATCGGAAACGACACGTCCGCTTCGGGTGTTCTGAATGCCGAAGGCGGCGATCCCGGTGGAATTGGTGTCGTACTGATAATCCCCGGTAAGCCGCATTTCGAATGGACCGTTGCCCCCGACATAAAGCCCTAGCCGTGCCGACGTCTGGTCTTCGGCCTGCTGGTCAACGTTCAGGAACGTGTTGCGCTGATAGCCCGAATGCTTGTCTTTCGAAACGCCGGCCTGAATGCGGACATCGTCGGAAAGCGGACCGCCGATCAGCGCCTCGGCCCTGATGGAATCATAGTTTCCCGCTTCGAAAACGCCTTTTGCGGCCCAGTCAGGTCCCGGCGCGGCCGTGACGATATTGATTGCCCCGGCCGTGTTGTTGCGTCCCCACAGCGTACCTTGCGGGCCTCTGAGAACTTCGATCCGCTCCACGCCGAGGAACTGCAGGTTGCCGCCCCGGCGCCCGGGCAACGGCACCTCGTCAAGATAGAACGTCACGCTGCCGTCCTGGCCGATGCCGACCGCGGTCGACGAGATGCCGCGCAGAGAAACGCGGTTATCGTTGGGAACGCCGCCCTTGTCGAACCGGAAGTTGGGCGCGATGCTGGCAAGATCTTCCTGCCGCGTTATCCTGCGCGCTTCTAGGTCTTCGGCCGTGAAGGCCGTGACCGAAATGGGAACCGACTGGATGTTCTCCGACCGTTTCTGCGCTGTCACAACGATATCGGCAATTGATTGATCGTCGGGTTGCTTTTCCGCAGCCTGAGAAAAGCCGGGCATTGCAGAAAGCCAGACAGATCCCAGCAGGAACGTGTTTTGTATCGTCATGCGTTTCATTGGCATTCCCTCCCTCGGGCTGCATTTTATTATGGCAGCCTCTTGTACGGTAGATGGCAGTTATACTGCCATCTTGATAGGTTCGGATTTTACTGAATTTATAGCATCATCAGTATTACGGAAACGGGGCATGACCTCCGATATAAAAAGATCAATCGACCGGTTAACTTTTTCTATCCTGTCAGGAGTGAGTACTGTAAGGTCGAAAACCAAAGTCATTTCACGCAGGCCCGCCGCCTCATAGCGACGTATCATGGCTTCGATCTGGTCCGGCGTGCCGACGGCTTCATGGCGTTCGGACTTGATGGCATTTTGCAGTGCAGGATTGGCATCCATGCGCATTCCCAGAAGATCCATCTCCCGCTTTACCCAACCGAGGTAGGATTTGTCGAAGTCATGATACATCGCTTCGGCGGCATCTTCGGTATCGGCAACGAACGTGCGGACGTTTGCGCTGGACCACGTCATGCAATCATCGATGACGTCTTGCGAATGACCGGAATCAGTCAGTTCCTGGTGATAGATATCGATCCATGCTTTCAGATTCTCGATGAAATTGCCTTCCACAAAGCGGGGAAAAATGAAGGCCGGCCATCCTTTCCGGGCGGCATATCGAAGCCCCCCTTCGCTCTGCGAAGCACGTTTGATCATCGGATGCGGCTTCCTGTAAGATGAAGGCATGATGCGTTCCATGACCCGGCCAGAGAAATAGGGTGTTTCAAAGTCGATCGGCGGATCGGACCGCTCTTTCGCCCAGAGCTTTTCGATGATGTCCATCGTCGGATGGGTCAGCCCGCCCTGGACCGAAGGGTCTATTCCAAGGCCAAGCGATTCCAGTGGAATGCCGCCGGCGCCAACGCCGAACACGAATTTGCCCTTGGTAAGCTGATCAAGCAGATTGGCCTGCTCGGCCAGCCGCGCAGGGTGGTTGGCAGGGACGACCGAGACGGCAAATCCGAGATATGCGTTCTTGAACTGCGGCGCGAGGTAACTCGCCATCATGAAGTTGTTGCCGTAAGTCGAATAGTCGCTGAAGTGATGTTCCGCGAAATAAACGGTCGAAAAACCTGCTTCGTCACACTTCAGGGACAAGTTGACGATGGCATCCAGCACGGCGCTGTCGCTGTCCGGGCCGGGAGAGATCGGCGTGGTAAAAACGGAGAAACGCATCAGGCCCTCACATGCAGATTCGGAGTGAATGCTCACTTTACATTGCCCGGCCGTGGTGGCAAACGAAATTTTCGTGCGCAGCAGCTTTTTGCAGCGCAGCACTCGATCGGGAGAGGTTATGACTGACAAAGACGTGGAAGGCGGGGCACCCGCACTTACGCCGACGGAACCGAAGCCCTACCGCGTCAAGGTGAAGGCGGGAGACGTCTATTTCTGGTGCACCTGCGGTCTTTCCATGCGGCCGCCGTTCTGCGACGCGTCCCATATGGGCAAAGGTTCGCTGCCAAAGATGTGGAAAGCCGAAAAAGACGGTGTGGCGCTGTTATGCGGTTGCAAATTGACGAAGAAACCGCCTTATTGTGATGGCGCGCACGTCTCTTACGAAAAGGCTCAGACCTGACCGACGCGTGGCACCAAGCCTCATTATCCGGACACCCTGTCAGGCCCGGTAAAAGCATTCCGGCCTCCAGGGGGGGCGGCGGGCCGCTACGCCTTAGCTGCCGAGCGGTTCAGCCCTGGCCGATTATCGTTGTGCCACAACGACGGCCCGTTTGACCGGATGCCTTATCAGCATGTCGCGATGTGCGATATCATCCTACAACACGGCATTGGCAAACGGGCAACCGCTGGCTGGCGCTGCGCGGTCTTCAGGACGTTTTCTGCAACACGATACTGCCGTAGCGTTGATCTGCATATATCAGAGGATCGACGTCACCATTCACTTTGACGTGAATGACGTCGCCAATGAAGATCGAGTGCGTTCCATAATCGAAGCGATGCTTGTTTTCGCAAACGATGCTGGCCTGGGCTTCAGATAGGATCGGAAGCCCATCCACTTGTTCCCATGCCCCTTCTTCAAAGCGATCCTCGCCATTGGCCGATCCCACGCAGCGCATTGACTGCTGTACCTGGGATGAGCCCAGAATATTGAGCGCAAAACCTGCCCCCGCGGCCAAGATCGGGTGCATGGAAGAAGACCGGTTCACACAGATCAGCAGCGAGGGAGGCGCGAAGCTCAACTCGCTCACAGCCGTGGCCGCCATGACATACCGAACACCCTGGTGCTGTGACGATATGAGTACCACGGCTTTGGCAAGCCGTCGCAAAGCCAGCCGAAGCTGCTCGGTCGTTTCGGCTGATGACATGGCTATTGGCTCCCTGCCGAGCGGAATGAATTCGGTATATTGTAGGACGATTATGTAGGGACAAATCCCCCAACGAGCAAGTGCGGTGCGTAACCGGCGCTCGTGGCTGATACGTCGCTGTCCGGGGCTTGAGTAGCCCGGGAACTGACTAGCCTGATGGGCAGCCGCGGCAAGCCGCACATCCGTCGCGTCCTTCAAGTTCACTTCGGGATATTTCCAAGTGGCCCCCAGCGTGGCCCCCAGAATCACCCGGCTGCGGGCGAACAAAGATGGTCATCAGCGGTTAGACCGATGATGAAAATAGCAGATTTCTGCTGTTTTTCCAACTTTTGGCGAATGCTGGCGAGTGGGGAAATGGTGCCGGCTAGAGGAATCGAACCCCTGACCCCCTGGTTACAAAGCAGGTGCTCTACCAACTGAGCTAAGCCGGCACGGCTGTGGCGTGCCCGGGGCATAGCCTCAAGTGGCCCCGAAGGTCCAGCCCTCGGTGCGGGCAATTTCGGGGGTGAGGCCGGCGGGGCGCCACAGCGCAGGGTCTTCGGCTACCTTGCGCAGCCACGCGGCGGTAAGCAGCGCGTCGCTTTGATGGTCGTCGATCGGGCCGGGGTGGCGCAGCGGCGTGCTGTGCAAGGCGGCGAGCGCCATATCGAGCGCGGCGCCGTCGCGGATCTTTGAGCGGCTGGCAGGGCGTCCGGCGGCCATCGCGGCGATCGTGGTGTAGATTTCGCATACCACGCTGCCGCTGGCAGGCAGTGGGTCGATCGGCCAGATCGCAAGGCGCCCGTTCAGGCGGTGAAGCAGGCGCATGCCCGAAAGGCTGGATTTTCCCACCTGTGCCGCGCCCACCAGATTGAAATTGCTATAGGGCTTGCAGCCCATCGCCTGCTGCGCGCGTTCGGTGGTGCGCAGGCGACCGCGACCGGCGGGAAAGCAGTCTCCGCAACGGCCGCCGTGACGACGGAAGTGGCGCGACGGTTCGGCCGCATCGACAAAGGCGCCCACGCCCAGATGCGGTTCCCTTGCGCAGACGCTGTCGACCACGGCCCAGAGCGCGCGCGCATCGGACGGGCTTTGCGCCCAGCCCGGGAAGAACGCGCCGCAGTCGGCAAAGGGGAGGGACTGGCCCAGGTCCATGCCCACCAGGCTGTCTGGCGGCAGATGATGCAGCAACCAGTCGAGCACTTCGCCGCGCGACCAGCGATGGCCCGGGCGCACCAGCGCAGGGGCTTCCACGCCCGCCCCGCATTGCGCCAGCGCGATGCCCTTGTGCCGCTCGCCCGCAGCGCCCGACCAGTCGATCGCCACGAAATGGGCAAAGCGGCTCATGCGCCGGTGTCCGGGCTTTCCCCGCGTCGCTCGCGCCGCTTGCGTGCCCACCAGTCC
Source organism: Novosphingobium sp. DS6-6 (assembly GCF_057784975.1). Taxonomy (NCBI): domain Bacteria; kingdom Pseudomonadati; phylum Pseudomonadota; class Alphaproteobacteria; order Sphingomonadales; family Sphingomonadaceae; genus Novosphingobium; species Novosphingobium sp. DS6-6. Next base: position 72,147 of record NZ_JBYNTS010000004.1, on the reverse strand, counting down.
AGCCGCTTGGCGATCTCGCGTTCGAAACCGCGCTCCACCGGCAGGTAGAACGCGCGCGCCGCCATCTCTTCGGGCCAGTAATCCGCGCCGGAAAAGCCATCCTGGGCATCGTGGTCATAGGCATAGCCCTGGCCATAGCCGATGTCCTTCATCAGTTTGGTCGGCGCGTTGAGGATATGGGCTGGCGGGCTGAGCGAGCCGGTTTCACGCGCGGCCTTCCAGGCCGCTTTCATCGCCGTGTAAGCCGCGTTGGATTTGGGCGCGGTGGCGCAATAGAGGCAGGCCTGGACGATTGCCAGCTCGCCTTCGGGCGAGCCGAGGAATTCGTACGCTTCCTTCGCCGCCAGGCACTGGGCCAGCGCCTGTGGATCGGCCAGGCCGATATCCTCGCTGGCAAAGCGCACCAGGCGGCGCAGTACGTAAAGCGGCTCCTCCCCCGCCACGAGCATGCGTGCCAGCCAATAGAGCGCGGCCTGCGGATCGGACCCGCGCAACGCCTTGTGCAGGGCGGATATGAGATTGTAATGCCCGTCGCGGTCCTTGTCATAGACCGCCACGCGCCGCATCAGGAACGTGCCCAGCGCTTCGGGATCGAGCGGGGCGGGCAGATCGACATCGAGCAGCGTTTCCACCTGGTTCAGCAGGAAACGCCCGTCGCCGTCGGCCGAAGCGACCAGCGCCGCGCGCGCGGGCGGCGTAAGCGGCAGGGCAAGGCCGGTCTCTTCCTCGGCCCGGCGCAGCAATTCTCCCAGGGCGGCGGCGTCGAGCCGGTGCAGGATCAGCACTTGCGCGCGGCTGAGCAAGGCGGCGTTGAGCGCGAAGCTGGGGTTTTCGGTGGTGGCGCCGACCAGGGTGATGGTGCCGTTTTCCACCACCGGCAGGAAACCGTCCTGCTGCGCGCGGTTAAAGCGGTGGATTTCGTCCACGAACAGCAGGGTGCGCCGCCCGGCCAGGGCCATGGCCTCTGCTTCGGCAAAAACCTTTTTGAGATCGGCCACTCCAGAAAAAATGGCACTGATCGCCACGAAGCGCATGCCGACGGCATCGGCCAGCAGCCGGGCGATCGAGGTCTTGCCGGTGCCCGGCGGCCCCCAGAGGATCATCGAAGACAGCTTGCCCGCCGCCACCATGCGCCCGATGGCCCCGTCAGCACCGGTGAGGTGCTCCTGGCCGACGACCTGATCAAGCGCACGCGGGCGCAGCCGATCGGCCAGCGGCCCGTGTTCGGATGGCTGCGCGCGGGGCGTTTCCTGGGGTGTCGGGGCAAACAGATCGGCCATGCGCCATGGAGATAAGGAGGCCGCGTGAAAATTTCCCGGAAAATTGCGTGGCCGCGTTCGCGGCAAAAGCGCAAGGCCGCGTTTGCCATGGCCAGGCAGCGTCTTGCGCATCCGGATTTGCGGTTGTCACGCAATGGGCGCCACTCTAGATCGTCGCCTTCCTGAAATGACGTGATCCCGATCGTGATGCTTCTGATCGACCAAGCCGCTACCCGGTTGCAGGCGTTCGTCGCGCGGGCGCTTCCCGATCGCGCCCCAGGCGGCCCGCGCTGGTTGCAGGCGCGGTGGCTGTGGCTTGTGGCCGTGCTGCTGGCGGCCATGCCGCTGGCATTGCCGCCGGTCGCTCCGCTGACGGATCTGGGCGGGCATCTTGGGCATTATGCGGTGCAGGTGGATCATGGCCGTTCTGCCGATCTGGCCCGCTGGTACGGGTTTCGCTGGAATCTCGTACCGAACCTGGGCGTAGACATCCTGATGGAAGGCCTGGCTCCCCTGCTGGGTCTGGAACCGGCTCTGCGCCTGTCAGCCGTGACTATCCCCATGCTGCAGGTGCTGGGCATCTTGTGCCTGGCGCGCAGCATGCATGGCCGCGTCACGCCTTTGGCGCTGTTCGCGCTGCCTTTGGTCTACTGTTACCCGTTACATTTCGGGTTCCTCAATTTCGCGCTGGGCCAGGCGCTTGCGACGCTGTTTCTGGCGCTATGGCTGTGCATGGGGCAACGGGGTTGGATTGGCGCACGCTGGGCGTTGTTCGTGCCGCTCTCGTGCCTTCTGTGGACTTGCCATCTGGTGGCCTGGGTGCTGTTTGCCCTCTTTGCCGGAACGACGGAACTGGCGCAGCGCTGGCGTCCGGGCATGGCCGGTGCAGCAAGCGGCCTCAGGGAACTGGCGCGGGCCATGCTTGCCACCAGCTGTGTAGCAGCGCCCCAGCTTCTGAGGCTGGTCGTGCCTCTTCCATCCAGCGGGCACGGCCCGACCGAGGATTTTTTCAACCCTGCACTCAAGGCTGCCTACCTTTTGATGCCACTGCGCGATCGCTGGCTGGTGTGGGACCTTGCCAGCGCCCTGGTCCTGCTTGCGCTGGTCGGCTGGGCCATTCGCCGTCGCGACGTTGCCGATATGCGCGCCGGACCGGCGCTTGGGATATGGTGGGGATGCGGGCTGCTGGCCGTGGCCTATGTGCTGCTACCCGCCACGATCATCGGCGCAAGCCTGGTTGACATGCGGATGGTGCCTTTCGCGCTGATGATGGCGCTCGTGGCGGCAACGCCACGCTATGCCCGGCACGGAATGTTTTCCTGGGCGGGGCTGGCGCGATGGGGTGCCGTGTTTGCCAGTCTGCGGCTGGTGGGCAATGCGGCGAGTCTGTGGCTGGCGGGGCAGGATATCGCTGCGGATCTCGCAGCGCTGGACAACGTGCCGCGGGGCAGCCGGATTGCGTCGATGGTGGTGGAACCGTGCGTCGTCTCCATCCTGCCCTGGCAACGCGAGCGGCGCACGCATCTGGGCGGCTATGCCATTGCGCGGCGCCATGCGTTCTCCAACGATCAATGGATGGTTCCCGGTGGCCATCTGCTACAGGTCCATGCACCTCAGGCCGGCACTTTCGCCACCGACGATTCCCAGCTTGCCAAGGTCGACGGCTGCGCCAAACCCAATACTATCAGCCGCCGCCTGGCCGAACTGCCGCGTGCGGCGTTCGACTACGTTTGGATCATCGATACCGATCGGGTGCGCAACGTGCCCGGCATGGTGCCGGTGCAGCGTACCAGGGGCAGCGTGCTCTATCGCCTCGTCGATCCGCCTGCCTGACAGACAGCGGGTTATCGTCGCGCGCGTTTCTGCCGCACCAGGCGAACATAGGTATCGGCGACGGCCTGGTTGATCCGGTCCCAGCCGAATTCCTGGGCCCGGCGTTCGCCAGCGGCGCCATGGCTGGCGCGCAGCTGCGGGTTTTCGACATAGGCGCGCAAGGCTTCGGCGAACTGATGGACAGCGCCCGGGGTGATAAGGCGGCCCGAAACGTGATCGTCCACCAGGCTCTGGCTGCCCGTAGCCGCCGATGCCACTACGGGCAGACCGCAGGCCATCGCCTCCAGCGTGACATTGCCGAACGTCTCGGTGACCGAGGGGAAGAACAGCACGTCCATGCTGGCGACGCCCCGGCCCAGATCGGCGCCCGAGAGGAACCCGGCGAAGACAGCGTCGGGCAGGCGGTTTTCCAGCCACTCGCGGGCCGGGCCTTCGCCGATCACCAGCACGCGAAACCGCGCGCCACGGCTCTTGAGCTCGTCGATCGCATCGGAAAAGACGTCCAGTCCCTTTTCCATGACCAGCCGACTGAAAATGCCGATCACCACGTCGTCGTCCGCCAGCCCCAGCGCGCGGCGCCATTCCAGGCTGCGCCGCCGCGGCGTGAAGATCTCGCGATCGACCCCGCGCGACCAGATGCCGATGTCATAGTTCATGCGCTGCTGCCGCAGCACCTGGGCCATCGATTCCGATGGTGCCACGAGAGCATCGCAGCGGCGATAGAAGCGGCGCAGCATCGCTTCGATCACCGGTTCCAGCCAGGCCATGTTGTAATAGCGCAAATAGGTTTCAAACCGGGTGTGGACCGAAGCCAGCACCGGAAGGCCCCGCGCGCGCGCCCAGGTGACCGCGCGATGCGCCGCCACATCGGGCGAGGAGACATGAACGACATGTGGATCGAACGCGGCCAGATCGCGCTGAACGCGCCACGAAAGGGCAATCGGCACGCGATATTCCTGGCGGCCCGGCACGGCGAGCGCGGGAAGGCCGATCAGCGTGCCCGTCGGCGCGAACGCGGGCTGCGCCACCTTGGGTGAATAGACGCGAACATCGGCGCCCTGGCGCAGCAGATAGCCGACCAGGCGGTTGAGCGCCTGATTGGCGCCATCGCGTACATAGTTGTAATTGCCGCTGAACAGGGCGATGCGCAGGCCATCGAGCCGGCCGGTTTGCGCCATGGCCCGCAAATCGGGCAGGGGCTGGTTCGCGGATGAGGAACGCGTCATGCGGCGCGCCATAGCCCGGCTCTGCCTGGAAGGCGAGGGGGATGGCACCAGCGAGCGGGCGCATGACCGGGCGGACATGGAAACGTCCGCCAGCGGAAAACTGGCGGACGCATCCATTGCCGGCTCGGCGTGGTTAGAGCGGCTTACCAGCCGCGGTGCCAACGGCCATAGCCATGCCAGCGCGGGCCGTAATAGCCATTGTAATAGCCGCCGGGATAGACCGGCGCACCGTAAAAGCCTGGGCCGCCGTAGTAATAGGCCGGGGGCGGCGGTACCGGGGCCACCGGCACGGGGACAGACACCGGCGGGGGCGGCGGCGGGGCATAGCCGTCATAATAACCGCGCTGACGATCCGATGCGATCGCCGCGCCTACGGCGAGGCCCAGGATACCCGCGCCCACGGCCACGGCAGCGCCGTCGCCGCCACCCCGATGCCAGCGTTGCGCCTGGGCGGGCGTTGCGGTTGCCATCACGGTGGCGCCCATTGCGCCAGCCAGCAGAACCTTGCTCCAAAGCTTCATGGTTCGTCTCCAACCGCCACTTGTCCAAAAGAGCCTCATGCTCGTAGCGGGCTTCATGACGGTAACCTTATGCAACAGGCGCTGAACCGGCGATGAAACCTTCGTTCAGACAGGAACCGGCGCAAAAAAAGAGCGCTCCGGTGCCGGAGCGCTCCTTTCAACCGCCGCTGCCTTGCCATCCACCAAGGGACAGCACTGCGGATCAGGCGTTTTCCTTCTTGCGGCTGGCTTTCTTGCGCTCGTTGGGATCGAGTATCGCCTTGCGCAGGCGCACGGTCTGCGGGGTCACTTCAACCATTTCGTCATCGTCGATATAAGCGATGGCCTGTTCCAGCGTCATGATGCGCGGCGGCGTAAGGCGAATCGCGTCATCCTTGCCCGACGAGCGGAAATTGGTCAGCTGCTTGGACTTCATCGGATTGACTTCGAGATCATCGGGCTTGGCATTCTCGCCGATGATCATGCCTTCATAGACCTTGTCCTGCGGCCGCACGAACAGCACGCCGCGATCTTCCAGGCTGTTAAGAGCATAGGCCACCGCTTCGCCCGTGGCGTTGGAAATCAGCACGCCGTTGAGGCGCCCTTCGATCGGCCCCTTGTGCGGGCCGTACTTCTCGAACAGGCGGTTCATGATACCGGTGCCGCGCGTGTCGGACAGGAATTCGCCATGATAGCCTATCAGTCCGCGCGAGGGGGCCGAGAACGTTATGCGCGTCTTGCCCGCGCCCGAGGGGCGCATGTCGGTCAATTCCGCCTTGCGGCGCTGCATCTTCTCGACGACCGTGCCGGAAAATTCGTCGTCCACGTCGATCAGCACGGTTTCATAGGGTTCGGTGCGGCCGCCCGCTTCGTCGGTGCCGAACAGCACACGGGGCCGGCTGATGCCCAGTTCGAAACCTTCGCGGCGCATGGTTTCGATAAGGACGCCCAGCTGCAGTTCGCCGCGCCCGGCTACTTCGAAGCTGTCCTTGTCGGCGCTTTCCGTCACGCGGATGGCCACGTTGGTTTCCGCTTCGCGCAGCAGGCGGTCGCGGATCATGCGGCTGGTCACCTTGTCGCCTTCACGGCCGGCAAACGGGCTGTCGTTGACGGCAAAGCGCATGGCCAGGGTTGGCGGATCGATCGGCTGCGCGGCGATCGGCGTGGTGACCGAAAGATCGGCCACGGTATTGGCGACGGTCGCTTTCTCAAGGCCGGCCAGCGCGATGATGTCACCGGCGCGCGCCTCTTCCACCGGCACGCGATCAAGCCCGCGAAACGACAGGATCTTGGAAGCGCGGCCCACTTCCAGCACTTTGCCATCGCGGTCGAGCGCATGGATCGGCTGGTTCAGCTTGATCGTGCCCGATTGCACGCGGCCGGTCAGCACGCGGCCCATGAAGTTGTCGCGATCGAGCAAAGTCGCGAGAAAGCTGAACGGACCGTCCACATCGAGCGACGGCGCGGGCACGTGTTCCACGATCTTTTCGAACAGGGGTTGCAGCGTGCCTTCGCGCACGGTTTCGTCAATCCCGGAATAGCCGTTGCGGCCCGAGGCATAGAGGACGGGAAATTCGAGTTGCTCGTCGTTGGCATCGAGGCTCACGAACAGGTCGAACACTTCGTCCAGCACTTCCTGCGGACGGCCATCGGGGCGGTCGATCTTGTTGACCACCACGATGGGCCTGAGACCCAGTGCCAGCGCCTTGCCGGTCACGAACTTGGTCTGCGGCATGGCGCCTTCGGAACTGTCGACCAGCAGGATCACGCCGTCGACCATCGACAGAATGCGTTCCACTTCGCCGCCGAAATCGGCGTGGCCGGGGGTATCGACAATATTGATTCGCGTCGTTTCGCCGTTGGCGGGGCTGGTCCATTCCACCGATGTGCACTTGGCCAGGATCGTGATCCCGCGCTCCTTTTCCAGATCGTTGGAATCCATGGCGCGCTCTTCGACGCGCTGGTTTTCGCGGAACGTGCCGGACTGGCGGAAAAGCTGGTCGACCAGCGTGGTCTTGCCATGGTCGACGTGGGCGATGATCGCAATATTGCGCAAAGGCAGGGGCATGAAAGGCTTTCTTGGACAAACCGGGACAAAGCTTGCAGCAGCCACTTGGGGAAAATCCCGTCTCCCCGGTTTGGCCCGCATTCGGGCGGGCGCTTACCCCGTATTGTGCGTTGCGACAAGAGCGAGGGGCAAAAGACCCGGTTTCATCGCGCGCTCGCCTTGCGCCCCGTAAAGATGTGACCCGGCGGCCACACTCTGCGCAAAAGACGGCGGTTGGCGACGCATTGGGTCCGACCTGAACCCAATTACCATTTATTGCCGACTACATCCGGGTTAACCAGTAGCCAGGGGTCAGGTGGGCCGAAACACAGTGCGGTGCACCAGACCGAAACAAGGCGCACATCCTCCAGCAAGACATGCATCGGGCAGACCTATACGGCAGAACAGCAGGGGAACATGCGGCGCAGGGCGCCGTACCCGCTTGCGCGGCCCCCGTCGCCCCTGCTCTTGCTTTTGCACTCGCCCTCGCTTTGGCAGCGGTCGCGTCTCCGGTCCGCGCTTTGCCCGCAGGGGCGAAAGAGCCCGGCGTCAACGGTCCGACACCGCGCGAGGATGTTGCGCGTGCCCGCACCGGTCCTGTTGAAAAACCGGGCAATGGCAGGAAACCGGGCAGTGCCAGCGACGTCGCAAAGGTCTGGCTACCTTTCGATGGCGGCGACGGGATCGCCAACGTCGGATTTTCGGGGCAGCTCGATTACAATACCGCCGCGCTCAAGATCACTGCCATTTCCGCCTGGCGGAGGCAGACCTCGGCTGCCAATCCGGCGCTGAATCTTGCCGGCGGCCAGATGCTGGGGCGCAATGCCCATGACCGCCGGATTTCCATTTTCGCCGAGCAGGTGCGGGTAGCGAGCGATCTTGCCGGTCCGTTCAATGCGGTTTTCGGCGCCCACTATTTCAACCAGGCGGTGGACCAGCGCAATGCGATCGTCTCTGGCCCGGTCATGCGTCCTTACGCCGATCTGCTGGTGCAGGGCGCCGGCGGCGGGGCGCTGGGCGTTCCCGCGCTCGGCCAGGGGCAAAGCGCGCCAGTCGCCGATTCCACCCGCTATGCCGGGCAGTTCTTTCCGGGCGGGCAGGAGGCGAACCAACGCTACCGCTTGCGCAACGAAGTATTTTCGGCGTTTCTGCAGGGCGATCTGGCCTTGGGCGGCGGTCTCACGCTTAGCGGCAGCATCGCCTATGCCAGCGATGCCAGGCGGTATGAGACCGCGGGCCAGGCCAGCCAAAGCTTTGCCATGATCGATCTCGATGGCGGTGCCTTTCCCCCCGCTGACCAGCAGTTGCAGGCGGCCGCCGGCGCCGGCATGCCTGGCAATGCCCTGGTTTCGTCGGCTGCCTCCCAAGGGAGTGCTGCCATGCCGCAGTGGGCCGTGGCCAATGGCGGCGGTGCGGCACCTGATGTTGGGGCATCCCCACGCGGCCTGCAACAGGCTGCGGCCCATGCGGGTCTGCCCAATGTGGAACCGGGCGCCACCCGGGACTCTCGCCTGACCTGGGCAGCGCGGGCGAGCCTGGCGCTCAACCGGCATGTGCGGGCCTATCTCAGCATTTCCAGCCGGATGCAGGCCAGTTCCCTGGCACTGTTCCGCGACGGCCGCCCGTTTGCGGAGGGAGGCGGCGCGCTGGAAAGCGCTGCGCTGGCCCAGATCAGCCAGAGCTATGCCGGCCGCGGCGGACTCCCGCGCCGCGCCGTGATCTATAAGGCGGGCGTCGGGGCCGACTGGGGCCGCGTGGCCGGCCATGTCGCGCTATTCGGGCAAACGATCAGCGGCGGCCTGCAGGCCGATGCCGCCGGCGCTGCGCCGGGTGACCCCGGGAAAGAACGGTTGCGCGGGATGGAGATCGAAACGGCGCTGCGGCCGGCGGCAGGATTTGCCTTGTCCGCCAGCGCGACCTGGCTTCGTCCCGTACGTCCCGCGTTGCCCGGGCCGGCACTGGCTGATCCGGCGGCTATGGGCCCGGCTGGCGAACCCCGGCTGGCGTTTGCTCTCGCCGGCCAGTACGAACACCGCCTTTCGCGAACGGCGCAACTCGTTTTGCGCGGAGATTATCGCCATGAGCGTGGCGTGATGCTGGAAAACGGGCTGGCCGGCTCGCCCGATCTCGGCACGGCCATAGCGGTCGGCACGATCGGGCAGAATGCCCGGCGGCTTGACGAACTCAATGCCAGCGTCGCCGTCGTCCTTGCCAACCGCGCCGAACTGGCGGTGTGGGGCCGGAATCTGACCGATAGCCGGACCTTGACGCAGATTTTCGATTTGGTGACCCAGCCTTCGGCAATTTCGGGTTACACCAGCCAGCCGCGCACCTATGGTGCATCGGTGCGTTATCGCTTCTAACCCGGATGCGAAGCGCAAGACTTGCAAGGGGGGCTGCCTCGCGGCCCCCTTTTTCTTGCCGTCCTTTTTCTTGTCATCGCGGCCCTTTTCTGTCTGTCTGCAAAAGCCGACGGCCATGGAGAAAGCCGATGTTCTGGATGTTGCTGCCCTATCGACGCTATTTCGAGTTTTCCGGCCGTTCGCGGCGCAAGGAATACTGGATGTTTAGCCTTTTCGGCCTGCTGGTGAACATCGCGCTCGCGATCGTGTTCGGCCGCACGACCTATACGGCCGTGGGATGGTATGCAGGGTTCAGCACCCAGCTCAATGGCGTGGGCGATGCGCTTTCCGGGCTTTTCGCACTGGTCAATTTCATCCCGGGCATCAGCGTCTTTGTCCGTCGCCTGCATGACATCGACCGCTCGGGCTGGTGGTTGCTGCTGATTTTCCTGCCGATCCTGGGCTGGTTTGCGCTGCTCATATTCCTGTGTCTGGATGGCACGCGCGGGCCCAACAGCTATGGCCCCGATCCCAAGAACCCTTACGATGCCGACGTGTTCGCCTGATCACAATTCCCGCAAGGCCTGGGCCGGCCGCGTGCGCAAGACGCCAAGCGAGCCGCCCAGCGCCATGGCCAGCACCAGCGCCAGTGCGCCGCCCAGCACGGCCAGGATCGTGCCCCAGCCCGGCAGCCAGGCGAAATCGAACAGCAGGGTAATCACGCTCCACGCGGCCGCCGTGCCCAGCCCCAGCGCCACGACGGCCAGAAGCACCGCGAGGAGCGCCTGTTCCATCAGCACCAGAGCCAGCAACTGGGCGGATCCGGCGCCCAGAACGCGGAGTATCACCGCATCGTACTGGCGTTGCGCGCGGGCAGCGGCGATCGCCCCCGCCAGCACGGCCATGCCCGCCAGGATGGCGACGCTGGCCGCGGCGAAAATCGCCACTGCCATCTGGCCCAGGATGTCGCGTGCTTGGGCAAGCACGGGCCCCACCTCGATCACCGAGCTTGACGGCAAAGCGCGTACCAGGCCTGCAAGAATCGCGCGCGAAACTGCGGGATCGCCGTGCCCGGCCCCCAGCTCGATCGTGGCGGCAAGATTGTAAGGGGCATCGGCCAGCGCGTTGGGGCTGAACACCAGCACATAATTGAAGCCATAGCTTTCCCAGTCGATCCGTCGAAACGAGGCGACGCGCGCGCTACGCTCCACGCCAAGCAGCGAAACGGTAATGGTGTCGCCCAGCTTCAGGTTGATTGCCTTGGCCAGTCCTTCGTCCACCGATACCAGCGGTTCGCCGCCATACCGCGCCGGCCACCATTGCCCGGCAGTCAACACGTTGCCTTCGGGCAGGGCATTGGCAAAAGTCAGCCCGCGATCGCCGCGCAGCGCCCAGGCATCGTCGGGAATGCGGGCCAGATCAGCGACGCGGGTCATTCGGTCTTGTGGCCCGAATGCCACGATTGCGCCGCGCATGGCAGGCACCGTGCGAATGCGCGCGTCCGGCGCTGCGTTCAGCACGACCCGGTTGAACGCTGGCAGGCCGGCCGGCGGCACGTCGAGCACGAAATAGTCGGGCGCGCGCTGTGGCACCCGCGCGGCGATATTGGCATCGAGGCTGGTCTGCACACCTGCCAGCATTACGAAGGCGGCAAGTCCGAACCCCAGCGCAGTGACCAGCGCCCCGGTCTGTGCGCCCGGGCGGTGCAGGTTGGCAACGGCCATGCGCGCGATGGGGTGGCGCGGGCGGGGCAGCCGTTGCGAAAGCCGCACCAGGCCCCAGCCCAGCGCCGCCAGAAAAGCGAAAACCGCGCCGGCGCCCGCCAGGAAACCGGCCGCGAGCCACGGCCGGTCCGTCCCGGCAATGGCAATGCCCGCAATCGCCACGAGCCCGGCCGCCATGGCCAGGGCGCGCTGGCGCCATCCCTGGCGTGGCGGCACCAGGCCGGCGCGCATCAGCGCCATCGCGGGCACCGCGCGGGCGCGCAGCAGCGGCGGCGCGGCAAAGGTCGCCGCGATCAGCAGGCCTTGCGTTCCGGCGAGCGCCAGCGCACCGGGCTGAAAAACGAAACCGCCCGGGATCGGCAGCAGGTCCCTTAGCGCCAGCGCCACCAGCGGCGTGACCCCGAGCCCCAGCGCCAACCCCACCGCGATGGCGAGCAGCGTGGCCAGCCCCAGTTGCAGCAGATAGATCCGGGCGACATCGGCGCCGGTCGCGCCCAGGATCTTGAGCGTGGCGATCGCCCCGCGCCGGGCTTCGAGATAGGACGAAACCCCATTGCCGATACCGATCCCCGCGATCAGCAACGCCGCAAGCGCCACCAGCCCCAGGAACTGCCCCATGCGCGAGACGAAGCGATCAAGGCTGGGCGAGGCCTTGTCCCGCGTACGCAATTCCAGTCCGGCCGTGGGAAATGCACGGGTCAGCCGCTCGACCACGCGCTGCGGATCGGCCTCCGGGGCCAGACGCAGCCGGTACTTCCAGCGAACCATCGCGCCTGGTTGCACCAGCCCAGTGGCATCGAGGCCGGCCTGGCCGATGATGACCGTGGGACCGAGCGCAAAGCCTTCGCCAAGCCGGTCGGGCTCGTCGCCGATGACGCCGCCGATGCGGAACGTGGCCTGACCGATACGCAGCCGCTGGCCGGGACGGACGCCCAGCCGTTCGGCCACGCCGGTGGCGATCCAGGCCACATCGGCGGCCGGTGCGCGCCCGGCGCGGCCGTCGGCCAGGGTAAACGCGCCATAGAGCGGCCATGCCTGGTCGACAGCTTTCAACTCGATCGGAACGGCCGCGCCGTCGCTGCCGGGTACCATGGCCATGGCCCGCATCCGCGCGCCGACGGAAAGCGCGCCATAACGGGAAAAGGCGGCCATTTCGGCAGCCGACGCCTGCCGGCCGGCAAGTTCCACTTCCACGTCGGCGCCCAGCATGGCCTGGCCGCGCCGAGCCAGTTCGCCGCCCACCGCGCCGGTCAGCGTGCCGATGGCGGCAAGCGCCGCCACGCCAAGCACCAGGCAGACAACCAGAATGCGCAGGCCGCGGAACTTCCAGTCGAGACCGCGCCGGGCCAAGGCCCAGGCACCGCGCCATGACAGGCGGGCAGCCGCCCCGCTCATCGCGTTTCGTCAGCCACGAGGAGCCCGTCGGCCAGGCGCAGGATGCGCCCGCAGCGCTGCGCCAGCGCCTCGTCATGCGTCACCATCAGCAAGGTGGCGCCGGCTTCGCGCGCGCGGGCAAACAGCAGGTCGGCAACCGCCGCCCCGGTCGCCGTATCGAGATTCCCGGTCGGTTCGTCGGCAAACAGCAGGGCCGGGCGCGGGGCGAGCGCCCGGGCGATCGCCACCCGCTGCTGTTCCCCGCCGGAAAGCTGGCCAGGATAATGGTCCAGCCGGTGTTCCAGGCCCACGGCGGCAAGTTCCGCCTCGGCGCGTGGCAGGGCATCGGCGATGCCCGCCAGTTCCATCGGCGTTGCCACGTTCTCGCGCGCGGTCATCGTGGGCAGCAGATGAAACGCCTGCAGCACGATGCCGATGCGGCCGCGCCGCGCCGTTGCCAGGCCGTCTTCGGTCAGTGCGGCAAAATCCGCGCCAGCGACATGCAGAGTGCCGCCGCTGGCCCGCTCCAGCCCGGAAAGAACCGCCAGCAGCGATGATTTCCCCGAGCCGGAAGGCCCAAGCAACGCCACGGTTTCGCCGGGCATCACATCCAGATCGATACCCTTGAGAATAGCGACGCGGGCATCTTCGCGGCCAAGCGATAGCACGAGCGCGCGGGCGGATATGAGGGGGGCAGGGCTTGTCACCGCGCGGGAGTGGCATAGACGGGTAGCGTCTTGCAACCGGCCATTCCACCAACGACATGACATCAGACCTGCCTTTTGGGAAACGACCGATGCGCGTGACTGCCCTTGCTGCCCTGTCCCTTCTGCTGATGACGGGATGTTCGCGCGAAAAAGCGCCCGATCCGCTGGAAACCCGCCCGGCTGCCGCTGCCGCCAGCAATGCGCCGATACCCGGCGATGCGCCGGTCATCCTGGCATTTGGTGACAGCCTCTATGCCGGCTATCAACTGGAACCGGGGCAAAGCTATCCGGCGCGGCTGGAAGCCGCGCTTGCCGCGGCCGGCGTCAAAGCGCGGGTGGTCAATGCCGGGGTATCGGGCGATACCACTGCTGCGGCACGGCAGCGGCTTGCCTTCACGCTCGACAATCAGCCGCAAAAGCCGGCACTCGTAATGGTCGGCCTGGGTGGCAACGACATGCTGCGCGGCCTGCCACCCGCACAGACGCGCGCCAATCTCGATGCCATTCTTGCCGAACTCAAGCGCCGCGGCATTCCCGCCATGCTGACGGGCATGCTCGCCGCGCCGAACCTGGGGCCGGAGTACGTCGCCGCGTTCAACCCGATCTGGCCCACGCTGGCCAAAGAATACGATGTCGCACTGGTGCCGTTCTTTCTCCAGCCGATCCTGGGCCAGCCGGCGTTGCAACTGCCCGATCATATCCACCCCAATGCGCAAGGGGTGGAAAAGATCGTCAGGGCTACCGAACCGGCCGTGGCGGCCGCCCTGGCCAAGGCGCTGAAGCAGCCGGCGGGTTAGCGCCGCGTCACCGTGCCCTCTGTCACGTGCCACAGCGCCGCCGCGCCCGCGATGTCGTGAAAGGGCGCGGTTTCGGTGCCGGTCATCCACACTTGCGCGCCCGAAACGGCAAGGCGCTCGTACAACGCGGCGCGGCGCAGCGGGTCGAGGTGCGCGGCAATCTCGTCGAGCAGCAGCAAGCGCGGGCGCGGGCCGGCCGTAAGCTGCGCATGGGCCAGCACGATGGCGATCAGCATGGCTTTCTGCTCGCCCGTAGAGCAATCGGCGGCCGGCGCGTTCTTGATGGCCAGGCGCACGGCCAGATCATCGCGGTGGGGGCCATCCAGCGTGCGCCCGGCGGCGCGGTCGCGCCGCCGGGCCTGGCGCAGCGCGGCGCGCAAAGGCTCTTCTTCGGCCGGTGTTTCGCCGGCATAGGCCAGCAGGGGCCGCGCAAAGGGTTGGTCGGGCAGCGTTTCGAGCACCATGCCAAGGTCCGTTACCAAAGCAGCGCGTGCGGCGGCAATCGCGGCGCCCGTCTGCGCTAGTTGCGTTTCCAGGGCATCGAGCCAGGCGGGATCGGGATCGCGCGCGTCGGCCAGCAGGCGGTTCCGCTCGCGCAGCGCGGTTTCATAGCGCGCGCTGACCTGGGCGTGGCCGGGCAGGCGTGCCAGCACCAGCCGGTCGAGAAAGCGGCGGCGATTGCCCGCCCCTTCGGCAAACAGGCGGTCCATCGCGGGGGTCAGCCAGGTCAGCGACAGCCATTCGGCCAGCCGCGCGGTCGGCCCCAGGGCGCCATTGATCCGCACCAGCCGGCGGCCGGGGGCCTGGGGCAGGGTGTGCGTGCCCAGCACCAGTTCGCCTGCCTCCATCTCGGCCATCACGGCAAAGCTGCCGTCGCCATGGTGTGCGGCCATTTCGGCCGGCTGGGCGCGGCGCAGCCCCCGGCCGGGCGCCAGCAACGACAGCGCTTCGAGCACGTTGGTCTTGCCCGCGCCGTTTTCGCCTACCAGCACGTTGAACTGCGCCATGCCCTCGATGCGCGTTGCCGCATGGTTGCGAAAGTCGCGCAGGGTCAGGCGGGTCAGGGCCATCGCATAGCTGCCATGCGCGGCCTGCCCATCCCATGCTCCACGGATGTCGAGGCCAGGCAGCGGTGGCAAACATCCGCCCGCATCATCCCTGCCCACGCTCCAGCAGGCCATGCTTTTTCAGGCAGTGGCGCAACTGGTCATACGTGACGCCCAAAGCCTTGGCAGTCTGCCGCTGGTTATAGCGGTTGCGGCCCAGATGGTGTTCCAGAATCGCGCGCTCATGCGCATCGACGGCGGCGCGCAGATCCTGGATAGTATCGAAATCGGCGCGTGTGGTGGCATGTTCGATAACCGTGGCGCAGGCATCGGCCGATACGCTGGGGCCATGCGCGGGCTTCCACGGGCTATCGAACGGATCGAACTGCACATGGGCGATGGGGCGGTCGGGATCGTCCCAGCGGTAGACCGCCCGTTCCACCACGTTGCGCAACTCGCGCACGTTACCGGGCCAGCCGTGGCTTTCCATCTGCGCCAGGGCATGCGGGGCAAAGCCCGGCCAGGCGTCCCACTGCAGTTCGGCAGCCATGCGTCGCCCGAAATAGTCGGCCAGTACCGCCACATCGCCTTCGCGCACGCGCAAGGGAGGCAGGGTGATGACTTCGAAGCTCAGCCGGTCGAGCAGGTCGGCACGGAACCGGCCCTGTGCGGCCATCCGGGGCAGGTCTTCGTTGGTGGCGGCCACGATGCGCACATCCACGCGGATCGGGCGGCTGGCGCCGATACGCGTCACTTCGCCATATTCCACGGCCCGCAGCAACCGCTCCTGCGCGCCTATCGAAAGCGTGCCCAGCTCGTCGAGAAACAGCGTGCCCTTGTCCGCTTCTTCGAAACGCCCGGCGCGCGCGCGCGTGGCGCCGGTAAAAGCGCCTGCCTCGTGCCCGAACAGTTCCGCCTCGATCAGGGTTTCGGGCAGGGCGGCACAATTCATCGTGACCAACGGTTCCTGCCAGCGGGTGGACAGGCGATGCAGACGTTCGGCAATCAGTTCCTTGCCGGTGCCGCGTTCACCGACCACCAGCACCGGGCGGCGCATCGGCGCCGCGCGGCTGGCACGCTCCACCGCATCGAGGAAAGCACCGGACTGGCCGATGAACTGCACTTCACGATCCATGGCCAACATTTGGCATATTTTCCCAAGTACGGGCAAGATGTGCCAAATTTATAACCGGCGATTTTCAGCGAAACCTGCGCGGAGTCGCCATTTTTGCGGTTTGGCATGGCGTTTGCTGATAAAGGGGCAACAGCTTCTGGAGTGCCTTTCATGCATACCGCCCCGTTCCTTTCCACCCGTCTTGGCCGCGCCGCCCTGGTCAGCATTGCCGCGATGTTGGCGATGAATGCGGTGATGCTCGCGCGCCACATGCCGGAATTTCCCGGCGCTGCCCTGGCGGCACATGCTGCATTCGCGGGCCATGCCGGGGTGAATGCTTCGGCTTCCGCGATCACTGGCGGCCTGGCATGAATTCCATTCTCGAACCCGTACCCGGCCGTGGCGCGACCCGTTTCGACGAGGCATTGCGCGTCGCCCGATCGCACCCTTCGCCCGGCGGCGGCCAGAACGACAGCAACGCCGCGCGGCCTTTTCTCAACGGAGCAAACCTGATGGGCATCTTTTCCCGCACGAGGGACATTATCGCCGCCAATTTCAACGACCTGTTGGACAAGGCCGACGATCCGGCCAAGATGATCCGCATGATCATCATGGAAATGGAAGAGACGCTGGTCGAAGTCCGCGCGTCGGCCGCGCGCACCATTGCCGATCAGAAGGAAATGCTGCGCCATGTCGCCAAGCTCGATCGGCTCCAGGCCGATTGGGCGGAAAAAGCGCAACTGGCCTTGTCGAAAGACCGCGAGGACCTGGCCCGCGCGGCGCTGGTCGAGCGCAAGAAGGCGGCCGACATGGCCGAGCAATTGCGCGGTGAAGTGGCGGTGCTCGACGATTCGATGCGGGCTTACGAGCAGGACATCGACAAGCTGCAGACCCGCCTGCGCGAGGCACGCAGCCGTCAGACCGCGATTGCCGCCCGCCTGGAAAGCGCGGAAAACCGCGTGCGCCTGCGCAGCCTGATGACCAGCGAGCGGGTAGACGATGCGTTGACCCGGTTCGACCAGCTTGAGCGCCGCGTCGATTATGCCGAAGGCCGTGCCGATGCGCTGAGCATTGCCGAAAGCGGGCCGCCCAGCCTGGCCGACGAGATCGCCGCGCTGGCGGGGCAGGACAAGATCGACGAGGAACTGGCCGCCATGAAGCGGGCCATGGGCAAGGAGGGCTGAACCATGGACCTGGTGCCGTTTGTTGCCCTGATCACGCTGTTCATCGGTCTTCCGTGGATCGTGCTGCACTATATAACGAAGTGGAAGACGGCCGCCACGCTGACCAGCGGTGACGAGCAGTTGCTCGATGAACTCTATCGCATCGCCCGCCGCCTGGAAGAGCGGATGGACACCGTCGAGCGCCTGGTGGCCGCGGAAAACCCGCAATTCCGTCCCGCCCGGCTGGGCGAGCAGCGCGCTGGCCACCAGGCCGATCTTTCCGAACTCGACCGGCTGATGGCAGAGACCAAGGGGACTTTGAAATGACCGCCGCCCGTACCCGCTTTTACCGCGACAAGGCCAACGGCAAGCTGATGGGGGTTTGCGCCGGCATTGCCGATTACACCGGGGTCGACGTCCTGTGGGTTCGTCTGGCACTCGTTGTCGGCACGTTGTGCGGCCTGGGCTTCCTGCCTGTCGTCTATTTCGCGCTGGGCTTCCTCGCCAGCAAGAAGCCCGCCGAACTCTATGTCGACCGGCAGGAACAGAAATTTTGGCAGGGCGTGCGCCAATCGCCGTCCCGTTCGGCGCGCGAAGTGCGGGCCAGCCTGCGCGACATCGACCGCCGCCTGGCCGAGGTCGAACACTTCTACGTCTCCAGCAACCCGCGCCTTGCCCAGGAAATCGAAAGCCTGCGCTAAACCTCCATCCTATTCCATCCCGGCACTTCGAAGGGGACTGCTGCCATGGATCACGGAACACTTGCCTTGCTTATCCCGCTTGCCCCGTTCATGATCGCAGGCCTTGCGATCTGGACCAGGCACAGCCGGCGGATGGCGGAAATCCAGGCCAACGCCACGGCAGAAAAGGCTGCACAGTATGCCGTGCAGAACCAGGCGCTGGAAGACCGCGTGCGGGTGCTGGAACGCATCGTCACCGATGGCGGCTATGACGTAGCGCTCCAGATCGAGGCGCTGCGCGATGTCAACCGCATCGAAGGCGGCCAGCATGATGGCGCGGCCCGCGCGCCGGTTTCGGACAAGCTGCAATGACGGCCGCCGGGGCCATCGTCCTCCTGGCCTTCGCCACCCTGGCCACCTTGCTGGTCGGCCTGGTGATCGCGGCGCAAGCCTGGTCGCGCCGGATGGACCAGCGGGAACGGGAAATCATTGCCGTCACCCGCGCCACGGCCGAACAGGCCGCGCAATATGCCGCGCAAACCGCCCGGCTGGAACAGCGCGTGCGCGTGCTGGAAGGCATGGTGCAGGGCCGCGAACCCTCGGCCTTCGCCCAGTTCGACTGACCACCTGGCATGACCTTGCCGATCAGCCAAAGGAAGACGTTTCCGTGAGCTTTGGAGCTACCCTCGTTGCCATCGTCGCAATCCTGGCCTGGGCCAGCCTGCGCCATCGGCGCCACAGCGTTGAACAGGCGCAGTTTACCGCAACGGACGACGTGTACGCGGCTGCGCTTGCACGCGAGGTGGCCGCCCTGCGCCAGCGGGTCGAGGTGTTGGAGCGTATCGTGACGGACCAGCGCGGCCGGACCGATCTGGCCCGCGAAATCGAGGCTCTGCGCGAGTCTTGAGGGCTTGAGAGGCGGGCCATCCGGCTTTAAGGCCGGTTCATGCGCACGCTTTCCGACATTCTCGAGGAGTACGAGTTCAGCGATGGCGACGAACGCTATCGCCTGCTGATCGAACTGGGCCGCGAACTGGAACCGATGCCCGATGCCTTGAAGACCGACGCCACGCTGGTGCGCGGCTGCTCGGCGGCGGTATGGGTCTATCCGACCGCGGCAAACGACGGTCTTCTCCATTTCCTGGCCGACAGCAACGCGGCGATCACCAAGGGCATTATCGCCCTGGTCCTGGCGGCGGTGCAGGATCGGCCTGCCGCGCAAGTGGCGGACATGGACATTGCCCAGGCGCTGGCCCCGTTCAACCTCAAGAACCAGCTTTCGTCCAATCGCACGCAGGGCCTGCCCAACATGATCGCGCTGGTGCAAAACCATGCGGCGCGGCTTGCGGCGGCGGGCTGAACCGGATCGTGGTGCGCCGCCATCTCTGGACGGGCGCCGGTCTGTTCTTCGTCGGACTGGGCGCAGTGGGGGCATTCCTGCCGCTTTTGCCCACGGTGCCGTTTCTGCTGCTGGCGATTTTCTGCTTCGCCCGCGGCAATCCGGTATGGGAGCGGCGCCTGCTCGATCATCCGCGCTGGGGCCCGCCCTTGCAGGCATGGCGCAGCCGCCGCGCCATTTCGCGCCGCGCGAAAAGGGCGGCGTTGGTGGCCATGGCCACCAGCGTGGCGATCACCGCCCTGACTGCTGGCTGGCCCTGGCTGCTTATCCCCGCCGCGGTCATGGTGCTGAGCGGCACATGGATCTGGACTCGGGCGGAATGACGAAAGGCAGCGTGAACAGGGGCGGCGTGCAACGGCGGGCAGTATGGCCATGAAAGTCAGCGGCCTGTTCCGCTATCCGGTCAAGTCCATGGGCGGGCAGGCGCTGGATCGCGCAATGATGACGCGCGAAGGCCTAGCCGGTGACCGGCGGTGGATGATGGTAACGCCGCAGGGCCGCTTTCTCACTCGCCGCGAATTGCCGGCCATGGCGCTGGTGCGGGCAGAGCCGCTGGCCGATGGCGGCATCGTGCTGCACCATGCCGAAGCGCCGCCGCTTGCCGTTGCCGTGCCGCAAAGCCGCGAACGGGACAGGGTGAAAATCTGGGGAGACAGCGTTGTGGCAACGCCCGCGGGTGACGAAGCCGATGCCTGGTTTTCCGCCCGGTTCGCGCGCCCCGTTCATCTGGTCCACATGGGAGAGGGCGCGGCGCGGCCGGTGGACCCTGGCTATGCGCAACCTGGCGATATGGTGGGCTTTGCCGATAGCTATCCAGTGCTGGTCACGACCGAGGAATCGCTCGTCGCGCTCAATGCACGCCTGCCCGCACCGATCGCCATGGCACGCTTCCGGCCCAACGTGGTGCTGTCGGGCGCGCCGGCCGCCTTTGCTGAAGACGGCTGGACCAGCCTGCGTATCGGCAGCCTCACTCTGCGCCTGGTCAAGCCCTGCGTCCGCTGCGTGATCACCACCCAGGATCCGGATACCGGCAAAGGACACGATCATGAACCGTTGACCACGCTGCGGGCAATGGGTCGCGTGTGGAAGCGTGGCCCGATCTTCGGCATGAATGCCATTCCCGATGGCGCAGGCGAGATAGCCGTTGGCGATCTGGTAGAGGCCGGGTGACCCTGTAAAGCAGTTCCCGTAAGATCAGTCCCCGCAAGATCGGTCGGCGCAAGATCAATCCACCGCCTCGCGCAGCACGGCAATGCCTGCGGCGCGCTGGGCCTTGAGTTCCCGTTTCAGTACGGCCGGATCGCGCGCGATCACGAAGCCGAAGCTGACGCCGCCTTCCTTGCCGATCGTGGCGTGATGCAGCTTGTGCGCCTGGACCAGGCGCTTGGCATAGCCGCGCTTGGGCACCCAGCGAAACCAGCGCTGGTGCACCAGGCCATCGTGAATCAGCGTATAGATCACGCCGTAGACCAGCACGCCAAGGCCGATCCATGTGCCCGGCCACCAGGCGCGGGCACCCATGACCAGCGGGCTGCCCAGCGCGAACATCGCGATCGAGACGGCCGCGCCGACGACAGCATAGAGATCGTTCCTTTCAAGGAACCGGTCGTGCGGTTCGTGATGGTCGCGGTGCCAGGCCCAGCCGAAGCCGTGCATGACATACTTGTGGCTGGCCCAGGCGACGAATTCCATCGCGGCGGCGGCGGCCAGCACGATGGCGATGGCAAGCAGGGTATCCATGTGCGTGCCTATAACGCCCCCGGGCCTGCAGCGCGACGCGTTTTATCGGGCAGCCTTGTTACGGGGCAGCGCTGTCGTACAGCCTTGCTGAAACCCGAACGGCCTGATCGCGTTAGGTTCAGCGTCGCTTTGCGAGACATTGAGTTGTCAGCCGCCTTTCGCCGGCGGCTTTGATTGAAAGAACAGGAGTGCAAGCTGTGAAAAAGCTTATTATCGCCGCCCTGATTCCAGCAACGGTCGGCTTTGCCGCCCCGGCGCTGGCCCAAGGTTATCCGCCGCCGCCACCGCCCGTCTCGGGCCAGGGATACCCGCCTCCTATCCCGGGGCAGGCCTTGCCGCCGCCTCCGCCTCCGGGCGCGCAGCCGGTTCCCCCGCCGCCCCCGCCGGGCGCGGTTGGCTGGGGCAATGGCGGCTATGGTGGTCCTGGTGGCGCGTGGATGACGCCCCGGCGCAGCGCCGCAATCCAGCAAGACATCGGCCAACTGCGTTTCGCTATCAACCGGGCGCAGCGTAACGGCACCATTTCGCCGCGCGAAGGTGCTGTGCTTCGCCGCCAGGCCATGGGGGTCCAGCGCCAGTATCGCGCCTATTCGCGCAACGGCCTCAACCGTGGCGAGGTGCGGTGGCTGGCCGGCCGTGTGAACCAGATCCATCAGCAACTGCGCCTCGAACGCGCGGACTGGGATCGCGACGGCTGGTAAGCCGATGCCGCCGGGCTTGGCCCGGCGGCGATGACAAGGCATTGCCCCGGCCATTCGTGCCGTTTCGTGCTTGAAAAGCGCCGGGGTGATGCTTAACCCCCACAACCATGACCAGCACCCGCACCGGCAAGACGCTTTACGAAAAAATCTGGGACGCCCACGTGGTGGAAAACCGCGAAGATGGCACCAGCCTCGTCTATATCGACCGCCACCTCGTGCATGAAGTGACGAGCCCGCAGGCTTTCGAAGCGTTGCGCCTGGCCGGGCGCAAAGTGCGCCGCCCCGATCTGACATTGGCCGTTCCCGATCACAACCTGCCCACCACGCCGCGCCGCGATGCACAAGGGCAGCGCATTCCCATCGCCGACCCCGAAAGCGCGCAGCAGCTTGCCGCGCTGGAACGCAATGCCCCTGCGTTCGGCATCCGTTATATCGGCGATGCCGACGCGGCCCAGGGCATCGTCCATGTGGTGGGGCCCGAACAGGGCTTTTCCCTGCCCGGCGCCACGATCGTTTGCGGCGACAGCCACACGGCCAGCCATGGCGGGCTGGGGGCGCTGGCCTTCGGCATCGGCACGTCGGAAGTGGAACACGTTCTGGCCACCCAAACCCTGTTGCTCAAGCGCAGCAAGACCATGGAAGTGCGCGTGGAAGGCACGCTTGCACCGGGCGTTTCGGCCAAGGACGTGGTGTTGCACATCACCGGCGTGCTGGGCGCTGCCGGCGGCACCGGCTATGTCATCGAATATACCGGTTCGGTCATCCGCGATCTGTCGATAGAGGGACGCTTGACGGTTTCCAACATGGCGATCGAACATGGCGCCCGCGCCGGGCTGATCGCGCCGGACGAAAAGACCTTTGCCTATGTCAAGGGCCGCCCCCTCGCCCCCAAAGGCGCGGATTGGGAGAAAGCGCTGGCCTGGTGGAAAAGCCTGCCGACCGACGCCGACGCGCGGTATGACAAGGTGGTGGTGATCGACGCCGCCGATATTGCGCCCTCGGTAACCTGGGGGACCAGCCCGGAAGACGTCCTGCCGATCACGGCCACCGTGCCCGCGCCTGAAAACTTCGCCGATCCGGCGAAACAGGATGCTGCACGCAAATCGCTGGAGTATATGGGGCTGGAGCCAGGCACGGCGCTTGCTTCGGTCGAAATCCAGAACGTGTTCATCGGTAGTTGCACCAACAGCCGCATCGAGGATCTGCGCGCCGCCGCCGCGATCCTCAAAGGGCGCAGGAAGGCCGACAACGTGCGCTGGGCGATCGTCGTTCCCGGTTCCGGCCTGGTCAAGGCCATGGCCGAGGCCGAGGGGCTCGACGTGATTTTCAGGGACGCTGGCCTTGAATGGCGCGAGCCGGGCTGTTCGGCCTGCCTCGGCATGAATCCTGACAAGGTACCGGCGGGCGAGCGCTGCGCGTCCACCTCGAACCGCAATTTCGTCGGCCGCCAGGGCCCCGGCGCACGCACCCATTTGGTCAGCCCGGCCATGGCCGCCGCTGCCGCTGTCACCGGCCGCCTAACCGACGTGCGCGAGCTGGTCTGACCTGGCCGCGCCGCGCAAATCCGCGTTTGCCCCGGTCGTCGATGCGCGGACCCGGGTTCTGCTGTGCGGCAGCCTGCCGGGTGAAGCCTCGCTGGCCGCGGGCCGCTACTATGCGCACCCGGCCAACCAGTTCTGGCGGCTGGCCGGGGGCGTGATCGGTTGCGATCTTGTCGGCCTTGACTATTCGCAGCGGTTGGCCGCGCTGCTCGCCGCAGGGATCGGCCTGTGGGACACGATCGCCAGCGCGACACGCCGGGGCAGCCTTGACGCTGCGATCCGCGCTGTTGCTCCCGCTCCCCTGAGAGGTCTTGCCGCGACCTTGCCGGCTTTGCGCGCGGTCGCGTTCAACGGTGCGAAGGCGGCGCACCACGGCCGCGCGCAAATGGCGGATCTGCCTCACGTTTCGTGTGTTCAACTGCCGTCAAGCAGCCCTGCTTACTGCACGGTTACGCTGGCGGAAAAACAGCACGGGTGGAATTGTCTGCGGAAATTCCTCGATTGAGCGTTGCATTGCGCGGCGACCGGGCCAATTCTTGCATCCCATGAAAAGGAGGAAAGCGTGTCCAAGAAGGAAAACTGGGCCGGAACGGCCGTCCTGGCAGGGGCCGCGGCCGTCGGTTCGGCTGCGCTGGCAGCGGCGCTGCTCTATACCAGCCGGCGCAAGGAGCGGGCGCAGCGGGAGACCAGGGAATCGCCGCTTGGCGATACGCCCGAGACGGACTGAGGATTTTTCCGCGTTGCGCGGCGCACGGCGGTGGTTATAGCGGAGCCATGGAACCGGTAAACCGCATCGAAGGCCGCGCCATTCCGTTCGGCCGCAAGAACATCGATACCGACGTGATCGTTCCAGCCAAATGGCTGAAGACGATCAGCCGACAGGGGCTGGGCAGGGGTGCGTTCGAATCGCTGCGCGAAGACCCGGACAACATGTTCGACAGCCCGCCGTTCAAAGGCGCGCCCATTCTCATCGCGGGCGAAAACTTTGGCTGCGGGTCCAGCCGCGAGCATGCCGCGTGGGCCTTGCTCGATCTGGGGATCAAGGCAGTCATCGCCCCGTCCTTTTCCGACATCTTTTCCGGCAACGCTTTCAAGAACGGCATCCTGACGGTGGTGATGCCGCAGGAACAGCTCAACCGCCTGCTGGACGTGGCGCAGACCGATCCGATCGCGATCGACCTTGAAGCACAGACGGTCACCACGCCGTTTCAGGATCGCTTTGCGTTCGAAATCGATGCATTCCGCAAGCATTGCCTGCTCAACGGCCTCGATGAAGTAGGTCTGACTCTGGCGCGTGACGAGGCTATCGGCGCATTCGAAGCGCAAGTGGCCAACGCGCGCCCGTTTCTGGCTCAGGGCATCAGTCTCACAGCCTGAAGGCTGTCCAACGGCGCCTCGTCCATCGGCGCCTCGTCCATCGGCGCCTCGTCCATCGGCGCCCCGTTTACCAGTGCCCCGTTTACCAGTGCCCTATTTACCGGCGCAACGTCTACCGAAACGCGCAGGGCCTGCCCGCCTCCGCCGTGAAAGACACCGTCCATCGGCGCTACGTCGGCATAATCGCGACCCATCCCGGTAAAGACGTGATCGCACGAGGTCAGCATGCCGTTGGTCGGGTCAAAGCCGACCCAGCCCAGTTCGTCGCCGCACCATAGCGCCGCCCAGGCGTGCGTGGCATCGGCACCGATGAGGCGGGGCTGGCCCGGCGGGGGCAAGGTGCGCAGATAGCCGCTGACGTAGGCCGCCGGCAGCCCATGCCCGCGTGCCGCCACGATCATGACGTGGGCAAAATCCTGGCACACGCCGTGCCGTGCGCGAAAGGCTTCGGCTGGCGACGTCTCTGTCGTGGTGGCGCTGCCGTCGTAGCTGAATTCATCGTGGATGGCATGCATCAGTGCCAGCCCGGCCTCCATCACGCTGCGCTTGCCCGCCAGGATGCCCCCGGCCCATCCCACGATTTCGGGTGAAAGCGGCGTCATGGCCGATGGATAGATATAGCTGGCCGGCCCGAGGGCGGAAAGATCGCGGTGAGCGGCGGCGCGGGCGCCGATCTCGGCCACGCTGGGCGTTCCGGTCTGCGCCGGATCGACGGCCCGGGGTGTCACTTCGACTCGAAACGTGCTTTCCACCACCAGGGAATCGAGCGGCTCGCGAATGAACAGGCGGCTGCGGTTCACCAGAAAGGGGCCGGCTTCCTCTTCGATGGTCCATGGCACCGGGGCGATCGTCAGGCGAAAATCCGTGACCGTTTGCGTGGGCCATGCGGCCGGGCGCAAGCGCAGGTTGAACCGCGCCAGCCGCACCGGCCCGGCATAATCCACGCAGGTCTTGTGGCGGATATCGTAGATCACGCGAGCAGGCTGCCGTTGGCCGGGTTGTCCGGCCGTTCGAATTGCAGGAAATAGCGCGTTGAGATCGTATCGGAAAGCGTCAGCAGCCGCTGTTCCACTTCGGCCAGGCGCGCCAGGTTCCACGCCGCCACCGGCAGGCTGGACAGCGGCGCCAGAATTGCCCGCGCTTCCAGCAGCGCGGCTTCGGGCAGGTTGTCTTCGTCGAGCGACGGCAGGGCCTCGATATGGCCGACCAATGCCCGGGCCTGAAAAGCCAGCGAGCGCGGGTTGGCCGGATCGAGCAGCAGCAGATCGAGCACCGGCGCCGTACTCGGCGCGGCAAGATAACGCGCGCGATAGGTGATCTGGCTGTCGGACAGATCGAGCAGCACGCCCAGCGCTTCGGGCGTTTCGATTTCAGCGGCCAGCGCCCGCAATGTCTGGCACAGCGCCACGGCGCGTTCCAGGCGCCGGCCCATGTCGAGGAAATGGCGCGACGGGCCCAGCGTGAAATTTTCGGCCAGCAGGCCGGAAAGCGCCGAAAGCCGTTCCACCAGTTCGCGCGCGGCGCGCAGCAGCACGCCGGGGCGGTAGCCATCCATGGCTGGCAAGGGCCGGCTGGCAATGCGCCAGAAATCGGTGGTAAAACGATCGCGCAACGTCAGGGCCGTGGCCCTGATCGCCGCAAACAGCGCGCTCACCGACCCGTTCATCCCTGTGTCCGAAAGCGCGGCGCGGCAGGCTTGCGGCACCGGCAGCGTTGCATCGTCGCGCGAAAGGGCACCCCAGCGCACCATCAGGTCGAGCAGGCGGGCGATCACATCGGGGTTGTGCCCGGCCGCGGCGTCCACCTCGATCGAACTGCCCAGCACCGCGCGGATCACCCTTACAGTGGTTTCCGCCCGTTCCATGTAGCGGCCGAACCAGAACAGATTGTCGGCGGCCTGGCTGGCCAGAATGCCACCACCCCGTCGCACCGCCGGCGAAATGGCCAGTGGCGAAGGGGCGGTGTTGGCCGCCGCGGCGTCAGCCCCGGTATCCACGATGCAGACATCGGCGGAAATGTCGCCCTCGCCCATCATCGTCGTGCCCATTTCTCCGGACGAGGACAGCCGGGCAAAGCCGCCGGGCATGACTGTCCATTCGCCGGCCGCGTCGCGGGCGACAAAGGCGCGCACGGTAAAGGCGCACGGCACGAACGCTTCGTCGATCAGGGCCGGGGCGGTGGAAAGGGCAACGATTTCCTGCCCGCAGTAATCCACCGGTCGTCGTTCGATCGCGGCGATCAACGCGCGCCGTGCCGCCGCATCGAGGCTGCGCGCCGCCACCGGGCGGCTCTGTGGCAGACTTTCCACCCCCGCACCGAACGCCGGGGTGATCATCAACTGGTCCAGCCGGGCGATCACGTCTTGCGCCTCGCGCGGTTGGCCGCACCACCAGGTGGCGACGTTGGGCAGGATCGGCTCTTCGCCCAGCAGGATGGAAAACAGGCGCGGCATGAACGCAGCGAAGGCGGGCGCCTCCAGCACTTCGGCACCAGGCCAGTTGGCCAGTGCCACGGTCCCGTGCGTCAGCGCTTCGAACAGGTCGGGCACGCCGATTGCAGAGCGCGCGTCGAAGCGCAGAGGATCGAGTGCATTGGTATCGATCCAGCGCCACAGCGCGTCCACCCGCTTGGGCCCGGCAATGGTCCGCACATAGACGCGGTCGTCGCTGACGGTCAGATCGCGTCCTTCCACCAGGGGAAAGCCCAGGTATCGCGCGAGGTGTGCCTGTTCGGGATAGGACTGGTTGAAGCGCCCCGGGGTAAGCAGCGCAATGCGCGGGTTCTCGCGCTGGCATTCACGGGCCATGCCGCCGCGCAGATCGGAAAAGAACTGGGCCACGCGCCGCGCGCGCATGTCGGTCAGCAGGCTGCCGGTCACGCGCGACAGCGCCAGCCGGTTTTCCAGGGCATAGCCGATGCCGTTGGCCAGCCGCAACCGATCGCCCAGTACCCGCCAGTGCCCGCGGGGGCCGCGCGCCAGATCCACAGCATAGACATGGATGTGCTGCCCGCCACGCGGCGCCACGCCCACCATGGAGCGCGCGAAATACCGGCTGCCGGCAATCAGTGCGGCGGGCAGGTGGCCATCGGCCACCAGGCGTCCTTCGCCATAGATGTCGTTGGCCACCGCTTCGAGCAGTCGCGCACGCTGGACCAGGCCGCGTTCCACCTCGGCCCATTCCTGCGCGCCCACGATCAGCGGCATGGGAGACAAAGGCCAGTCGCGCTCTTCGTCTTCGCCGGTCAGGCGGAACGACATGCCCAGGTCCAGAATCTGGCGGGCGACAAGTTCCTGCACGCCGACGCCGGCCTCTTCGCGCAGGGCCATCAGGGCTCGCGCGGCCTGCTGCCATGCGGGGGCGACATCGGGCGCCGCGTCACGATAGAGATCGCCCGCCCCCACATCCACCGGGTAGGTGCCCAGGCCTGCTGCGCGACCTGTCCGGGATCCTGGCAACGCGGATTCGCGCAGGGTCGCCACCGTAGTCAGACCAGCCCGGCAGGGCGGCGCAGATCGAGCGTCATCGGGAATTCCCCTGGCATTTCCACCGGCGGCACCGGCAGGACGCCGGGCGAATGGCCATGGTCCTGGAACCGCGCCCGGCGCCGCGCCTGCGCTTCATAGCCGTTGACCGGTACGGAATCGTAACTGCGCCCTCCCGGATGGGCCACATGATAAACGCAGCCCCCCAGCGAACGCTGATTCCAGCTATCGAAGATGTCAAACGTGAGCGGTGCATGCGGCGGCATCATCGGATGCAGGCAATTGGCCGGCGACCATGCCTTGTAGCGCACGCCGCCAACGGCTTCGCCGGGCGTGCCGGTGGCGCTCAAGGGCACGCGGCGGCCGTTGCAGGTGATCAGGTGTCGCCCCGGCACCAAACCGGTGGCGCGCACCTGAAGCCGCTCGGTGGAACTGTCGACATAACGCACCGTGCCGCCGATTGCCCCGGTTTCGCCCAGCACGTTCCAGGGTTCCAGCGCATGGCTCACTTCCAGATGAACGCCTCCGCCCTCGACGCTGCCGTGGACGGGAAAGCGGAACTGGCGCTGCGCTTCGAACCAAACCGGATCGAAATCGTAGCCGGCGCCCCGCAGGTCAGCCAGCACATCGAGGAAATCGGCCCAGACGAAGTGGGGCAGCATGAATCTGTCGTGCAACTGCGTGCCCCAGCGCACGAGCGGCCCGTCCACCGGTTCGCGCCAGAACCAGGCACACAGCGCCCGCAGCAGCAACTGCTGGGCCAGCGACATGCGCGCGTCGGGCGGCATTTCGAAACCGCGAAATTCGACAAGGCCGAGTCGCCCGGTGGGGCCATCGGGCGAAAACAGCTTGTCGATACAGATTTCGGTGCGGTGGGTATTGCCCGTCACATCGACCAGCAGATTCCGGAACAGGCGGTCGGCCACCCAGGCCAGCGGCTGTGGCTGATCGGGACCAGGCACTTGGGCCAGAGCGATCTCCAGCTCGTAAAGCCCGTCGTGGCGCGCCTCGTCGATGCGCGGGGCCTGACAGGTGGGGCCGATGAACAGCCCTGAAAACAGATAGGACAGGCTGGGATGCCGCTGCCAGTAGATGACGAAGGATTTCAGCAGGTCGGGCCGACGGACGAACGGGCTGTCAAGCAGGCTGGGGCCTCCCAGCACGATGTGATTGCCGCCGCCAGTGCCGATGGCACGGCCATCGACCATGAACTTGTCGGCCGTCAGCCCCACTTCGCGCGCGCAGCGATACAGCGTTTCGGTGATATCGACCGATTCCGCCCAGGACGCAGCCGGCTGGATGTTCACTTCGATCACGCCCGGATCGGGCGTGACTTTCAGCACCATCAGCCGTGGATCGGGCGGTGGCGGATAGCCTTCGATGCGCACCGGCAGGCGCGTTTCCTCGGCCACCGCCTCGATGCTGGCGATAAGATCGAGATAGTCTTCCAGCGCTTCTACCGGGGGAATGAACACGCACAGGTGATCGTCCTTGGGCTCGACCGTGATCGCCGTGCGCACCGCCCCTTCGATAGCGATGGTCTGTTCCACGCGGCGTTGCCGCGCCGGATCGGCGCTATGCCGATCGTGCCCCTGGGCACGCGCCTCGCGGTTGCGGTCTTCGGCCGAAAGCGCGCCCTGGATCAGGGCATCGCGCGTTTGCACGGCCCGCTCGATGGCTTGGGTACGAAAATCGGCCAGCGGCTCACGCGGCTCGGCCGTGTCGCGCGGGTGGATATAGGGATAGGCTGCCGGCGGAACATGGGGCAGCGAATTGAGCGGCAGGCGATAACCCAGCGCGCTGTCGCCCGGCACCGCGAACAGCGCGCCGCGCCGCAGCTTCCATTTTTCGGAATACCAGCGGCGCTGGGCATGAGCGCGCCGCGCCTGCCAGGGTTGCTGTCGCTGGATCGGCAGAACGTGGCCCACGGGTCGGGTCAGCCCGCGCTGGAACGTGCGGATAAAGCGCTGCCGCATTTCGGGATCGTCCAGTTGGGGATCGGTAGGCGGCGTGTTTTCAGGCAGTTCCGCCTCGCGGACCATCCACTCCAGCGCATCTTCATAGACCGGCGCGACGTGATCGGGCGAAACACCCAGCACCGTGGCGGTCTCGCGCAGAAACAGGGCGGCATCGTCGGCATCGACAGCGGTAACGGCCTGATCGGGCAGGCGATCGCCCGCAATCAGGCTTTCGTCGCGCCAGACCGGCACGCCATCCTTGCGCCAATAGATGGAATAGCCCCAGCGCGGCAGGCTTTCGCCCGGATACCATTTGCCCTGTCCATGGTGGAGCAGCGAGCCCGGGGCGAAGTGATCGCGCAGTTTGCGGATCAGCCGGTCGGCATACCAGGCCTTGGTCGGCCCCACGGCGCTGCTGTTCCATTCCGCCGCTTCGAAATCGCCGTCGGCCACGAAAGTCGGCTCGCCGCCGATCGTCAGGCGCACGTCCTGGACGGCAAGATCGGCGTCGACGCGCGCGCCCAGCGCATCGAGGGCATGCCAGCGCGCATCGGTAAAGGGCTTGGTGATGCGCACTGCCTCGGCAATGCGCGAAACCTGCATTTCGAAATGGAAATCGGAATGGACCGGTTCCAGCACCACGCCTTCGATCGGCGCGGCGGTGCGATAATGCGGCGACGCGCAAAGCGGGATATGCCCTTCGCCGGCGAACAGGCCCCATGTGGCATCGAGGCCGATCCAACCCGCACCGGGCACATAGACTTCCGCCCAGGCATGCAGATCGCACACGTCCTGCGCCACGCCGGCCGGACCGTCGACGGCGACGACATCGGGGGTCAGTTGGATCGAATAGCCCGAGACGAACCGCGCGGCAAAGCCCAGCCGGCGCAGGAGATGCACCAGCAACCAGGCCGAATCGCGGCACGATCCAGTGCCCGCTGCGAGCGTCTCCTCGGGCGACTGCACGCCGGGCTCCATGCGGATGACATAACCCACCCGCTCATTCACCGCCTGGTTGATCGCCACCAGAAAATCGATCGTGCGCCCCCGGTGCCCGGCAAACCGGGCCAGCAGTTCCTCGAACAGCGCCCCCTGGCTTTCGGTTTCCAGGCACGCGGCCAGGTCCGTCTGCAAGGCCTCGTCATAGGCAAACGGATAGGTTTCGGCGTATTCCTCGACGAAGAAATCGAACGGATTGATCACGGCCAGATCGGCCAGCAGATCGACGGTGATTTCGAAATGGTCGATCGGATCGGGGAAAACGATACGCGCCAGCCAGTTGCCGTAAGGGTCTTGCTGCCAGTTGATGAAATGGTTGGCCGGGCTGATTTTCAACGAGTAATTGGGCACCGCCGTGCGGCTATGGGCCGCCGGGCGCAGGCGGATGACCTGCGGCCCCAGGCGCACCGGCTTGGCATAGGTATAGCGCGTAAGATGATGGAGGCCCGCCTTGATCATGGTGGGGCAAGTTGCCCCAATTCATGCTGCACCGCAACGTCATTCCACGGTTGCACCCATGCCTTCCCGCAAAGCCGCCCCACCATAGGCCGGTATCGCCAGTTTCCAGCGGATCGCCGCGGCGCGGAGGGCAAAGCCGGCCAGCGCCGACACGGCCCAGACCCAGCCTTTGGGCAGATGCAGCGCCTGCCCGGCCGAACACAGCGCGGCGGCAAGGGCGGCGGCGGTGACATAGAGTTCCGGGCGCATGATGATCGATGGGCGCCCGGCTACGCAATCGCGGATAACGCCGCCCACGCAGCCGGTGATGACCCCCATGATGAACGCCGGTACTGGCGCGAGGCCAAAGGCCAGCGCCTTGGCCGTGCCCAGTACGGCATAGGCGCCGAGGCCTGCTGCATCGGCCCATTCCAATGCCGCGCCGCGCCACCAGCGGTGGGGCGTGATCCAGCACAGCACGGCGGTTGCCAGGCATACCGGCGCCACCCAGCGATCGTGCACCCAGAACACCGGTGCGCCGATCAGCAGGTCGCGCACCGATCCGCCGCCGACGCCGGTGATCACCGCGAAAAAGCACATCGTCACCAGTGTCTGCCGCATGCGGGCCGCCACCAACGCGCCTGACAGGGCGAAAACGGCGATGCCCGCAAGATCGGCCATGCCGATGATGGCCGGCAGGGCGGGGGTCACGGCGCCCGGCAGCGCGGAGGGAAGGGGGTTGGCATGCAGCATCGGCGCAGTCTTGCCGCGCCTGACCGTTCCTGTCGAGGCAGGGGACCGCCCGCATGTTCCCGGTCATGGGCCGGGGACTTGGACGAGACGCTATCACGAGGCCGCAAGCATTGCTTTCCATGCCACGATCGCGCCATATTGTTCGTCCAGTTTCAGGCTGTTGCAGATGGAGCGCGCCGATGCCCGCCGATGTGCCGCCCGCCGATGTGCCGCCCGCGTCGATCGTCCGTCCCGCCGATGCGGCCGTGCCGGCTTTCGATCTGGCGCAGGTCGGGCCAGCGGCGTCATCCGATGCCTGCGGCGCCCCCGCCGCCGATGGCGCGATCGTGGTATGCGCGGTCGATCGCGAAAAGTTTCGCGTTCATCCGCTTGCCGGGCCATTTGCAGACCAGGCGCGGCCCCGCGCGCAGATAATCCTGGCGCCCGGGGTCAAGGCCCTGGCGGAGACCGAGCAGCGCACCCTGGGGGGCGGGGTCAGTGCCCCGTCGGCGATGGTGCGCCTGAAAATCGGGTTCTGATGCAGACCGCAAGGCCCCCTTCGCGCAAAAACGAAGAGGGCCTGTGGTCCCGGCCGAGGGCATTGGCCCGGTTTCGTCAGATGTGGATCGGCTTTTCCCGAATGCCCATCGCCGCTTCCTTGAGCGCTTCCGAATGGGTCGGGTGTGCGTGGCAGGTATAGGCGATGTCTTCGGCCGTCGCGCCGAATTCCATGGCCAGGGCCGCTTCGGCAATCATCGTTCCGGCAACCGAGGCGATGGCCCAGACGCCCAATACCCGGTCGGTCTGCGCATCGGCGATCACTTTGACGAAGCCGTCGGGCTCGTGGTTGGTCTTGGCACGGCTGTTGGCCAGCATCGGGAATTTGCTGACTTTGACTTTGGACTTGTCTCCACCCGCCTTTTCCAGCGCGGCTTCCTGAGTCAGGCCCACCCCGGCAAATTCGGGGAACGTGTAGACGACGCCGGGAATCACGTCGTGATTGACGATGCCGGTAAGGCCGGCGATGTTTTCGGCAACGGCGATGCCCTCGTCCTCGGCCTTGTGCGCCAGCATCGGGCCGGGAACGACATCGCCGATCGCCCACACGCCGTCGATTTTGGTGCGGAAATCGTGGTCGGTCTCGATCTGGCCGCGCTTGTTCACTTCGAGCCCGATCTTTTCCAGGCCCAGGCCATCGGTGTTGGGCTTGCGGCCGATGGCCACCAGCACGCAATCCGCCTCGATAGTCTCGGCGTCCCCGCCAGCCGACGGTTCGAGCGTCAGAACCGCCTTGCCGCCATCCACGGCAACGCCGGTGACTTTGGTCGAAAGCCTCAGTTCCATGCCCTGTTTCTTGAAGATCTTTGCCGCTTCCTTGCGCACGTCGCCGTCCATGCCGGGCAGCAGCTGATCGAGATATTCGACCACCGTGACTTTGGCGCCCAGGCGCCGCCAGACCGAGCCCAGCTCCAGCCCGATCACGCCGCCGCCGATCACCACGAGGTGGTCGGGCACCCGGGCCAGCGCCAGCGCGCCGGTGGAGTCCACCACGACACCGGCATCGTTGTCGACCGTCACGCCCGGCAGCGGCGTCACCGAAGAACCGGTGGCGATGACGATATGCTTTGCCGAAACCTTCTCTCCGGCCACGGTGACGCTGTGCGCGTCCTCGAACGTGGCATAGCCCTTGAGCCAGGTGACCTTGTTCTTCTTGAACAGGAATTCGATGCCACCCGTCAGGCCCTTGACCGAATCCAGCTTCTGCTGATGCATCGCGGCCAGATCCAGTTCGACCGGTCCGGTCTTGATGCCATAGTTGGCAAAGGTACCGTTGACCGCTTCCTCGAACTTTTCCGACCCGTGCAGCAGCGCCTTCGACGGAATGCAGCCGACGTTGAGGCACGTGCCGCCCAGGGTTTCGCGCCCTTCGGCGCAGGCGGTCTTGAGGCCGAGCTGGGCCGCGCGGATCGCCGCGACATAGCCACCGGGGCCAGCGCCGATCACCAGGACGTCATAATCGTATTCAGCCATAGCGGGCTCCTGTTCGCGCGCCCCGTCAACGGGGTGGGGGCTGCGATATCGCATAAGTTCGTTTCATGCACGCCCGCGTGCCCGAGCCGTTCGGCCCCGCGCGGGTTGGCCTGCCGGTCAAAGATCGATCAGCAGGCGGGTGGGATCCTCGATTGCTTCCTTGATGGTCTTGAGCGCGGTCACCGCCTCGCGCCCGTCGATGATGCGGTGATCGTAAGACAATGCGATGTACATCATCGGGCGGATCACGATCTCGCCGTTGCGCACCACCGGGCGGTCTTCAATGCGATGCAGGCCCAGCACGGCCGACTGGGGCGGATTGATGATCGGGGTGGACATCAGGCCGCCGAACACGCCGCCATTGGAAATGGTGAACGTGCCGCCTTTCATGTCTTCCATGGTCAATGCCCCGTCGCGCGCCTTCTTGCCATATTCGGCAATGGCTTTTTCGATGCCGGCGAAGGAAAGCTTGTCGGCGTCGCGCACCACCGGCACGACCAGCCCGTTGGGTGCCGAAACTGCCACCGAAATGTCGACATAATCGTGATAGACGATCTCGTCACCCTGGATCTGGGCGTTGACGGCCGGAATGTCCTTCAGCGCAAGACACGAGGCCTTGGCGAAAAACGACATGAAGCCCAGCTTCACGCCGTGCTTCTTCTCGAACACGTCCTTGTACTTTTCGCGCGCAGCGATCACCGCCGACATGTCCACGTCGTTGAACGTGGTGAGCAGGGCAGCGGTTTCCTGCGCGCTCTTGAGCCGCTTGGCGATAGTCTGGCGCAGGCGCGTCATCTTGACGCGTTCCTCGTTGCGGCCGGGGCCGGCAGCGGCGGCCGGCAGCGGCGCGGCGGCGCTTGCGGCGGGGGCGGGAGACGCGGCCTTGGCCTGGGCAGCCGCCAGCACGTCTTCCTTGGTCAGGCGGCCATCCTTGCCGGTGCCCTTGACGGTGGATGGATCGATGCCGTGTTCCAGCACCGCGCGGCGCACGGCCGGCGAAAGCGCGGCGGCGGCAGCATCGTCACCGGCCGGTGAAGGCGCACCGGCAGGCGCGGGAGCGGCGGCGGGCGCAGGCGCCGCGACGGATGCAGGGGCAGCGGCCGGCGCCACCGTGTCGGATGCGGGCGCAACCGGCTTTTCTTCGCGCGGGGCGACTTGGGCATTGCCGGCTGCGGCCACGCTGTCTTCCACCGTGCCCAAAAGCGCGCCGACCGTGACCGTCTCGCCCTCGGCAACCATGATCTGGCCCATCACCCCGGCAGCGGGCGCAGGCACTTCGACGGCGACCTTGTCGGTTTCCAGGCTGACGATGGGTTCGTCCAGCGCGACCGCTTCGCCGGGCTTTTTCAGCCACTGGCCGACCGTCGCTTCGCTGACGCTTTCACCGAGCGTCGGAACCTTGACTTCGATGGACATGACGTGGTGTTCCTTGGGGAGAATGCAGGTGGACGAAACGGCCGGTCAGGCCTTTTTCTTGCGGCGGATTTCCTCGCGCACCGAAAGCGCCAGGGCATCGGCGACCAGCGCGGCCTGTTCGGCGTTGTGGCGCTTGGCAAGGCCGGTGGCCGGCGAAGCGGAGGCAGCACGGCCGGCATAGCGGGCGCGGCCCACCTGGCTCTTGGCGGCCTTGAGCGCGTCTTCGATCAGCGGTTCGGCAAAGAACCAGGCGCCGTTGTTCTTGGGCTCTTCCTGGCACCAGACCACGTCTTCCAGCCTGGTCATGCGCGACAGGCGCAGGGCCAGCGGCTCTCCGGGAAACGGATAGAGCTGCTCGATCCGGATGATCTGGGTATTGGTGATGCCGGCGGCATCGCGCGCTTCGATCAGGTCATAGGCAACTTTGCCCGAACACAGCACGACGCGCCGGGTATCCTGATCCTCGGGCGCCGCGGGATCGGACAGGATGCGCTTGAACTGCGCAGCGCCCAGGAAATCCGCCGCGGTCGATTTCGCCAGCGGGTGGCGCAGCAGCGACTTGGGCGTCATGATGATCAGCGGCTTGCGGAACGAACGGTGCATCTGCCGGCGCAGTACGTGGAAGTAGTTGGCCGGGCTGGTGATGTTGCACACCTGCAGGTTGTCTTCGGCACAAAGCTGGAGATAGCGCTCCAGGCGGGCCGAGGAGTGTTCCGGGCCCTGGCCTTCATAGCCGTGCGGCAACAGCATGACCAGGCCGTTGGCACGCAGCCACTTGGCTTCGGCGGCGGCCACGTACTGGTCGATAACGATCTGCGCGCCATTGGCGAAATCGCCGAACTGCGCTTCCCACAGCACCAGCGTCTTGGGGTCGGCGCTGGCATAGCCATATTCGAAGCCCAGCACCCCGTATTCGGACAGCGGGCTGTCGAACACGTCGAAGCGGCCGTGGGGCAGCGTTGCCAGGGGCACGTACTTGCGCTCGTCGGTCTGGTCCACCCATACCGCGTGGCGCTGGCTGAATGTGCCGCGGCCGCAATCCTGGCCCGACAGGCGCACGTTGTAACCTTCGGTGACCAGGCTGCCATAGGCCAGCGCTTCGGCCGTCGCCCAGTCGAACCCTTTGCCGCTGGCAAACATTTCGCGCTTGGCATCGAGCACGCGGCCCAGCGTCTTGTGGACGGTGAGGCCTTCCGGGATCGTCGTCAGCGTGCGGCCCAGGCTGTCGAACAGCTTCTGCTCGATGCCGGTCGCCACGTTGCGTCGCGCCGTCACCGGGTCGGCCGGCTTGTTGAGACCGGCCCAGCGCCCGCCGAACCAGTCCGCCTCGTTGGCCTTGTAGCTCTTGGCGGCTTCGAATTCGCTTTCCAGCGTGGCCGTGAAGTGGTCTTCGGCTTCGCCTTTCCAGTTCTTGTCGATGACGCCTTCGGCCGCCAGACGCTCGGCATAGAGTGTGGAGACCGCCGGGTGCTTCTTGATCCGGGCGTACATCAGCGGCTGGGTGAACGAAGGCTCGTCGCCTTCGTTGTGGCCGAAGCGGCGATAGCACCACATGTCGATCACGATGTCGCGGCCGAATTGCTGGCGATAGTCGATCGCCAGCTTGCAGGCGAAGGTCACCGCTTCGGGGTCGTCGCCGTTGACGTGGATGATCGGCGCCTGCACGCCCTTGGCCACGTCCGACGGATAGGGCGATCCGCGCGAGAACTGCGGGCTGGTGGTAAAGCCGATCTGGTTGTTGATGATGAAGTGGATGCAGCCGCCCGTATTGTAGCCCTGCACGCCGGAAAAGCCGAAGCATTCCCACACGATGCCCTGGCCGGCAAAGGCCGCGTCGCCATGGATCAGCACCGGCAGCACCTGCTTGTGCTTCCCCGGGCCGACATCGTCGCGAAACTGCTGCTGGGCCAGCGTCTTGCCCAGCACGATCGGATCGACCGTTTCCAGGTGCGACGGGTTGGGCAGCAGGCTCATGTGCACCTTGGTGCCGTCGAATTCGCGGTCGGTACTCGTGCCCAGGTGATACTTGACGTCACCCGAACCGCCGACATCCTCGGGATTGGCGCTGCCACCCGAAAATTCGTGGAAGATCACGCGATAGGGCTTGGCCATGACGTTGGCGAGGATGTTCAGCCGGCCGCGATGGGCCATGCCGTAGATGATCTCCTTCACGCCGCGCTGGCCGCCGTACTTGATCACCGCTTCCAGTGCGGGGATCATCGATTCGCCGCCGTCCAGGCCGAAGCGCTTGGTGCCGACGTACTTCTTGCCCAGGAACTTTTCGTACTGCTCGCCGCGGACGACGGCCGAAAGAATCGCTTTCTTGCCCTCGGGCGTGAAGTCGATCGACTTGTCGCCGCCCTCGATGCGGTCCTGCAGGAACTTGCGCTCCTCCACATCGGAAATGTGCATGTATTCCAGGCCGATCTTGCCGCAATAGTTACGGCGCAGGATCTGCACCACTTCGCGCACCGTGCCCCATTGCAGGCCCAGCACGCCGCCCAGGAACACCTTGCGATCCATGTCTTCGGGCTGGAAGCCGTGGTATTCGGGGCTGAGGTCGGCGGGAAGGTCCTGCTTGGCGAGGCCCAGCGGGTCCAGATCGGCGGCAAGGTGGCCCCGCACGCGATAGGTGCGGACCAGCAGCATCACGCGCAGGCTGCTGTTGGCGGCCTGTTCCAGCGCCGCTTCGTCGAGAACGGCACCGGCTTTCTTGGCGGCCTTGGCCACTTCGACCTTGAGCGCCATGGGATCGAGCGCACGGGTCAGGTCATCGCCGGCCAGGGCATCGGTGATCGGCCAACGTTTGGACTGCCACGAAGGGCCCTGCTGCGGCGCATCCTGCAAAGGATCGGCTTCGAACGCGTGCACTTCTTGTCCCATTATCGATTTACTCCTTTGCCCCTAAAAAGGGCTTCGGAAAAAAGGGTGTGGCAGTCCAACGAACCCGAGCCGGGCTGCCTGTCAGTATCGTCTTCCGCCGGCCCTGATTCCGGTTGGCGATTCCGGCTGGCCGCGGACGGTCCCGCACGGCGTTCGGGACGGGCCGGACCCGATGAGAGACCTGTAAGTGCGCGTGGTCAACACGGCCCGAACGGATCTTAAGGATAATGCCGCTGCACGGCCTGCGGCGGCCAGGGCCCGCCGCAGGCCGTGTGCCGTCAAGCGAGCGCGGGATCGATGCCCTTGCAGGCCACCAGCAATTCCTTGACCGCGTCAACGGAGACCTGAAGGTTGGCCTTGGCGGCGTCGTCCAGGTTGATTTCGATCACTTTCTCCACGCCGCCGGCGCCGATCACCACCGGCACGCCGACATAGAGGCCTTCGACGCCATAGGCACCCTCGACATAGGCGGCGCAGGGCAGAATGCGCTTCTGGTCATTCAGATAGGCTTCGGCCATGGCAATGCCTGAAGCAGCGGGGGCATAAAAGGCCGAACCGGTCTTGAGCAGGCCGACGATTTCGCCGCCGCCCGAACGGGTGCGGGCGACGATCGCGTCGATCTTTTCCTGGGTGGAAGCGCCCATCTTGATCAGATCGGTCACAGGGATGCCGGCAACAGTCGAATATTCGACCACGGGCACCATGGTATCGCCGTGGCCGCCCAGCACGAACGAGTTCACATCACGCACCGAAACGCCGAATTCCCAAGCCAGGAACGTGCTGAACCGCGCCGAGTCGAGCACCCCGGCCATGCCCACCACCTTGCTGTGCGGCAGGCCGGAGAATTCGCGCAGTGCCCAGACCATCGCGTCGAGCGGGTTGGTGATGCAGATCACGAAGGCGTCGGGGGCATTGTCGCGGATGCCTTCGCCCACGGCTTTCATCACCTTGAGATTGATGCCCAGCAGGTCATCGCGGCTCATGCCCGGCTTGCGGGCCACGCCGGCCGTCACGATGATCACGTCGGCGCCGGCAATGTCCTTGTAATCGTTGGTCCCGGTGATCTTGGCATCGAAGCCTTCGACCGGGCCGCACTGCGAGAGATCGAGAGCTTTGCCCTGGGGAACGCCTTCCACGACGTCGAACAGGACGATGTCGCCCAATTCCTTCTGCGCGGCCAGATGCGCCAGAGTGCCACCGATATTACCCGCGCCGATCAGCGCGATCTTCTTGCGTGCCATGTGCTTTACGGTCCTTTCCCGGAGACGTCGCGGGACAAGCGTTCAAGCGTTGCCAACTCAAGCCCCCGGGATGGAGGTCCCCCCGCGCCCGCGAGACGGGAAGGGTTGCCGGCAAGTGGAGGGGCACCTAAGCCCGCCGGACGGGGATTGCAACCGCAAAAAGCGCGGATCCGCGGGTTTCTTTGATATCAGTTCGCAATAGCAATAAGCGGTAAATGTGCCGTTCATCGTCTGCCCTGCTGGCCTTTTGCGCTTTTGCCGCGAAGGCCTGACGCTCAGCCCAGTTCGATCAGTTGTCGACGCAGGACGGCCGCCCGGCGTTGATCGAGCGTATGGCACACTTCGGTCCACCATGCCGCGCTGCGTTGATCGCCCGCCTCGGCGGCATAAGTAGCCGCCGCTGCCGCATGTGCGGCTGCCGCATGGCCGTGATTGGCGAACAGGCGCAGCGCCGCCGCGAGCAATCCATTTGCCGGCAGATGATCGGCCACACGGCCGGCCATGGCCCGTGCCGGGGGCACGGTGGCGCGCTGCCTGTGCCGGACGGAAAGGGCGTTGTCGTTGGCCGCGCGCGGGATCGGGCCTGAAGGCCGGCGCAGACAGGGCGAAATCATGCCATAGCGAGGGGCAAAGCGCAGCATGCGCGATTGGTCTCCGTCTGTGTTGCGCTGCCGATGATCCGGCCGTTCCCAACAAGCCGCCACCGGGGTGAAATTCCGGAAGGCGCGACCGTTCTTGTAAGGCCGGCGCGCTAACAGGGCGTGAGACGAGACGGTAAACGCGGTGTTGATGCTGTAAGGCTGACAGCGATCTGCCGGGCACGGCCCGCCGCCGCTGCGAGTCGGGGTCAACCGTGCGGTTGGGCGATCCACTTCTCCGCGTTTTCAAACGCTTCGGAAGCTTCTGGGCGCAATTGCGGGTCGGGGGCACCGGGCAACGGTGCGCCTGGCGCCGATCCCCCGGCGGGTATGGCTGCACGCGATGACTGCCCGGCCATGCCGGACGCTGCCGGGGCAGGGCCGCCGGCCGTGCTTGCCGCGCGCTCCAGCACAGCCATCCGGCCCTGTTCGAAGGCCCTTTCCAGCGTGACCGGATCGGCCAGATCGGCTGCCGCCGGCACCCAGGTGCGCGGATGGGGGGCTGCCAGCGGTTCGGCGCCGCGATAGCTGCCGGTGAACGCGGCCGGTTGCCCGGCCGCCCCTGCCCAGCGATAGAAGCGGTGCGCGCCGATAGTGCCGATGAACGCGAGGGTGTCGGCCCAGGCGGGATGGACGGCGCCGGTATGGTAATGGGTGGCAAGGCCGACCGGGGCAAAAACGTTGCCGGCCAGCGCATCGGCGGCCACGCGGCTTGCGCGGTCCCAGAATTGCCGCACCGGCCTGCGCGCCATGGCCCCGTCGCAGGCAAAGCTGAACTGGCAACCGGGCCGTTCAGAACCCTGATAGACCACGCCGCACACGGTCTTGGGAAACGCCGGATGGGCCACGCGGTTCAATACGACCTGGGCGACAGCCCGCTGGCCGGCATCCGGTTCGGACGCGGCCTCGTAATAGATGGCGGTCGTCAGGCATTGCAGCGCGCGCCAGCGGTCTTCCCCGCTGCCGGTGGCAAAGAGCGGCCGCGCCGCGGGATTGCGCGCCCATGCCGAAAAGGGCGTGCCATCATCCGCGTCACTATGGATCGCCGCGATCTGCCGGTCCCAGGCGCGCGCGGCATCCTGTGGCGCAAGCAGGCCGCTATCCCGCGCCGAAACGAAATAGAACGCCGAGCCGGGGAAGCTTTCGCCAGCACGTTCGAACGGCTGCAGGCTTTCGGTCGGGTTGCGGGCCGCGGCCGGGACGATTCCGGGGGAGCCCCAGCCGATCGCGCCCAGGGCCAGGCCCAGCGCGCCGACCGCGGCAATGCCGGCCGCCCGCTCCGCCAGCCGGGAAAACGGGCGATGCTGATAGCGCCACGATGTCATGTCGCGGCGGCGGATGCGGGCGGTGAAATCGCGCGGGCGCACCGGCGGCAGCACAAGCCCGGCGACCAGCGCCGCTTCGGCCTGCCTGCGCTGCGCGGCGCACAGGCGCGCCTCTTGCCCCAGCGGCGGCATCAAAGCCTCGGGCGGCAGAGTGGGCGTGGCGCCGGCAGGAGGAATCGGCTGAGGCATGTATGCGACGGCTGGCCTTTCCACCCCGCGTTAGGCGGCTAGTTCAAGCCATGCACGGCGGGATTCGGTCACGTCCCGATAAGGCACAGGCTGCTACGGTCTGGTTAACCGGTGCTGAGGGCTTGCCCCTTCGGGCATGCCGCGCTATCGACTGGCGCGACGCCACCGGTGCCCGCTTATCGCGGGCTAAGAGGGAAGCCGGACCAAACCGGCGCTGCCCCCGCAACTGTTTCCGGAAGAGCGCCACGCCCTTGTGCGCCACTGGCCCTTTGCGGGCTGGGAAGGTCGGTGTGTCGCGATGACTCCGGATGAGCCAGGAAACCTGCCGGTGTGTGGTCGTTCCGCGGCCGGGCGGGGTGTACCGGGCGCAAGCGTGGTGAGTTTCCGCCCCCAAGGCCCGGCGGACCTCCCGCCATGGACGGCAAGACTGTCCATCGGCCGGGAGGAAACGTCATGAAGACATCGCCACTTGTGCTGGCCGGCATTCTCGTGCTGGCCGTTCCCGCGCATGCAGAGGAGGCGCCGGCACCCGATGCGGGCGCCGCTGACGGTGCACAGATCACCGTGCTGGCTACCGGCAACGCCATCGCGCTGGATCAGACCGGCCAGGCCATCACCGTTCTGCCATTGCAGACGATCGAGGCGGTGCAGGGGCAGGACTTGACCCGCGTGCTCGAACGCGTGCCTGGCCTGACCTATTCGCGCACCGGCGGTCTGGGTGCGCAGACCGCCGTGCGCCTGCGCGGCGGGGAAGGGCAGCACACCCTGGTGCTGATCGACGGAGCGCGGGCGGAAGATCCCGCGGCAGCCTCGGGCGGGTTCGATTTCGGCACGCTGACCACTGGCGGGATCGAGCGGATCGAGGTGCTGCGCGGTTCGAACTCGGTGATCTGGGGCAGTTCCGCCATCGGCGGGGTCATCGCCATCACGACGCGCGAAATCGATGGCGTCGCAGCTTCGGCCGAGGCGGGATCGCGCAATTCCTATAACGCCGATGCCATCGCGGGCGTCGAGCGCGCGCGTTATGCGCTTTCGGTCAACGGCGGCTATGTCACCACCGATGGCGTCTCGGCCGCGGCCAGCGGCAGCGAGCGCGACGGCTATGACCAATGGCGTGTCGGGGGCAAGGGCCGGTTCAACCTTACCGACACGCTCTCGCTTTTCGCGACCGCGCGCTATGCCAATGGCAAGACGCAGATCGACGGTTATCCCGCGCCGACCTATACCTTCGGCGATACGCCGGAATACAGCACCACGCGGCAGTTCTTCGGCCGCGCCGGGCTGAATTTCACGGGCAGCGCGCTTACTTTCAACGCCGCTTACGCGCTATCCGATACGCGCCGGCGCTATTACACCGGCGGGGCCGACGATACGTTCGAATATGGCTACAACGGCCGCAGCGAAAGGGTCGAGCTCAACGGGCGCTACACGCTGCCGTCCGGTTTCGCGCTCGATTTCGGGGCCGACCGCGAATGGACCCGGTTCGACAGCACGTTCGATGCGCGGCAGCGCGCGCATCTTACCAGCGGCCACGCCATGCTGGGCTGGTACAGTGCCAAGGCAAGCCTTGCCGGCGGCGTGCGCTATGACGAACAGAGCCAGTTCGGCAGCAATTGGAGCCTGGGGGCCAATGGAACGGTGGACGTGCTGCCCGGCCTGCGCCTGAACGCCAGCTATGGCGAAGGCTTTCGTGCGCCCACGCTCTATCAGCTGTTTTCGCCCGATTACGGCAATCGCAATCTCAGCCCGGAGCGCAGCCGCAGCTATGACCTGGGCCTTGCCTATGCCAGCGCCGATGGGACGTTTCGCGCCGGCGTGACGGCCTTCCGCCGCGATACGCGCAGCCTGATCGACTATGTATCGTGTTACCGTAACGACAGCCTCGTGTGCCAGAACCGGCCCAACGGCATTTTCGACGGCGTTTATGACAACGTGGACGCGGCGCGCGCGCAAGGGGTGGAACTCGAGGTAGGCGCCACGCTGAGCCCCCGGGTCGATGGCCGGATCGCCTATGCCTATACCGAAGCGACCGATCGCACGCCCGGCGCGACCACGTTCGGCAAGGATCTGGCACGCCGGCCGCGCCATGCGCTGACCGCCTCGCTCGATTGGAACACGTTCTGGGCCGGGCTTACGCTTGGCGCCGATGTTCGTTTTCAATCCGAGACGTTCAACAATGCGGCGAATACGGTAAAGCTGGAGAGCGGTAGCGTTACCACGCTGCGCGCCAGCCTGCCGGTGCTGCGCCGGGCCGAACTGTTCGGGCGCGTGGAGAATCTGTTCGACCGGCCGCTGGTGACGGCCGCCGGCTATGGCGCGCTGGGACGGTCCGTGTTCGGCGGCGTGCGTTTGCGCTATTGATGCGGCCCTTTGCCAAAGGAGTTGCCTTGGCGTGACCAATCGCCTGGTGTCCTGCCTGCGTTCGCACGGCCTTATGGCGCTTGCCGGTCTGGCGCTTGCCGGTCTGGCGCTGGCCGGCTGCGCCCGGGTGGCGCCGGATGGTAGGGATCCGGCGCTGGCCGGCCGCCTGCCACGGATCGTGTCGCTCAACCCGTGCAGCGACGCGATCCTGGCGCAAGTGGCCGATCCGGCACAGATCGCGGCGCTTTCCTCCTACAGCCGTGATCCGGCGCAGACATCGATGGATCTGGCGCAGGCCCGGCGCTTTCCCGCCACCGACGGCGCTGTGGAAAGCGTGCTGGCGCTGCATCCCGATCTGGTCGTTGCCAGCACTTATACCGATCCGGCCAGCCTGGCGGCGATGCGCCGCATGGGTCTGCGCGTCGAGACGGTGGGCATT
Organism: Novosphingobium sp. DS6-6; assembly: GCF_057784975.1. NCBI lineage: Bacteria > Pseudomonadati > Pseudomonadota > Alphaproteobacteria > Sphingomonadales > Sphingomonadaceae > Novosphingobium > Novosphingobium sp. DS6-6. The sequence continues at coordinate 27,443 of NZ_JBYNTS010000004.1, read as the reverse complement.
GCGCATTCGCTCGACGCCGCGCGGGATCAGGTGCGCAGCCTGGCGACCTGGGCCGGGCATCCGCAGCGCGGTGCGGCGTTGGTCGCGCAGATCGATCGTGCCGTCGTCGCAGCCACGCCACCGCCCGGCCATGTGCCGATCCCCGCGGTGATGTGGGAACTCGGCGGGTTGGTGCCGGGCCGGCACACGCTGGTGGCAGACCTGATGACCCGCGCCGGCTTTGCCAGCGTCAGCGCGCAGCGCAGCCCCGGCCAGGCAGAACGGCGGTCGCTGGAGCGCATGCTGGCCGATCCGCCGCGCGTCATTCTGGCGGTGGGCTCGGCCCGCGGGGCGCCAGGCGCCCGATTCGGGCCGGATGAAGACCGCCTGCTGTTTCACCCTGCCCTGGCAGCGCTCGATCGCACCACGCGCGTACCGGTCGCGCCCGATCTCATCTATTGCGGCGGCCCCACCATCCCGCGCCTGCTCGCCCGGCTGGTGGCGGTGCGCCGCCAGTTGGAAAGCCAGCCGCCGGACGTGACGCGATGACCCGCCCTGCCTTGCCGCTTGTCCTGTGCGCCGCGCTGCTGGTGCTGTTTCCCGTGAGCCTGCTTGCCGGCCAGGTGTGGATCGATCCGTTCGATCCGGCAGGGGCCAATGCCACGGCGATCCTGGCAGAGCTGCGCCTGCCGCGCGCCGTCCTCGCGCTGGTCGTGGGGGCGGGGCTGGGCGGGGCGGGGGCCGCCATGCAGGGGTATCTGCGCAACCCGCTGGCCGATCCCGGCCTGTTCGGCGTGGCACCGCTGGCTGCGCTGGGCGCGGTGCTGGCCCTGTTCACCGGCTTTGCCGTGCAGCCTTTCGTGCTCCCGGTCATGGCGCTCGCCGGCGCCGCCGGAGGCATGGTGCTGCTGGCGCTGATCGCCTCCGGCCCGCGCACGGGGCTTGCCGGCGGCATCGTGCTGTTCACACTGGCGGGGATGATGCTTTCCAGCCTGGCCGGCGCGCTCACCAGCCTGGCCATCAGCCTTGCGCCCAATCCTTTTGCGCTGAGCGAGATCGTTACGTGGCTGATGGGCGCGCTTACCGATCGCAGCTGGTACGATGTAGCGCTCGCCGCGCCGCTGACGGCCCTTGGGCTGGGGCTGTTGTGGCGTGCCGGGCCCTTGCTCGATGCGTTGACTCTGGGGGAACTGGCGGCGCGGTCGCTGGGGCTCGATCCGGCCGCGTTGCGCTGGATGATCGTGTTCGGCGTCGGGCTGGTGGTCGGGGCCGGGGTGGCCGCCGCCGGCGTCATCGGCTTTGTCGGACTGATGGTGCCGCATATCGTGCGCCCGTTCACCGATCGTCGCCCGTCCAGTCTGCTGTTGCCCAGCGCCCTTGCCGGCGCGCTGCTGCTGCTGGTGGCCGATGCCCTGTGCCGCAGCCTGCCCCTCGCGGCGGGGGAACTCCGCCTCGGCATTGCGCTCAGCCTGCTGGGTGGGCCGTTTTTCCTGCACCTGCTGCTTCGCCTGCGGCGCGGTCTTGCATAAAGGACGCCGCGATGGAACTTCGTGCCGATGCCGTGACCGTGACGGGGCGCCTGGATAATGTGCGGGAAGGTCTGCTGCCCGGGCGCGTCACCGCGATCTGCGGCCCGAACGGGGCGGGAAAGACCACGCTGCTGGCCGCGCTGGCCGGGTTGCTTGCGCCTGATGCCGGGCAGGTCTGCCTGGGCGGGCGCCGGCTCGATGCCATTGCCCCGCGTGAGCGGGCCATGGCCATCGGCTATCTCCCGCAGGCGGGCGAAGTGGCGTGGAACGTGACGGTGGAAACACTGGTGCGGCTGGGCCGCCTGCCCCACCGTGCGTCTGCCGCGGACGATGCCGCCGCTGTGGCCGCGGCGCTCGACGCGCTCGATCTGAACGCGCTGGCCGGGCGTGAGATCGGCACGCTCTCGGGGGGCGAGCGCGCCCGCGCGCTTCTGGCGCGGGTGCTTGCCGGCGCGCCGCGCTGGGTCCTGGCCGACGAGCCACTGGCCGCGCTCGATCTGGCGCATCAACAGGCCCTGCTGGCGCATTTTCGCCGCCTGGCGGGGCAGGGCGCGGGCGTTGCCCTCGTGCTGCACGATCTGGCCTTGGCGATGAACCACGCCGATCACGTCATCGTGCTCGATCGGGGTGTGGTGGCGGCGAGTGGCGCGCCGGGCGTCGCGCTGGCCGAGCCGGTGCTGCTGCGGGTGTGGGGCGTGACCGCGCGATGGGTGGGGGAAGGGCGCACCCGGGCGCTTGCCATCGGCTGATCCGCTTCCCACTTTCGGGCTTCCTATCCTGCCCGGTCCTGCCCCGTCCTTCCCTGCCCGCGGGGGCGTCTTGCGCCAGGCTGGCCGCGCTGTCACAGCCTTGCGTGAATCGAACAAATCTGGAACATTGCCCGTCATGTCGACCGCTCCCCTCCCTGTCCGCAGCGCGCTCACCACTTTGTCCGTGCGTGGTGCGCGCGAACACAATCTCAAGGGGATCGATGTCGATCTGCCCCGTGACAGCCTGATCGTCATCACCGGGCTGTCGGGATCCGGCAAGTCCAGCCTGGCATTCGATACGATCTATGCCGAAGGGCAGCGCCGCTATGTCGAATCGCTTTCGGCCTATGCGCGCCAGTTCCTCGAAATGATGCAGAAGCCCGATGTGGAGCATATCGACGGCCTCTCCCCCGCCATTTCGATCGAACAGAAGACCACCAGCCGCAACCCGCGCTCCACCGTGGCCACGGTGACGGAGATCTACGACTACATGCGCCTGCTGTGGGCGCGGATCGGCGTTCCCTATTCCCCGGCCACCGGCCTGCCGATCAGCGCGCAGACCGTGAGCCAGATGGTCGACCGGGTGATGGCGCTGCCCGAAGGCACGCGGGCCTATCTGCTGGCGCCGGTGGTGCGCGGGCGCAAGGGCGAATATCGCAAGGAACTGGCCGAATGGCAGAAGGCCGGCTATACCCGCGTACGCATCGATGGAACGCTCCATGCCATCGAGGATGCGCCTGCGCTCGACAAGAAATACAAGCACGACATCGAAGTCGTGGTCGATCGCATCGCGGTGAAGGACGGCATACAGACCCGCCTTGCCGACAGTTTCGAGCAGGCGCTCAAGCTGGCCGACGGGCTCGTCTATATCGATCTTGCCGATACGACCGTGGCCGCGCTCAATGGCGAGGCGCCGGACAGGAAAGGCGCGAAAGGGCAGCTCAAGGGCGCCGGCCTGCCCGACAACCGCATCGTCTTTTCCGAAAAGTTCGCCTGCCCGGTATCCGGCTTCACGCTCGATGCGCTCGAACCGCGGCTGTTTTCGTTCAATGCGCCGCAGGGTGCCTGCCCCGCCTGCGACGGGCTGGGCGAAAAGCTGCTGTTCGATCCGCAATTGGTGGTTCCCAACGAGCATCTCAGCCTCAAACAGGGCGCCATTGTGCCCTGGGCCAAGTCCAACCCGCCCAGCCCCTATTACATGCAGGTACTGGCCAGCCTGGCCGAGCATTTCGGTTTCAGTCTGAATACGCCGTGGGAGGCGCTGCCCGCCGAAGTGAAAATCGTGGTCCTTCACGGTACAGCGGGCAAGGCGGTGCCGCTGACGTTCATCGACGGCAAGAAAAGCTATACTGTTTCCAAGGCGTTCGAAGGGGTGATCGGCAATCTCAACCGCCGCATGTTGCAGACCGAAAGCGCCTGGATGCGCGAGGAACTGGGCAAGTTCCAGACGGCGCAGCCCTGCGAAACCTGCAACGGCGCGCGTCTGAAGCCCGAGGCCTTGAGCGTGAAAGTGGCCGGCAGCGACATTTCGGCCGCCACGCGCCTTTCGGTCAGCGATGCGCTGGCCTGGTTCGCCGGGCTTGATGACAAGCTGACCGGCCAGCAGCGCCAGATCGCCAAAGCCATTCTCAAGGAAATCAACGAGCGCCTGGGCTTCCTCAACAACGTGGGGCTCGATTATCTCAATCTCGATCGCACCTCGGGCACGCTTTCGGGCGGGGAATCGCAGCGCATCCGCCTGGCCAGTCAGATCGGCTCGGGCCTTTCGGGCGTGCTCTACGTGCTCGACGAACCCTCGATCGGCCTGCACCAGCGCGACAACGACCGCCTGCTCGAAACGCTCAAGCGCTTGCGCGATCTGGGCAACACGGTGATCGTGGTGGAACACGACGAGGATGCGATCCGCGCGGCGGACTGGATTGTCGATCTCGGGCCGGGGGCGGGCGTACACGGTGGGCAGATCGTGGCCCAGGGCACGCTGGACGACATCCTGGCCAGCGCGGACAGCCTCACCGGCCAGTATCTGACTGGCGCACGCCGGATCGAAGTGCCGGCAAAGCGCCGCAAGGGCAATGGCCTGTCCCTGGTGGTGGAAGGCGCGCGAACCAACAATCTCAAGAACGTGACCGCGAAAATTCCGCTCGGCACGTTCTGCTGCATCACCGGGGTTTCCGGTTCGGGCAAATCGAGCCTGACGATCGACACGCTGCAGGCCGGCGCGGCACGCGCGCTGAATGGCGCGCGGGTGGTAGCCGGCGCGCACGATGCGATCCGCGGCCTCGAACACTGCGACAAGGTGATCGAGATCGACCAGTCGCCCATCGGCCGCACCCCGCGCTCCAACCCGGCCACCTACACCGGCTCGTTCACCCTGATCCGTGACTGGTTCGCAGGGCTTCCCGAAGCGCAGGCGCGCGGCTACAAGCCAGGGCGTTTCAGCTTCAACGTCAAGGGCGGGCGGTGCGAGGCCTGCCAGGGCGATGGCCTGATCAAGATCGAAATGCACTTCCTGCCCGATGTTTACGTGACGTGCGAGGAATGCGGCGGCAAGCGCTACAACCGCGAGACGCTGGAAGTGAAGTTCAAGGGCCATTCCATTGCCGACGTGCTCGACATGACGATCGAGGACGCGGTGGAATTCTTCAAGGCCGTACCCCCGATCCGCGATCGCATGGCGATGCTCGATGAAGTGGGGCTGGGCTATGTCAAAGTGGGCCAGCAGGCCACCACGCTTTCGGGCGGGGAAGCGCAGCGCGTGAAGCTGGCCAAGGAGCTCGCCCGCCGCTCCACCGGCCGAACGCTCTACATTCTCGACGAACCCACCACCGGCCTGCATTTCGAAGACGTGCGCAAGCTTCTCGAAGTGCTCCACCGCCTGGTGGAGCAGGGCAACAGCGTGGTGGTGATCGAACACAACCTGGATGTGATCAAGACCGCCGACTGGATCATCGACATGGGCCCCGAGGGCGGCGTGCGCGGCGGCGATGTGGTCGCCGCGGGCACGCCGGAGCAGGTGGCCAAGAACAGGGCCAGCTTCACGGGGCAATACCTGGCGCCGCTGTTGAAACGGTGAGGCGTTTCCGCGATATGGATGCAAACATCCCAGATTGACGGGGGCTGGGATTTTGCTGTCGTTTCCAGACCCGCGAGCGTTCGAACCGCTGGCTCAGTCAAGGCTCAGGCGGGGGCCGGCGACCCTGCCGGCCGTAGCTACTCGGTCTCGACGAGCTGGCGGACGCGGAACAGCAAGGTGCAAACGATCAATGCGACCAAGCCAAGCACGATGCAGAAGACGACGACGCCGTGCCACCCGCCATGCGTCCAAGCGATACCACCCGCGGAGCCCAGCACGCTAGAACCCATATAGTAGAAGAACAGATACCAAGCGGCCGCCTGCCCTCGCGCAGCCTTGCCCCTATGCCCCACCCAGGCGCTGGCGACCGAGTGCGCGCCGAAAAAGCCAATGGTCACTACTGCGATACCCGCTATCACCAGCCAGAGCGGCGCAGCGGCGGTGAGAGCTACGCCCCCGATAAGGATGGCGGTCGGGATCCAGAATATGCGTCGCTGCCCCAACCGGCCCGCAAGTCCGCCAAACAGGCTCGAACTCATCGATCCCAGGATGTAGAGCAGAAACACCGCGCCTACCGCCGCTTGCCCCAGGCCATAGGGCGGCGCATGCAGATGGAACCCCGCATAGTTATAGATTGTAACGAAAACACCCATCAGCAGAAAGCTTTCCAGGTAGAGTAGTCGTAACCCGGAGTCGCGAAACAGGATCGCCGCCCCACGTGGCAGCGCCAGCCAGTCCAACTCGCTCGCTACAAAGCGACGCGACGGCGGGGCCAACCGCCGGAAAGCTTCCGCCATTGCAAGCCCCGACAGTCCGACCGCCGCTAGCGCCCAGCGCCAGTCAGCAACCGCTGCGACCAGACTGGCGACCAGCCTCCCGCCCATGCCACCCAACGCGCTCCCAGCGATATACAGACCCATTGCCGATCCGATCGACGCGGCATCGACCTCCTCTGCCACATAGGCCATCGCCACCGCCGGAACCCCGGCAAGTGCGAGGCCGGCCAGGAAGCGCAAGGCCAGCAGCCCATACCAGCCCGGTATTACCGCCGATGCCAGTGTCAGCAACGCCGCCGCCATCATCGCCGTGACCATCAGCGTACGTCGTCCGAGCCGGTCCGATACCGCGCCCGCCACCAGAATGCCGATAGCCAGCGGTCCAGTCGCTAGTGATACGGCCAGCGACGCCGCTTCCGCGCTCAACTGGTAATACGCCCCCAGCAGGGGAAGCAGCGGTTGCACCGCGTATAGCGTCGAAAAGGTTGCGAACCCCGCAAACAGCATCGCCCAGCTCAGGCGACGGTATTCGGGTGTTCCGGCAACCAAAGCAGGGACCAGGTCAGTCAAGATTACTCCTTGTTTCGATTAAACAATGAATCAGCCGGTGGACGGCTACCCCTGCCTCGAAATCTGCAACGATGCGAGCGGCATTGCTACGCGTAGTTGTCTCAAGAGGATTATTGCCCTTTGACAACGTCTTATCGAGTGCGCGTCACGGGCCACCTTGTGCCGTCGTATCGGTAGCCATTGTCGGGAACCCGCATTCATGATCACTCGATCGTACGACCGGGTATGGTCGATGCTGTTGAAAAAGTCGGCCTTGCGCTTACGCTCAGGGTCTGACCCAGCATCGAGATGCTGAAGGATGCCAAGCCATGATGGGCGAGCCTCAGGTCGGAGCGCCGCCTGTGCGAGGAGGTGCACCTCAACCTGGCGTATCGCTGGTTCTGCCGGCTAGGACTCGGCGGCGACGTGCCCGATCACTCGACCTTTTCGAAGAACCGCCATGGTCGCTTTCGTGAGAGCGCTCTGTTCCACCATTTGTTGGGAGCCACCGTGCGGCGCTGCATCGAGGAAAGCTTGGTCGGAGGCGACGGTTTCGCTGTCGATACCAGCCTCATCCGGGCCGAGGCTAATCGGCAAACCTACGTCGGGGGCACGCAGGGTCTTGCCACCGATCTGGCACGGCGCGCCGTCGAGGAGTGCGTTGCCGTTCTCGACGATGCCGCTTTCGGTGGCGCAACTCCGGTCGAGCCCAAGCGCGTTTCGCCAGTCGATCCAGCGGCCCACTATACCCAAGCGCATGGTGGACGCGCCGATTTCTGCTACGCTACCAATTATCTGATCGATGTCGACAACGCGGTGATCGTGGCCGTCGAAACGAGGGCCGGCATCGCTGCCGGCCCTCAACGTGCCTGTGGCGGGGCGGCCGGCGTTGGCATCGGCCAGGGCTGACGGAGCGCAGGCGCGGTGTCACAGGCTTGCCTTTGCTCTCGATCACGGCTCCCACGCGCGCCGATCGTGAACGCACGGGACGGACCCCGCCGAAGCAAAGGACTGGCAAGACCCCTTGTGGTCCATTCCCGGCCCCGCTTCGCGAAGGCGGACATGCGTGGGAATGCTGCGCACAAACTGGCTGCCGCGAACCTCCTGGCGGGCACCGCCCGGCCCGCCCACGATGCCGTGAAGGCACGGGCTGGAAAAGGCCGATGTTCCGTTTGGCAATGGTTCGCACTTCAGGATAAAAGCTTTATAGAACAACGATTTGATCCGGCTTTCCGCTTGCTTTGTTTCCTGTCGATGATGTGATGCTGCGCCTCTCCGGCGAGTCGCGCAAGGTGGATTCTTGCGGATAGTGTGACAAGCGGGACAGGCCGATTTCGCCCTGCGCCTGCGCACGGCTCATGCAGGCGTCAGCTTTCGCCGAATACGAACGGCACAACCGCGCGGCGATAGTCCTCGGGCAGGATTTCGCGGCCGAGCGGCGGTTGTGCGCGGGCCTGGCACTGCGTGCGCTGGCACAGGCGGCAGGTTATCCCGATCGGGGTCGCTTCCACCGCACGCGGGTCTGTGCCCTGCGCTGCGGCCAGGCGCGGGGCATGCCGGGCCGCGCAGACCAGCGCCAGGGCACGGCGCAACGGCGGCAGGGAAAGGCTGTCGGCGCCGGCGCCGGCTGGCACATCGATCGTGCGCGTCGTCGCGAAGAAGCGTGTGCCATCGGGCAGTTCCAGCCACTGCGTCAACACGTCCCCGGGGCGGGCAAAGGCATGGTGCAGCGTCCACAGCGGGCATCCGCCGCCTTGTGCAGCATAGGGAAACCCTGCGCCGTCGATGCGGCGCACCATGTTGCCGGCGCTATCGAGTTCCACCAGGAAGAACGGCACGCCTTCCTGCCCCGGCTTGTTCAGTGTCGCCAGGCGCCGCGCGGCCTGCGCCCATTCCACGCCGAACAGGCCGGCCAGTGCCGTGACATCATGGCCCAGCGCCTGGGCCGCGCGGGCAAAGCGGTCATAAGGCATGAGCAGGGCCGCCGCGCCCAGTTCCGCCAAGGCCCGGCGCGCAAGCTGCGCCGCGGTGGCGCTGGAAAAGCGTTCTTCGCGTAGCAGCGCCGCGATTTCGCCGCGCATCGCGGTATAGGCCAGGTGCAGGCCGATCTGCCAGGCGCGCCGTTGCGGCCCCAGGCATTCGTCCAGCAAAAGCTGCTCGTTATGGCGATCATAGCGAGCCACCGCGCCCATCATCACGCTGGCCGGCATGGCGCGCACCCGCACGCCGTTGCGGCGCAGCCATTCGGCCGCGCCGCCGGCGCTTTCGATCTCGGTCGCCAGGGTTTCCGCACGGCTTTCCAGCGGGCCGAACCAGTATTGCCGCGCTGCCAGGAAGCGGCGCACCGCGCCAGCCGGATCGGCTGCGGGGGTGGCTTCGCCCGCCGCGCGTTCTTCTGCCAGCGCCTGGCTGGCGCGGGCATAGGCGCCGTGCAGACGCAGCATCGCTTCGGCCATGCCGGGAAAGCTGGCGGCAAGATCGGCCACTTCCAAGGCCGGCAGATCGATTTCGGCGAAAAGGGGGTCGCGCAGCGCCTCGGCCAGGCGGCGGGCATGATCGTCACGATCTTGCGCGGCAAGCTCTGCCATGTCGAGCCGATAGGTTGCGGCAAGGCGCAGGAGAAGATCGGCGGTCAACGGGCGCTGGTTGCGCTCGATCAGCGCGATGTAACTGGCGGAAATGCCGATGTCGTCGGCCATCGCCTGCTGGGTCAGGCCCATTTCGCGGCGCAGGCGCTTGATGCGGGGGCCAAGATAGAGCGGGCGGGAAACAGCATGATCGCGGGCCATTCCGTCATTCTGTCATGACCGCACAACTTTACAAGCAAAAGCTGTAAAGTTTGACAACATGACCCCGCAACCGCTTTCCGCCGCCATGCCCGGCGCATAGACCCTGATCGACACGCATCGGAAAGGGTTTTGCCATGACATATCAACACGCCTTGCATGAAGCCGGTCGGACGATCGCGCCGCAGGCGCATTGGGATGGCATCGTGGCGGAATCGGTGGCCCGCATGCGGCTGCAGAACCGCTTTCGCACCGGACTCGACATCGCGCGCCATACGGCCGCGATCATGCGCCGCGATATGGCGGCTTATGATGCCGATCCGGCCAATTACACGCAGTCGCTCGGTTGCTGGCACGGCTTCATCGGCCAGCAGAAGCTGATTGCGATCAAGAAGCATTTCGGCACCACCAAGGGGCGCTATCTCTATCTGTCGGGCTGGATGGTCGCCGCATTGCGCAGCCAGTTCGGGCCGCTTCCCGATCAGTCGATGCACGAAAAGACCAGCGTGCCCGCGCTCATCGAAGAACTCTACACGTTCCTGCGCCAGGCCGATGCGCGCGAATTGAATCAGCTGTTTCGCGATTTCGATGCGGCGCGCCTGGCCGGCGATGCCATCAGGGCCGCCAAGATCCTCCACGAAATCGACCATCACGAAACCCATGTCGTGCCGATCGTGGCCGATATCGATGCCGGGTTCGGCAACGCCGAAGCCACTTATCTGCTGGCCAGGAAGTTCATCGAGGCGGGGGCCTGCTGCATCCAGATCGAAAACCAGGTTTCCGACGAAAAGCAGTGCGGCCACCAGGACGGCAAGGTGACCGTTCCGCATGAGGATTTCATCGCCAAGATTCGCGCGGTGCGGTATGCTTTTCTCGAACTGGGCGTGGACGAAGGCGTGATCGTGGCGCGCACCGACTCGCTCGGCGCCGGCCTGACCAAGCAGATCGCCTATAGTCGCCAGCCCGGAGACCTGGGCGACCGGTACAACGAATTCCTCGATTGCGAGCCAGTCGATCCGGCGGGCCTGGGCCATGGCGACGTGCTGATCGCGCGCCATGGGCAACTGATGCGGCCACGGCGGCTGCCATCGAATCTCTATCAGTTCCGCCCCGGAACGGGCGAGGATCGCTGTGTGCTCGATTGCATCGCCAGCCTGCAGAACGGCGCCGACCTGCTGTGGATCGAAACCGAAAAGCCGCATATCGGGCAGATCGGCGGAATGGTTGCGCGCATCCGTGCGGTTATTCCCGATGCCAAGCTGGTCTACAACAACTCGCCCAGCTTCAACTGGACGCTCAATTTCCGCCAGCAGGTCTATGACGACTGGGCCGGACAGGGCCGGGACCTGCGCGGTTACGACCGGGCGCGGCTGATGAGCGCGGATTACGACGATACCGATCTGGGGGCCGAAGCCGACGAGCGCATCCGCACGTTCCAGAAGGATGCCGCGCGCGAAGCCGGCGTCTTCCACCATCTGATAACGCTGCCCACTTATCACACTGCGGCGCTCAGCACCGACAACCTTGCCCGGGATTATTTCGGCGAGGCCGGCATGCTCGGCTATGTCAGGAGCGTGCAGCGCCAGGAAATCCGCCAGGGCATCGCCTGCGTCAGGCATCAGGCCATGGCCGGGTCCGACATCGGCGACGACCACAAGGAATACTTCGCCGGCGACGCCGCGCTCAAGGCGGGCGGCGCGCATAACACGATGAACCAGTTCGCCGCCTGAACCAGGGCGAACACGACGAAGGAGAAGGACAATGGCTGAACCTGCCCGTGCCCGCGCGGTCCTTTCGACCGAGGATTTCAAGCTGATCCGCGAGGCGGTGCTCCACTATCTCAAAGCGATCGAGGACAAGCCGGAATCGGTCAAGTTCTCGCATCTCTACCATCGCCTGGGCAGCGCCCTGGGGCGCTGACGCCGGCCCCCTCGCATCTTTCCTGGGGAGGAAAGGATGGCCCGTCGGGCGCCAGGCGGCGTCAGGCGGGCCGTTCTGCGTGGGGCAACAAGGAAATCTTGGGCTGGCTTCAGCTTTTCTCGAATGACCATTATCAACTCAATCGGTAGAGAAAGTGTATCGGTTCCATACGGTCGCGGCTTTTGATTCTGCCAGCTTGCTCCGCGTCAAAAAAAGCTAAAGCGCACGAAAACGAGGCCATGTGGCCAGGTTCGTGTTCGGCCCTGATAAAGGAGAATGCGACAATGCCCCGCTTTAAAACCCTGATCGCGTCCCGTCCCTCCACGTCCCGCCAGCCCGGTTCCCGGCGCGGGGCCGCCACGGCAGGGGCGGCCGCCGTGATGCCCCTGCCTCATCCCTCGTGGGGCACGCTGGGGTCTGCCCGCCCTGCCGGCCCGGCGCCAACCTCTGCAGAAGAGTTCTTCCGCCGTTTGGGCTTGTAGGAACGCCCGCCCGGCATGATCCCATAAGGTGCCATGAAGACCGCATTGATCATTCGCCACGTGCCCTACGAAGGGGTGGCCGGATATCGCCAGCCGATCGAGGATGCCGGATACCATGTCGACCGGATCGATGTGGATGATGCCGCCTTTCCTTCGCTTGATCTGTGCGAGCCCGATCTGCTGATCATGATGGGCGGGCCGATGGGCATCTATGACCAGATCGAACACCCGTGGATCCGCTGCCAGATGCGCCGCCTGGCGCTGCGCCTGGCGGCGGACCGGCCGACGCTTGGCGTGTGTTTCGGCGCACAGATGATCGCGGCGGCGCTGGGCGCGGACGTCTATCGCGGCCATGCGCGGGAAGTTGGCTTTCATCCGGTGCAGGTTCACGCGGCGGAAAGCCCCTTGCGCCATATTGCCGGCGTCCCCGTGCTGCACTGGCACGGCGACACGTTCACGCTGCCGCCGCAGGCGCAGCTTCTGGCGTCCAGCCACATCTATCCGCACCAGGCATTTCGCCGCGGATCCAACCTCCTGGCCCTGCAGTTCCATGCCGAAATGGGCGAAGACCCCCGCTTCGACGCCTGGATCGAACAGTCGCCGCACGATGTCGCCGCCGCCGGCCATACGGCGGCAAGCCTGCGCCACGCCCATGATGCCCACGGCGCCGCCGCCGTGCAGGCAGGGCGGGCAATGATCGCGGAATGGCTGGCGGGGCTGGCCTGAGATGAGTTGGCCGGACCTGGCCTGACAGGCTCAGTCCAGGCTGTCCCGCCACCTGGACAACCGGTCCACCGCGTCTTGCAGCATCGCCACCGGCTTGCAGTGGCACAGGCGCAGGATGTGCTGCGGCGCAGGCGGGCCTTCCCACAGGGCGGAAAGCGGAATGGTGGCAACGCCCGCTTCGGCCACGGCGCGCGTCGCAAACGTCCGGTCGTCGATGGCAAAGCCGCTTGCTGTCAGATCGATGCAGGAAAACCAGGTGGCCGCGCTGGGCAGCGTCACAAAACCCGCGGCATCCAGCGCGGCCAGCAATGCGCTGCGCGATGCGGCCCAATCGGCTACTTGCGCGTCGGTCAGCGCGTCATCCGCCAGCCCTTCGGCCACGGCCGATTGCAGCATGGGCGGGGTGGTGAACGTCAGGAATTGGTGCGCGCGCGCCACCACGGCGGCCAGCGCCGGATCGGCCACCAGCCACCCCACTTTCCACCCCGTGGCGCCGAAGATCTTGCCCGCCGAACCGATCTTGATCGTGCGCGCGGCCATGCCGGGCTGCGCCATCAGCGAAGCATGGGCCTGGCCATCGAATCGCACGGTTTCCCAAACCTCGTCGCAGATGGCGACAAGGCCCGCCTCCACGCAAAGCGCGGCCAGCGCGGTGCGTTCGGTCGCGGTGGTCACCGTGCCGGTGGGATTGAGCGGATCGTTGAGGATCAGCGCACGCGTGCGTGGCGTGATCGCGGCGCGCAAGGCGGCAATCGGCATCGCCCAGGCCGGCGGTGACAGCGCGACGAAGACCGGCACGGCCCCGGCCCGCCGCACCAGCGGGGCATAGGCATCATAGGCCGGAGCCAGCACCAGCACCTCGTCGCCCGGCTGCACGCTGGCCAGGATCGCCGCCGCGATCGCTTCGGTTGCGCCCGATGTCACGATCACATGGTCGCGTGCCAGTGCCAGTCCCTGGCGCCGGCCATAGAAAGCGGCCACGGCGTCACGCAGTTCGGGCAGCCCCGCCATGGGCGGATACTGCTGCGAACGTTCCGCCATCGCGCGCGTGGCGGCGGCGGCCAGAGCCGGCGGGGGTGGCCCGTCGGGAAAACCCTGGCCCAGATTGATCGCGCCATGCGCGCGGGCCAGGCCCGACATCGTTTCGAAAATGGTCGTCGGCATCCGCGCATAAAGCGGATTGAGGTGCGGCGTGGTCATGGCCCGAACCTAGCGGGGGCCGCCAGCCTCGCAAGCCCTCTGTGCAGCGCGTCAATGCGCGGTGGCGGGATTATAGCCGGGGTAGAGCAGCGTTATGTTCGCCGGAGCGTGGCATTGCCTGACGGCCGCGCTCGCGTGGCGCAGGCGCTCTGCACTGAGCGATGTGTTGGAAAGGGCGTGCTGGCGCTCGCGGGCCACTTCCTCGGCGGTGAACGGGCGCGTGCCGGCCGGCACGCTGTTTCCGCCCAGAACGAAGACCACGTAATTCATCAGGTCTGCCAGTTCGGCATTGTCGCGAATGCGGCTGTGCGCCACGTTGGGCAGGCGCAGCAGATAGGCCCGGCTTTCGGGGGTGCACATGAACCAGCCGACCCGGCCCATCAGTTCGGGCAGTTGTGCCGGTACCGTGCTGCCATTCACCCCGTGGCAGCCGCCGCAGTTCTCGAGATAGTCGATCCGTGCCTGGTGCGCGTCATCCAGGATCGGTTGCTGCGCCGCCGGCACGGCGTCATGCGCCGCGTGCAACTGCGTCCCCAGCCCGGCAGACAGCGACGCGGTTGCCGCCAGCAGGAACAGGCGCGCGGTCTTCACGGCGATCGGTCAGGCCGTGCCGACGAGAACGGCGGTGGAGCAATGATATTCCATGCTCTGCGTGCCGAAGCACCAGATGATGTCGTTGTTCAACTGCGGCACATAAATCTGCGTTTCCCGATCGGCATTGTCGCACGCGCATTTGTCGCAATAGGCTTTCCCGCAGCAATCGCGATAGGCGATCAGATAGGATTTGCCGTCTTCGGGATTGACGCAGGTTCCCACCCACGACACCGGCGAGGGCTCCGCGCCGGCCGGGCAGGTATGGACCCCGCCGCCGCAGCACGTGCACAGCGCGCCGTCGATCGCGCAATAGCGCCAGTAGTCGCACCTGGTGTTGTCGGTAACCTGCGCGCCGCGGGCGAAGGCGGTCTTGGCTTCAGGCCCCCGGTCGGGTTTGGCGGATGCGGCCTCTGCCCGGCTTACCGGCAGCACGGGAAAGAGCGGTGCCGCAACCAGCGCCGCGCCCAGCCGGGCCAGAATGCCGCGCCGGGACGTGCTCCCCGCCAAGCGCCGCAAGACCTTTTCGCCCAGGCCGTCCGCATCGAATCTAACCATGGTCATCGTTCCCAAAATCGCGTGTATGCATGGCCTCAGGCCACCGCGCCGCGCATGCGGGCGACATAGTCCTGCACCGAATGCACCCCCATTTCGTGCGCGATCACCAGGCTTTCGAGATGTTCGCGGCTGTTGACGAGCCCTTTCGACAGCACCGTGCCCGGTTCATCGAGTAGCACGGCGAAAGGCAATTTGCCCACGGCGAAGGCCTGGCCCACGTCCGGCCCGTTGACGAAAGGATAGGCTTCCAGGCCATGGCGGGCAATCATAGCGCGCTGGGTCTCGGCCGTGTCGTCGCCCACGAATGTCAAGGCCACGCGCTCGTCATGGGCAAAGGACTTGGCCACGGGAATCAGGTTCTTGCACAGCGGGCAACT
Source organism: Novosphingobium sp. DS6-6 (assembly GCF_057784975.1). Lineage (NCBI taxonomy): Bacteria > Pseudomonadati > Pseudomonadota > Alphaproteobacteria > Sphingomonadales > Sphingomonadaceae > Novosphingobium > Novosphingobium sp. DS6-6. Next base: position 12,148 of record NZ_JBYNTS010000004.1, on the reverse strand, counting down.
GGCCGAAACGAACATCAGCAGGCGCAGCGGAACGCCCGGGGCCGCGCCGCCGACGAACATCGGCGTGCCGTCCAGCGTGCGGGCGGCAATGGCCGTGCTGACGGTGCCGACCGCCGGCCCGCCCGCGGTCGTCAGGGCGCCGGCCGGGGCCACGCGCATGTGCAGGACGCCCACTTGCCGTGCCAGGGCCAGCAGCGCCACCACCAGCGATGCGATCACCAGCCACGAGACTGCCTGCGAAACGATCAGGGCTGTCATCATCGCCTGCCCACCTTTTGCGTGGTTGCCGGGGCAAGGCCCGAAAGCGCCACGATCGCATTGAACAGATGGAAAAGAAGGAACAGCGAGAGGCCGCCCGCCAGGCTCACGGGCCAGGTTCCAGCCGGGGCCGGCAGACCGGCAAGCACGGGCAACAGCATGCCCGCCATCCCCAGGTTGCGGGCCACCAGCGGCCAGGACAGCGGTTGGCGCAGCCCGGCATGACCGCAGCCGCAATCGATGCGTCCGCGCCCGCGCGACAGATTGACGGCCATGGCCCAGGCGAAGATCAGCAGCAAGGCAATCGCAAAGGCGGCCGCAGGCGCGACCACCCACCCGCCGATCAGCCACAGGCCGAGCATCAACTCCGCCCAGGGCAGGGCAAGCGCCACGGGTATTGCTGCCCGGGCCGGCAGCAGGCGATAGGCGGCTATCACGCCCGGCAGCAAGGCGCGATGGCGCAGCTTGGCCAGGGCCGCGCCCGTGAACACGAGCCCCGCGCCGATGGCCGCGATCCGCGCCACCAGTGCAAGGGCTTCGGTGCCAGCGAAACCGTGGAAAGAGGGGGCGGCCGCGATCACTGCGGGGCCATCGTCAAGGAGCAGCAACCGTGATCACGCCGTCGCCGGCATGATCCAGCTTCCAGGTCTGCTTCCCGGTGGCAAGATCATAGACATAGGCGGTGTCATCCCCGCCCGCTATGATAAGATGCGGAGACGCTTCCTGGGTAACCGCGATCACGCGCGGTTCGCCGGGCACGACCATGCGCTTGATCACTTTCCGGCTGGTCAGGTCAAGCTGCCACACCTCGCTGCCGCCCGCCTTGTGTGACCAGAATTCGCCCATGTGCATCAGCACGAAAAGCTGCCCGGTGGCGCCATGCAGCGCCATCTGCTGAACGCCGCCGGGAAACCAGTTGACCTGGTTGGGCGCGGTCGATCCTGCCGGCACGCCGGCCGCTTCCTGCAGCGAGAACGGCGCGGCGATTACCGGCTTGGCGCCCAGCGTGGCGGTATAGACCTTGCCGGTATAGCTCAGCATCACCAGCTGGTTGCGTGCACGGTCCACCTGGAAATTGTCGAAGATCGGATCGTCGGTGGCCGAAAAGAACGGCTCGCTGCGGGTGATGTCGGCCCTGGCACCGGCAAGGCTCACCGTGGCCATCGATCCATCCGAACAAAGCGCCGAAACGCCGATGCCGGGTACGGCGACCATGCTGGCGCACCCCGGCAATTCCACCGTCTTCACGAACTTGCGCGCAAGCAGATCGATCACGTTGACCGACGAAGCAGGGCTCATGTTGTAGACATAGCCGAACTTGCCATCGGGGCTTATCACGAAATTGTTCATCCGCCCCACCACCAGCAGGCGGCCCGGGATGGCAATGTCGGCCTGCAGTTTCAGGTCGGCGCTGTCGAACACCGAAACGTAATCCTGCCGTGTCCCGTGATAGCCTTTGGTCCACACGGTGGAGGATACGTAATAGAACCGCCCGCGCGGGTCGAGCGCGAGATCGGTCAATGCCGGGGTTTCGACCTGGCCCAGCAGCGTGCCGGTGGCGGTGTCGTAGATGGCCGAGGAGGCGTTCGAAAAGCCGCGATTGATGAAGAACCAGCCCGGTTGCGGCGGAGCCAGCTTCGCTACGTCGGACTGTTCGGGTTCGACCGAGGCGACGGGCGCTGCGGCTGCGGGCATCGCCGCGCCGGACAAGGCCAGGGCGAGCGTTGCGCGTGCAAGTTTATGCCTGGTGACGGCAAGTCTCATTATCGCCGAACCCCGTTCGAACGTGGAACCATCCGTTGCAATGGCAAGGTTGACCAACGCCCGGTTCCAGTCAACCCGCTTTCACCGGTACGCCCTAATAGCGCACCCCGTATTTCAGGCCGAAAAACTGCGGCCTGATCGGCATGGTACGTGACGAGCCCGAGCAGTATTCGATCGCGCAGAAAGTATTCTTGGATAGCTGCCCGCGCCGATCGAACGCGTTCTCGATAAAGGCCGTCAGCGTCCAGCTGTTTCTGGAAATGCCGGTGGAGAAATCGAAACTGACGAACCCCGGCGTGTTGCCCAGCAGGTCGTTCTTGAAGGTATCGAGGTTGGAGGTGGCCATCGTCTGGCCACTCATCGTCGCCTGCGCGAAATTGTTGAGTGTGCCCAGCCTGCCTTCGTAACGCAGCGTCAACTGGCCCTTGAAGCGCGGCTGGCGTGGCAAACGCGTGCCTTTGGCCGCGGCAATGCCCGTGGAGCAATCGAGCAATAGCGTATCGCCATTGAGCGCACAGAAATCCTCTGTCAGCTTGGCGTCATTATAGGCGCCCGATCCGCTGAGCGTGAATTTGCCCAGCTTGAGATCGAAATCGGATTCGATGCCGATCACCTGCGCCGCGCCGGCATTGACCGTCCCGCCGTTGCCGAAAAAGCCTGGCGGCACGAGGGAATACTGCACGCCGGTCCATTTCTCGTAATAGACCGCCGCATTCCAGCGCAGGATATTGTTCCAGGTGGTCTTGAAACCCAGCTCGTAGTTGCTCAGCCGGTCGGCCTTGTAGCTGCCCAGTTCCGGCAGGGCATTGTTGCCGCCCGGGCGGAACCCGGTGGAATAGGTGGCATAGACCATCTTGTCCGACGTCACCTGCCAAGCCACGCTGACCTTGTGAGTCTCGCCCGTTTCCTGATAGGCAGGCTTGTTGTTGTTGACGCAGGTAAAGCGCCGGTCGGCCGGGAACGGCACCGTACAGCCCAGATCGATCGCCTGGGACGCCACGCCCGAAAAGCCGTAGACGCTGTTCCTGGCCCTGAACACGCGGATGCCGCCCGTGACCTTGACCTGCGACGTGACCGGCACGGTGCCTTCGGCAAAGATCGCATAGTCGCGGAATGTCTGGTCCAGATCCTGGTTGTAGAACGCATCGCGCTTGATCGCCGGATTCCATTCGCAGCCGTCGTCGCACGAGGTGGCAAGATCGATCTTGCTCAGGCCCGGGATCTGGTAGTCATCGTCCTGCGCCTGCTTCTGGAACTGGAAGAACGCCCCCACTGTCAGGTCGAAACCCCATGTCTTGGGCACCGAAAGGCGTACTTCCTGCGTCACCTTGGTCTGCGTGATGCGGCCGATGTAGGACTGCGTGGGATTGATGAAATTGCCATCCTTGTCCCGGAACTTGAGATAGTTTTCATAGCCGGGGCCAAGCTGATCGTAATGCACGGAATAATAGGTGTAGTCGCTGGTGTTGTGAATCTTGCGCCGGAAATAGCCCGATGACGAGATGAGATCGAAATCGCCGATCTTGCCCTGGATCGTCAGCGAGGCCTGCGCCCACTTGTCGATATTCTGCGTCGGGCTGTAATCGCGCACCTGCAGATCGCCAACCCGCGGGTCATAATTGAAAAAACCCTTGGAATTCAAATATTGATAAGTGACCGAGGGATCAATTTTCCAGTCGGCTGCCTGGAACGTGGCGCTCAGCCGGCCGCCATAGCTGTCGACCGGGTTGTAATCCTTCTTCACCAGATTCCTGTTGTTCACCGTATAGGTGGTCGTGGGATCGTCATCGCCCAACTGATAGGTATAGCTGCCGGGCACGTTGTCGATATAGCCGCCTTCGTGGCTGTAATAGGCCATCATGCGCACGGCGACGTTTTCGCTCACCGGTACGTTGACGAAACCTTCGAGCATCGCGCCCGGCTGGCCCTTGCCATAGGCATCGACCTGCGCATCGAAACCGGCTTCGAACTTGTCGGTCCGCGCCTTGTTGGTGATGATGCGCAGCGTGCCGGCAAGCGAGCCGGCACCGAACAAGGTGCCCTGCGGGCCCGACAACGCCTCGACCCGCTCGACATCGTAGATGTGCACTTCGGGCATGCGCGTGGGGGACGACACCGGCACTTCGTCGAGATAAGTGCCGGTGGTCGACAGGGATCCACCATCGACCGCGATGCCACGGAAATAGACTTCGCTCTGCCCGGGGCCGAGACCTGAAAAGGACACGGAAGGCAGCAGGCCGACATAGTCGGCAAACGTCGCAACCTGGTGCTGTTCCAGCTTCTGTGCGCTCAGGGCCTGGACCGAGATCGGCACCCGCTGCACGCTCTCTTCCTTGCGTGTGGCCGTCACCACGATCTCGCCAAGGCCGGCAGCGGCACTGGTGTCGGCCGTCGTCGCATCGGGGGACGCGGGCGGTGCCGTCTGGGCCAGCGCCGCAACCGGTGCCAGCAGGCTGGAAAGGACGGTCGAGGCGCCGAGAATAGCCAGCACACGCTTGATGGGCGACCGTTGTTCAAACACCATTGCTCGTGCCCCCATGGCCTGAAGTAACTTGTCCTGCCGTTTTCCTGCGAACGGCGATCGTTGGCGTGTTGTCGTTATGTTATCGCGCTCTTGTGCGGCCGCCCTGTTTCATCGCACCTTTGTGAGATCGATCCTGCTGCCGGTGCCTGCACCCGGGCGACAAGCCCGATCAAGCCGGCACCAGCCCCGCATTGTTGCGATGCATCCTGAGCAAGATATTGATTTATAATAATTATATTGCGCCGCAAGACGCCTTGGAGCGTTGCTTGCAGAAGAATACTGCCAGCAAAACATCAGCTGTCAACAGAAAAGTCACGATCTGGCATCGCAGATCATGTTCATAGCGTGCATTTCGCCGGCCGTGCTCTTCGCAGTTGCGTAATCTTGCGGGCATGGCATGCTCGGCGCAGGAAAACCCGGATGGCAGGAACTGTGATGGCAAACGAATTGGCCGGCCAGCGCGCGGTGACGGGTGGGGCAGGTGCCAATGCCGGGCCCCCCGCTGGTAAAGGCCCGATGGCCGAAGTCATGGGATCGGTGGAAGCGGCGCTGGCGCATGCCAGCCGGTTGCTCGCGCGGCAACCGGCTCTGGCGCTGCTCCAGACGCGCGAAATTCTGCGCGCGGTGCCCGGCCATCCCTTGGCCGCGCTGGTCGAGGGGCAGGCGTTGCGGGCCCTGGGCCGGCTGGACGAGGCAAAAGCGGTGCTCGCGCCGCTTGCCACAAGCCAGCCCCGCGCTGCCGCCGTGGCGGCCGAACTGGGGCTGACGCTGGCCGCGCTGGGCGAACACCCCCCCGCGATCGCCGCGTTGCGCCAGGCCGTGACGCTCAAGCCCGCGATGGCGCATGCCTGGTATGCGCTGGGCGGCCTGCTGCGCGCCCGGGGTGACGAAACCGCGGCGGCACAGGCAGAGATCGCCGGTATCGAAGCTGCCGCGCAGGATCCCGTGCTGTTGCAGGCCGCCATGGCGATGGGCGATGATCGCCTCGACGAAGCGGAAAGTGCGCTGCAGGCCCGCCTTGCTGCCTTGCCCGCCGATCCGGCGGCACTGCGGCTGCTGGGCGAAGTGCTGTGGCGCAAGGGCGAGGTCGAGACGGCCTTGCCCCCGCTGCGCGCGGCGGTGACACTGGCTCCGGCCTTTGCGGCGGCACGCGAACTCCTGGTGCGCCTGCTGGCCATGGGGCCGGACGTGACCGAAGCGCTGGAGCATGCGACGCGCCTGGTGGCCGACGATCCCGGGCATGGCGGCCATGCCATGCTCAAGGCCTCGTTGCTGGTGCGGATCGGCGATCAGGTCGGTGCGCGCGCCATCTATCGCGCTATCGTGGCGCAGGACCCGGGGCGTCCGCGGGTGTGGCTGAACCTGGGGCACGTCGAAAAGACGATCGGCAACCAGGCCGCCGCGATCGAGGCCTATCGTCATGCCGCCGCGCTCGATCCGTCATCGGGTGAGGCGTGGTGGAGCCTCGCCAACCTCAAGACCGTGCGGCTGGATCGTGCCGATATCGCCGCCATGCGCGCCGCTTTGCCTCATGATGCGGTGGGCGGCGATCGGGCGGAAGACGTGGCCCAGCTGCATTTTGCCCTGGGCAAGGCCCACGAAGACCTCACCGATGATCACCCGGAGGAAGCCGAAGCCGCCTTTGCCCATTATGCGCGCGGCAATGCCCTGCGGCGCAGCGTGCTCGATTATGATCCCGCGCGTATCGACGCTGCCGTCGCCCGCCATTGTGCGTTGTTCACACCGGCGTTCTTCGCGGCGCGGGCAGGCTGGGGGTGCCAGGCGACCGACCCGATCTTCGTGGTGGGCCTGCCGCGCAGCGGGTCGACGCTGGTGGAACAGATTCTCGCCAGCCATTCGCAGATCGAAGGCACGATGGAACTGCCCGATCTGATGCTGCTTGCCGACCGGCTGCAATCGCGGGTGGATGACGGCGCCTTTCCCGACATGGCGACGCTGCTCGGCAGCCTCGGCGCCGAGGACTGCCGCCGCCTGGGCGACGAATACCTCGAGCGAACACGCATCCACCGCAAGACCGACCGGCCCTACTTCGTCGACAAGATGCCCAACAACTGGCAGCACGTGGGTCTGATCCGCATGATCCTGCCCAATGCCACCGTGATCGATGCCCGGCGGCATCCCCTGGGTTGCTGCTTTTCGGGATGGAAGCAGTTTTTCGCGCGCGGGCAGTCGTTCAGCTATGATCTGAGCGAAATCGGCCGCTATTATGCCGCGTATGTCCGGCAGATGGCCGCGTTCGACCGGGCTTTGCCCGGCGCGGTGCATCGCGTGATCTATGAAATGATGGTGACCGATACGCCCGGTCAGGTCCGCGCGCTGCTCGATGCGGTTGGCGTGCGGTTCGAGGACGCCTGCCTGGCGTTCTGGAAAAATCGCCGCGCGGTGCGCACCGCCAGTTCCGAGCAGGTGCGCCAGCCCATCTATGCCGACGCGGTCGAACACTGGAAGCGGTTCGAACCCTGGCTCGATCCGCTGCGCGCGGCGCTCGGCCCGGTCCTGGAAAGCTATCCGGCCGTGCCGGCGGGGTGGTAGCCCCGCCGGTCGCGCGCTCTTTCCGCGCTTATGCGGGAAGGCCGATTATGGCTTTCATTTCCATGAAGTCCTTCAAGCCGTAAATGCCGCCTTCACGGCCATTGCCCGATTGCTTGTAGCCGCCGAACGGCGCACCCGGGGCAGGGCCATAGGCATTGATCGCGACCAAGCCCGCGCGCAGGGCAGGGGCAACCTCGGCCGCCTTGGCGGGATCGCCGGTGATGCAGGCGGAAAGTCCGTAATCCGTGTCGTTGGCGATCTCGATCGCCTGCTCGAGGCTGTCATAGGGGATGATCGTCGCCACCGGGCCGAAAATTTCCTCGCGCGCGATGCGCATGTCGGGAGTCACGTTGGAAAAGAGGGTCGGCGCGATGTAATAGCCGCGGTTGACTTCGGCCGGCAGATCGGTCCCGCCGCATTCCAGCGTGGCGCCTTCATCGATGGCGGACTGGATCAGATCGCGGATCTTGTCCGCCTGGGCCTTGTTGACCACCGGGCCCAGGTGGCTGCCTTCTTCCAGCGGATTGCCCACTTTGGCCGCGCTGTACATCGTCTTGACGAAGGCAGCGGCTTCTTCCTGACGTTCGCGGGGCACCAGGATGCGCGAGGGGCTGATGCAGCTTTGCCCCGAATTGACGAGAGGCCCGGTGGCCGTGATTTTGAGCTGAGTGGCGAAATCGGCATCGGGCAGGACGAGATTGGGGGTTTTTCCGCCCAGTTCCTGATGCACGCGTTTCACCGTGTCGGCAGCCGCCTTGGCCACCATGATGCCCGCGCGGGTGGAGCCCGTGAAGCTGACCATATCGATGTCGGGATGGCTGGCGATGGCGTTGCCCACGCCCGGCCCATCGCCCTGGACAAGATTGAACACGCCGGGCGGCACGCCGGCAGCGTCCATCACTTCGGCAAGGATCGCCGCGCACGTCGGGCATTCTTCCGACGGCTTGAGCACCATGGTGTCGCCCGCGGCGAGCGCGGGCGCGACTTTGAGCGCGATCTGGTTGAGCGGCCAGTTCCACGGCGTGATAAGGCCCACTACGCCGATCGGCTCGTAAGCCACTTTGAACGCACCATGATCTTCCACGAACGTGAAATCACGCAGCGCCGCGATCGTGCCGTTGAACGCGCTCAGGCCCGTACCCACTTGCGCGGTCCCGGCGAAACTGACGGGCGCGCCCATTTCCTCGGCCATTGCGCGGGCCAGGTCGGGAATGCGCTTCTTGTACGCCTCCACCACGCTCTGCAGCAGGGCGATACGCTCTTCCCGCGTGGTCCGGCTGAACGTTTCGAAGGCGCGGCGTGCCGCCGCAACGGCGGCGTCGACATCAGCCGGGGTGCCCAGCGTGATCTCCGCGCAAGGTTCTTCCGTGGCGGGATTGATCACCGCGTGCCGGCGCCCGCCCTGACTGTCGACCCATTGGCCATCGATGTAGTGCTGAAGCCGTTCGCGCATCGCGCCTCTCCGAAAAGTTAGGAACGCTAACTTTTACGGCGGCGTCACGGCATTGGCAAGGCTGGCTTTGACCGACACACCGTCCAGGGCCGGGCCATGCGTCGCACGCCCGCCCGGCCCTGCCGGTCATACGGTTCGGCGGCCGGTAAACAGCTGGATCAGCCCGACGATCAGCGCCAGGATCAGCAGAATATGGATAAAGGCGGCGGTCACCTTGAACGCGAAGACGCCCAGTGCCCAGAGCACGAGCAGAACGAGAGCGATGGTCAACAGCATGGCAGGCTCCTGAAATGGCGACGCCCCGCGTTGTGCGGTAGCGCGACGGCATCCTTGTCGATCTGCCAACGGTGCAGCGTTTTGCAGGTTCCCCGCGCCCGCGGCCCGCATGCATGCCTTGCCATTCAGGCGGCACGAGCCGGTGCCGCTGCGATCGACGGCGCCGGCGGTGCTAACCATTTGTTGGTAATACGTCGCCATAACTCATCCGTTTGGCGCGTACCGCGCCGATCCCGCGGGGCTAAGGGACGCGAAGGTTGAGCCAAGAACGGCGCATGGGCTGGATTATCGGTGCGACGTTCATTGCCTTGCTGGCTTTGTCGGCGGCGTTGATGGCGGCTTTCAACCATTCCGTTCGCGTCGCCGATGCTTTCACCCGCAACGACGAGCGAGAGATGGTCGCGCGTTATCTCCAGGGGCGGGTGCGCACGGTCATCATCGGCCAGACCGGGCAACTGGTGTGGGACGAAACGGTGCGTCACGCCGTCTTGGGCAACGATCTTGCCTGGATGGACCAGGAACTGGGCATGTTCCCCTGGACCAACCAGGGGGCGGAAGAAACCATGCTGGTCGATGCCGATGGCCGCCTGGTGCGCGCCTGGCATCGCGGGCGGTTCGATCCGAACTATCCTTATGCGCCCTTGCGGTGGCAGGTCGAATCGGCGCTGGCCCAGGCCCGCCGGAACCAGAACGTCTATGGCCTGGCAGCCAGGTTCGAGCCTCGGGGCACCACGATGTGGCCGATCGACAGGCGTGGCGCCCCGCTGTCGCGCTGGGGTTCGTCGATGCTGTGGCGCGAGGGCCAGCCGATGTTGTTGACGGCGGCGGCCATCGTGCCTGATCGCGCGTTCGATCTGCTCAAGGCCGAGCCGCGCTATCTCGTTTCCTTGCGCAGGATCGACGCCAATGTGCTGCGCGCGCTGGGTGCCGACCTGCTCCTGCCCGATTTCCATTTTTCGCGCCACGCCCCGGCAGACCCCGCGCGCAACTCCCTGCCGCAATTCAGTGCCGACGGCAGTCTGGTGGGCTATTTCGTGTGGACCGCGCAGTTGCCCGGCCCGGCGATCTGGCGCACGGCGGCACCGCTGCTGGGCACCTGGATTTTCCTGTTCATGGCGGTGCTGATCGGCGGGGCAGTGATCGTGCGGCGCATGCGCGACACCACGCGCAATCTGCAGGTCAGCGAAGCGCAGGCTCAGTACAACGCGTTGCACGATCCCATGTCGGGCCTTGCCAACCGCCTTCATTTTGCCGAGCGGCTGCGCGAGGAACTGGCCAGCGTCGTGCATCAGCGGGCGCATGCCGTGCAAAACATCCAGGCGGATGTTTTCGTGGCCTATGTCGATCTCGATTCGTTCAAGACCGTGAACGATACGATGGGCCATCACGTGGGTGACGAACTGGTCACCCAGGTGGCCCAGCGCCTGCGTGACGGGCTTCTGCGCACCGATCTTATCGCGCGTTTCGGCGGGGACGAATTCGTGGTGATGCGCCGCACCACCGGCGGGCTCGGCGCGGCCAACGCGCTTGGCCGCCAGATCCTCGGCCTCATGGCCGAGCCGTTCATCATTTCCGGGCACAGCCTGGGCGTGACCTGCTCGTGCGGGATCAGCTGGGGGCCGAGCCAGACCGACGATGCCGACGAACTGCTGCGCCGTGCCGACATCGCCCTCTATCGCGCCAAGCAGAACGGGCGCGCGCGCTATCGCTGTTATACCAACGGCATGGAAGCGAGCGAACGGCTGGCGCGTGAACTGGAACTGGAACTGCGCCGAGCCATTGCCGCCGAAGAGCTGGAAGCGCATTTCCAGCCCATCGTGGATCTTACCACATCGCAGATCGAAGGTTTCGAAGCCCTGCTGCGCTGGCCGCATCCCGAACGCGGCGACATCGCGCCGGGCGTGTTCGTGCCGATTGCCGAACAATCGGGGCAGATGGTGCCGCTGGGCACGTGGATGCTGCGCCGCGTGTTCACCCAGTGCCGCAACTGGCCGGCGTGCGACATCTCCATCAACCTGTCGCCCATCCAGATCATGGCACAGGGTTTTGTCGAAACGATCCAGGTGCTGGTGCAGGAGACGGGCATTTGCCCCGAACGGATCATTCTGGAAGTGACCGAGGGCGTCATGCTGGATCGCAGCGACAACGTGGCGCAATCGCTGCGCGCGCTTCAGGCCATGGGCTTCCGGATCGCGCTCGACGATTTCGGCATCGGCTATTCCTCGCTCAGCTACCTGCGCTCGTTCCAGTTCGACCGGATCAAGATCGATCGCTCATTCGTTCAGAATATCGAAACAGACCGCGATGCGCAGTCGATCCTCGGCGCTATCGTGGCATTGGGCCAGACGCTGCGCATGAAAGTCGTGGCCGAAGGCGTGGAAACCGAGTTGCAGCGCCGCCTGGTACAGGCTGCCGGATGTGAACTGGTGCAGGGGCACCTGTTCTGGTCCGCCATGCCGGGGGCCGATGCCTGCGCCTTGCTGGCACGCAATGGGGCCGACCGGATGCGCAAGGCGGTTTAAGGGTATTGCGCCTATGAAGCAGTTCAAGGCGGCGAGGAAAAGCAGGCATGCATGATCTGATAGATGTTCTCAGTGCTCTCGCCCCTGATCTTCAAAGTCGATCTGGTTCGGTTTTCTATTCCGGTACAGCCGCCTTTGCGGTTAAATCTCCAATCTACATCCTCGGTCTCAATCCTGGGGGAAACCCTCTCATTCAGAACGCGGAAACCGTCGAGCGCGACATCAAAGAGTGGCCAGACCGTCCCGCCGTTTGGTCGCGTTATCTGGATGAATCTTGGCGAGGAGATCCCGTTGGCACACACGGGATGCAGCCTCGACTCGCTCACTTGCTGTACAATTTGGGCCTTGATCCTCGCGTCGTTCCGGCGAGCAATATGGTGTTCTTGCGTACAGCCAATGAAGCGGACCTAAAGCGAGAAGTCAAAACGCTGCTTCCAGCATGCTGGGCCTTCCACAAAGCTGTGATTTCAAACCTTGAAATTCGAACTTTGCTCTGTCTTGGTAATACTGCCGGCAAATGGGCCCGCAAAATGCTCAGCGCCAATATCCTTATTGGCCAATGGTTCGAAAAGAACGAGCGGCGATGGAAAGGTACTGCTTATCTTTCAAGCGAAGATATAACGGTTGTAACGTTGCCCCATCCGAGTCGCGCGGACTGGCGAAATCCACTCGCTGATCCTAGGTTTCGTGGACAAAGGGTATCCAGTGTAGGACGGCGACGAGATTGACGAAGCCGAGGTGTGACTCTTGGGTTTTGTCGTAGCGGGTAGCAATTCGGCGCCAGTTCTTGAGTTTGTT